>NZ_JBDIZJ010000003.1:0-437560 GCF_039748935.1 Pontibacter chitinilyticus
CAACTGCTCATGCGCGATCCGTCGCTGGTGCACCCGGAAGTGCGCTCCCTGATTACGTTTCCTGGTGGCCACAACGAAGGTTTCCCCGATACTTCCAAGCAAATGTTCAAAGAGGTGTATGCTGCAATTGAAAGCGGTGGTCAACCAGCAAGCCCGACCTATCCCACATTTGCTGACGGTTACCGGGAGCTACTCATCTGTGAGCGTATTTTGGAATCAAATCACAAGCGGGGCTGGGTAGCTATTTAGGCTTGGCAAGTAGAAGGAGTCCGAATAGAATCCTCTTCGATTCGTAAACACAAAAAAGGCCCGCACATGTGCGGGCCTTTTCTTTTTATACTTGTGTTGGCGCTTAGCCGATAGCTACACGCTTGAACTCGCTTACTTTTAAGCCTTTGCTGGTCTTTTCCAGCAGCTGTGAAATAGTGAGCGAAGAGTCTTTTACGAACTCCTGGTTCAGTAGGGTGTTCTCTTTGTAGAACTTGTTCAGCTTGCCTTGTGCAATTTTCTCCAGCATGTTTTCTGGCTTGCCTTCGGCACGCGCCTGCTCTTTGCCTACTTCAATCTCGCGCTCGATCGTTGCAGAATCAACGCCGTCTTTATCCAACGCAATTGGCTTCATTGCCGCGATCTGCATCGCTATGTCCTTACCAACTTCTGTTACATCAGTGCCATTGGTATTTGTCAGACCAACCAGTACGCCCAGTTTGCCATTGGAGTGGTTGTACGCCACTACTTTATCAGCATTTACTGTTTCGTACGATATAACGTCGATCTTCTCTCCAATCTTACCCATCAAGTCAGTGATATGGTCCTGTAGCGAGCGGCCATCAGCCTGTGGTGTAGCCAACAACTCCTCTTTAGAGGTCGGATTTTTAGAAACAGCCGCTTCCAGTACAGATTTAGCCAGGTTCTGGAAATCTTCTACTTTCGATACCGGCTCTGTTTCGCAGGCTATTGCTACTACTTTGCCTGTTGTGCCTTCTGCATTTACCTGCGTCAATACAATTCCTTCAGAAGTGGCATTGTCAGCACGCTTGTTTGCAATTTTCTGACCTTGCTTACGCAGGATGTCCTTCGCTGCTTCAAAGTCGCCATTTGCTTCTGTCAGCGCTTTCTTGCAGTCCATCATACCTGCTCCTGTTTCCTGGCGGAGTCTGTTAACGTCTTGTGCTGTAATAGCCATTTTTTTATACTTAAGAATTATAAATTATACGTTTACTTTTATGGAAGTAGAAATACCTTTGGGCTAACGGCTTGCATCGTAGCTGCCGAGGAACCCTTGTCTTTCTTAATCCCCTAAAACAAACTGAACATTGAAGCAGCTGTGCCCAATGTTCAGTTTGTCTAGGATAATATGAACAATAGCTTATTGCTCGTCTGCTTCTTGTTTCGCCTTAATGCCTTCTTCTTCAGAACGCTTGCGCTCACTTTCTTCTTTGTCCACTTTCCGCTCAGACAAACCTTCTTCAATCGCCTTACCGATGATCGAAACGATCAGGGCTACAGACTTCGAAGCGTCGTCGTTTGCCGGGATAGGGAAATCCACCAGTTCCGGGTTAGAGTTCGTGTCGCAGATTGCAAAAACCGGCAGGTTCAGCTTCTGTGCTTCTTTTACCGCAATGTGCTCACGCTTTACGTCTACTACAAACAGGGCAGCTGGCAGGCGAGACAGGTCTGCGATGCCACCCAGTACACGCTCCAGTTTCTCACGCTCACGAGAAAGCATTAATTTCTCACGCTTAGCAATAGCCGCATAAGCGGTGTTGTCTTTCACCATCTTATCAATGGTAGACATTTTCTTCAATGACTTACGCACCGTAGCGAAGTTAGTCAGCATACCGCCTAACCAACGATCCGTTACATAAGGCATTTTCAGACGCTTTGCTTCTTCTGTTACAATTTCCTGCGCCTGCTTTTTAGTAGCAACGAAAAGGATCTTGCGACCAGATTTAGCAATGTTTTTGATCGCTGAAGTAGCTTCGTCAAGCGAGGCTAACGTCTTGTTCAGGTCAATGATATGGATACCGTTCTTCTCCATGAAGATATACGGCGCCATTTTCGGATCCCACTTGCGGGTAAGGTGGCCAAAGTGAACACCTGCCTCAAGTAATTCTTTATAATTAGTACTTGCCATGTTGTTGATACACCTTTAATATTAACGTTTACTGAACTGGAATGAACGACGCGCTTTACGCTTACCGAACTTCTTACGCTCTACCATGCGTGGGTCACGGGTGATAAAGCCTTCTTTACGAAGTGCTGACTTAGTCTCGGCGTTCTCAACTACCAGTGCTTTAGAGATAGCAAGTCTAAGTGCTTCAGCCTGGCCGCTTACACCACCACCTTTTAGATTGGCAGTAATATCGTACTTGCCAATTAGATCTAAGGTTTGAAACGGCTGATTCACAATAGTTTGTAATACTTCACTAGGGAAGTATGCCTTGATATCTTTACCGTTAATAGTGATATTCCCTTGCCCGGCCGTCATGTAGATGCGTGCCACCGAGGTTTTTCTTCTACCGGATGTATTGATAACTTCCATTAAATTAAATGTTGAGGGTTAATTCTTTAGGCTGCTGAGCTGCATAAGGATGCTCGCTTCCTGCAAAAACATGAAGATTTCTGAATAACTCGCGGCCTAATCTGTTCTTAGGCAACATACCGCGCACAGCACGCTCTACCAACAGCGTTGATGATTTCGCCTTAAGCTCACGGGGAGAAATTCTGCGCTGGCCACCTGGATAACCAGTGTGCGACAGGTAGTACTTCTGATCCCATTTGCGACCTGTGAAACGCGTGTCATCCGCATTGATGATGATCACGTTGTCTCCGCAGTCAGCGTTTGGCGTGTACGAAGGCTTGTGCTTGCCTTTGAGGATCTTGGCAACTTCTGCTGCCACACGACCCAAGCTTCCTTGCCCGGCGTCAACAACTACCCAGCCTTTATTGGCGGTTTTTTTGCTGACATACTGGGTCTTATAACTTAAATGATCCATTTTTAGTGGTTGTAAGCGATTTATTTATTTAATTATAGGACTTTCGGTTCTTGAAAAATGGACACAAAGATATAAGTAATTTATTTGAGATACAACCTCTGTGCAGAAATATGCTGTGTAACAGGTAAATAGTATGACAAGATAGGAGCTACTTGCAGGTATCTTTACCAAAAAGGCCCTGAGAAACGGGTGAGGTTTCTCAGGGCCTTTAGATTTCGGCTTTCTATTTATTGTTGGCTCTTATCGGTGGTGGGGGCGGAGGAGGAGGAGAGGCTGGTAATTCCCCATACTTGTTTATGGCCGCATCCATGCTCTTGCTGTTGTTTAGATTATAAGTCTCGGATTTGCCAGACTTAAAATAAAGGATTATCTTTTTCATATCAGTGCCTGTCCAACCTACCCGATCCACTGTCGGGTTGCGCTTCAGAAATGCTTCGTAATCTGCTGGTAAATTAGCCTTATCCTGAATATAGAGCGGACTTGGCATTGCAGGGGGTGGAGGTGGTGGCGGAACTGATGGGTTAGCTGCCACAGCAGGCGGCGGCGGTGCCGGTAGGGCAGGCAGTGGGCCATACTTCTCCTCCACGGCTGGAATGCGGGGCTTTTGATGAAAGGCATACTCCTCTTCTTTCCCTGACTTCAGGTAGATGATGATGGATTCCAGATTCCAGTTTTTGCTGTTGTCGAACTTCCAGCCCAGTTGTTTTACGGAGGGGTTGCGCTTCAGAAAAGCAACGTAATCGGCTGGTAAGTTATTCTTATAATACGGGTCGTTTGCAGGGATAAAGATAAAAGGAAGCGTACCTGATTGCTCCTGGGTGCTGTGCTGCGGCAGGTGTTCCTGAAATTTTCGGACCTGTTCAGAGTCTTTGTTCTGCTTGGTTATAATGGATATCACATCTTTGCCGGCTTTGTTATCGGGTACTTCTTTAGCCTGCTCTCCTTTTACCACATCTACACTGTAGATAGCATTGGGGTTTAGCTGATCGGCTACCTTCTTCGTGGCTTTTACGCCATCTATATAGTAAACAATAGCGTCATTCTGTTGCTCCCGGAGCACAGGGCCGGCATTCTCAGGCTGTGTTGTATTTTGGAAAGCAAAGAGTAGAAAAGTAACAAGCGGTAGCACAACCAACAACCGGAGCTGACTAGCCTTGCGGGTAGGAATTTTGTTCATCATAGCGATTCTTCTTTTAAGTGAGGGAAAGTAAAATTGATTGGCGATTTGTGGCTCCGGAACGCCTGTCACTTTCAGGAGCAGGTACTGGTAGGTTTTGCGATCCAGACCGGCTTGTACCACTTGCTGGTCAGCAATAAACTCCAGATTCTCTTTAACTACTTTCTTCAGGAGCCATACGCTTGGATTAAACCAGTAAAATACGGTGCTTAGCTCCGCCAGCAGCACATCCAACGTGTGCCACTCGGCTACGTGCACCTGCTCATGGTGTAGTATGGCTTCTATGTCTCCCGCTTTATGCTGCCTGGGATTGAGGTAAATGGTCTGCCAGAACGAGAAGGCGTGGACTATACTTTGAGCTTGCCTGTAACCAATGCCTTGGTATGCGGCCGACATCGAAGCAGCGTGAATGCGGTAGAGGGACACGAACTGCAGCAACAGCCGTATCGCCATAACCGCCGTGCCCAGCCAGAAAAGCACCACCGGAACGAGCCAGAAATTAAAGGCGCTTGGTTCGCCGGGGAGTGCAGGGGCTACCTGCCAGGCGGGCAGTGCAGGGATATAAGTATAAGCCAAAGCCTGGTGCTGCCGAAACAACTCCGATATATCTACCAGCGGGTAGAGCGCGGAGAAGAAGAGGCTAAATAGCAGGAACAGGCGGTTGAGCGCATAAAAAGTCAGTCGCCGCAGCACCAGGTGGTAGGCCAGGTAAAAGAGCAGCAGCGCAATATTTGCTTTCAGCAAGTATAAAAGGAGGGCTGGCATACTATTCTGATTTTTTGTTTTCGATCATATCAATAATCTCCTTCAGTTCTTCGGCGCTGATCTGCTTTTCTTTAGCAAAAAATGCCACCAGGTCTTTGTAGGAGTGCTTGAAGTAATCACCTACAAAGCCTTTCATAAAGCGCTTCTTATAATCTTCCGCTTTAATAAGTGGTGTGTAGCGGTAGGTATTGCCCAGTTTTTCGCTCGCGAGGTATTCTTTTTTCTCCAGGTTCTTCACCGTAGATGCCAGCGTTGTATAAGGCGGTTTTGGCTCCGAAAGCTTTTCCAGAAAATCCTTGATAAAACCGCCATCCAGTTCCCAAATAACCTGCATTGCTTCTTCTTCCTGTTGTGTTAGCTTTTCCATAGTATTACGATATTTTCGTATATTTACGAAAATATCGTAATAATGGCAACAAGATTCTTATTTATCTTTAAAATACTTAGCTGAAGTGCCACATGCAGTCTCTTAGAGATAATCAGAATTGCACGCGGAACAAGTATAAACTAGGGCGGGTAAAGTATAAATCGGGAAGTATAAATCAGTATATTTATACAAATACCTGCTTGTATGCTCAAGAAACTGCTCATTTCCTTTTCACTGGCCCTGCAGAATGTCCAGGCCAGGTTATTTCATACTTTTCTCTCGGTACTTGGCATTGTGATTGGCGTAGCAGCACTGGTAACGGTGTTCGTGCTGATAGATGGCATGGAAAAGTATGCGCAGGAGCAGATCACCACCACTACTTCTCTCAAAGCCATTGTCGTGCTCACGAATACGCAGAAGACCACCGATAACCTGCGCTTGGATAAGGAGAACTATGCTTACCTAACGATGGAGAGCTTCACAAAACTGTTGGCTTCCTTGCCACGCGCTGCCACAGGGCTTCTGCAGCAGCGCCAAAACGGGGAAGTGAAGCTGGCGGGCAAAAACGAGCCCATTGCCGCAACGGTAATGGCGACCAACGCTTCCTTTCCGGCTTTCATCAAAATGGACAAGGGGAGATTCTTTGATACGGCGGATGTGCAACAGCAGCAGCACGTAGCTTTTATAAATCATCATTTTGCCGTACAGGCGCTGGGGAAAGATTCGGCGCAGTCGCTGCTGGGTAAGAGCATCACTTACAACAACCTCCAGCTGCAGGTGATTGGGGAGTTGGCGTCTGGTGCGGGCGAGGCTGCCTTGATTTGTTTTCCGATTACGCTGCTGACGGATGAACAGCTGAAGGCCAGTCCGCCAACGGGCACACTGGAAGCAGTGAACGTAGAGGACGTGCCTCTGCTGCAAGCGCATGCCGAGCAGTGGCTCAAAGCCAACTTCCCTGCTGATACGACGGACTTCAGGGTTGTTACCAACGGATCGCGGGTGGAGCAGGCGGCACAGGGTTTTCTGCTTTTCCGATTGGTGATGGGGCTGATCGTGGGGATCTCCGTAGTGGTAGGTGGTATTGGTGTGATGAACGTGCTGCTGATTTCGGTAACGGAACGCACCGTAGAAATTGGCGTAAGAAAGGCGATGGGTGCTAAAAAGCGTGATGTCCTGCTGCAGTTCCTAGCTGAGTCAGTTACGGTGTCGCTCTTTGGAAGTATACTTGGCCTGCTGCTTGGCGTACTTGCCTCCCTCGGACTAGTACCCCTCATCAAAGCCTTTGCCGATGTACCATTTCAAGCCGCTTATACTGCCAATACGTTCCTGTTAATAGCGGGGGTAGCAGTTGTGGTGGGCGTCGTGTTTGGTACGTATCCTGCCATGCGCGCCGCCCGGCTAGACCCGGTGGAAGCGATTCGACGGGAGTAGGAGGCCGGTTGGTTCTTTTCGTAGAATGTCTTCAGCAGCTTTTTGCCTCGGAAGGAGAGGTGCTGCTGAGGCTGTGAAAGCGTAACCAGTACCTTGCAAGAGAAGCTGAAAAATTTGATCAGCTGTATACTTAGCTATAAACCTTTATTCCATTACCTATGAAAGCAATCCTTGTAAAACAACCCGGCGGCCCCGAACAACTTTATTTGGGCGAGTATGAGCAGCCATTGCCCAAACCTGATGAGTTACTGGTGCGGGTGCATGCTACCGCCCTAAACAGAGCCGACACCATGCAGCGCGAGGGCAAGTATCCGCCACCAGAGGGCGCAAGTCCGCTGTTGGGCCTGGAGATTGCCGGAGAGGTAATAGAGGCCGGCATAAACTGCACGCGCTTTCAGAAAGGCGATAAGGTCTTTGGCTTGTTGCCCGGCGGCGGGTATGCTGAATATGCCATTATCCACGAATCTATGGCAATGCCGCTGCCCGACAAATTAAGTATGGAGGAGGCTGCTGCCATACCTGAGGTCTTCCTTACAGCCTACCAGGCGCTGGTGTGGCTGGGCAAGCTGCAGGCGGGAGAGCGGGTGTTGTTGCATGCCGGGGCCAGCGGAGTAGGCACGGCAGCCATACAGTTAGCGCGGGCCAAAAAGGCTGAGGTGCTGGTCACTGCTTCAGGGCCTAAGCTGCAGGCGTGCCTGGACTTAGGCGCACAGCAAGCCATCAACTATAAAGAGCAGAGTTTTGAAGAGGAGGTAATGGCCTACACAAATTCTGAAGGCGTAGACGTCATCATCGACTTTATTGGTGCGCCATACTTTAAATCGAATATCCGCTGCCTGCGGCAGGATGGGCGCATGGTGCTGCTGGCCAGTTTAGGGGGTGGCAAGGTAGAGGATTTTGACCTGCGTAGCCTGCTGGCCAAGCGGCTGCAGGTGATGGGCTCTACGCTTCGTTCCCGCTCCAGCGCTTACCAAATAAAGCTCACCCAGGAGATGAGTGCTTTCGTGCTGCCTTTGCTCCAGAACGGAAGTATAAAACCCGTAGTAGACACCGTTTTCGACTGGAAGGACGTGGCCGATGCGCATCGTTACATGCAGGAGAATAGGAACATTGGTAAAATTGTGCTGCGGGTGTCGTAGAGACGCCGGATTTGCGTCTCTACGGAAGGGCTGCTTAGTGCAGGCGCAACTGCTTTACCAGCACAGCAAAATCTTTCGGATAAGGCGCCTCTATTTTTACAGGCTCCCCATTGAGCAGTGTAAATCCAATGTTAAAGGAATGCAGGGCAAAGCGTTTGATAAGCGGCTGTTCTTCTGTTTCCTGCTTCAGGTTAAAATTGCGCTTCAGTTGGCTCAGGTATACCTGCTCGCCGCCATACAGCCCATCTGCCACAATGGGAGCACCCAGAAAAGCAGCATGCACGCGTATCTGGTGCAGGCGACCGGTTACGGGGTTGCACTCCAGCAGCGTATGGCGGCTGTAGTTCTCAATGGTCGTGAAAAAGGTTTCTGCCGGCTTGCCCTTGGGCGTTAGTTTCGCTACTCCTTTGGCGCTGGCCTCAATAGAGCGGTTTACCAGCTCGTCTTCAAACTTATGCTGCCCCCATACTACGGCATGGTAAATTTTATATACTTCACGGGCTTCAAACTGCATGGCCAAGTGGCGATAAGCTTCCGGGTTCTTGGCAAACACCAGGCAGCCGGATGTATCCTTGTCCAGGCGGTGGCAGGCCTGCATGTCGGGGCTATATTGGCGGGCCAGCTTTAGCAAGTTAGTAGAATTAGGTGTGCGGTCCTCTAATGTAGACAAAAATGGGGGTTTGTTCACCACCACATAGTCCTCGTTCTCAAATATGATCAGGTCCTTAAAAACCGGGTATTTCATCTTGCTTTATACTTTGTTTCAGATACAGCTATCCTTGTTGCCATACATGCTGCAAAGATACGCAATTTTGAGGTGTTCGGTATTTAGGTATGTATGGCTTCTGCTCTAGGGCGGCTATTCTTAACAAAGTGGAATAAAGTTATTTCTATCTTAAATACTATAGCTGGAGGATTTTAACTATATTAGTAGAGTCAGATGTATACTTGCAGTGAAGCACTGTAGCCATGTGCTCGCTTGCTAATCGGCGAAGTATAAATTACTGCGCGGCAAGTATGCTGGTGTCCTATAGATCTAAATCTTAACTACATACTTATGAAAACAACCTTACTGCTAATGCTCTGCCTTTTAATGGCATGCACCCAAGTATTTGCTCAGACTATACCTAAAGGTGAATTGAACTTTACATTTGCTACAGGAACAAATGTAATTCTGGAACCACAGTTAGACGGAGCAGGAAGTTACAATGGAGAAGGGTTTTACGGGATAGGCTTATCTTACCTAAAGCCCTTAAACAACTGGCTAAGTATGGAAACAGGCCTTGCTTACACGAACTATACTGTCAGTGTTACACCAGGTTTTTATCCAGGTCGGGAGATGGCCACCCGGACAAGTAGCCTTGCATTGCTATCAGTTCCCATAACTGCCAGAGCCAACTTTTGGAAATATCTTTTTGTACAAGCCGGGGTGGTAGCGGATTTTGAGACGAAGAGCAGCTTTGTAGACGACCAGTCTGGCATTGGATTTATAGCTGGCGTAGGTTTAAAGTATAGCTTCAGCCCCAAAGTGTCGGCCTTTGTCAATCCCTTTTTACAACAGCACGCTGTTATTGCTTTTCGAGCACAAAATTACCAGCAGAGCATGCTAGATGCTGGGGTAAGGCTGGGAATTGGCCTAACGTTATAAGCAGATTTTAAGCTTAACAAACTTCTTTGCCCAAACCCTTAGGAAAATGATTAAGGAAAATACCTTACACATACTATCAACAAGCTAGCCACTTACCTTTACAGCATAACAAATGAAAACAACAAATTACCTCCTGCATTTCCTGTTCGTATCTGCGCTTATTTTTACAAACCTGAGTTGCACAAAACACAAGATTGAAAATCCTGAACCTGAACTGAGCATTATTTCAGAAGAAGTAACCGGTGCAGCGCCAAAGATAATCGACGACATTTACAGCTGTAGAATACCCGATAGACTATGCAGAAGGCCAGGAAGCATTTGATTGGGAGAACCTGGAATATTTGCCTTTGCCTCCGGGTGTGCAGCGTGTTCCTATGCCCTGGAGTGACAAAGCAAAACGCAGTTCAGCGATGATATTCGCAATGACTACAAAAAGTCGGACGGGTGGGAGTTATACATAAGCACTTCTTCGACAAAGCACTGGTCGGAGCCACTAATGCTAGGCTTGTATAACAAGTACAGAGGCATTTTAAGGTATTACTATTTTGTTGGACCGGGTACACAACATGTGCAGGATTACAATATTCTGCAAAGCAGCGTGCAAACGTCTGAAGGCTCTCCCTTACTTAATTTACAAACCAATTCATCGTTGACGTGGATAAGAACAACATGCCTGCTTTCTCTTATGAGCCGCAGCCACTTGCCGATTCCTCTTGGCTTGCCGTAGAGTATGAACTAGCTTTCGACAAGAATATTTACAGCAAAAATTCCATGTTCCGGATAGGGAGTACCCTTTTAATGGTAAAGCAATATGCACTGTCGCTCAACGGGCAGCCAGCAGGCAAGCTAGAGAGCAAAGTGCATGCTTTCGGATTAAGTCAGAATTTTGGAAGCACTATATCAGCGGATGCTGTTTACATGCTGTATGGCCAAAAAGATTTGAGCCAACTAGCCGGCTCACTATCCGGAGCAGATCTGGATCAGCTAAAGAGTTTGAAGGAAGAAGCTGTATTGGATGCTATAAATTATAAAAGGGCTTGGGCGCATACCAAATGGAACACAACCTTAGACATGCAGCTGGCGCCTTCAGGAGTTGGCTTAACAAACGTGTATTTTAATGTAAGCGGATCTGACCTCTCAAGTGGGCAGGGGCTGGCGCCTTTTTATTCGAAAGCGTTAGGCGTGTTTTACCTGAACAGGAGGCCTGTTTATCAAGAAACATCAAGTTCTGATGCTGCTCATGCTTATCAGTATAAGCTTGACGTAAGCTCAGTAGAATACCTGTTTAACCCATCGGTTTTAGAAATGGCCGGCATTCAGAACCTGGAACAGGAACTGGTGGCCACCGAGCAGGAGTCGTTGCTAGAAGACGGTAAAAGAGCGACGTTCTATATGGGGCAGCTGCTGAAAGCAAACAAGCCGCTCCACATTCAGGGCGTGCGGGTAAGCTTTGACCTGGTGCCCAAGAACGGCAGCGGCACCGTTCATTTCATCAAAACGTTCAAGGCTACCGCTGAAAGCTAGTTCCGCCACCTACTCCTTCTTCGCCTTCGGCAGCTTAAACCGCAGCGTGGTACCCTTGCCCAATTCGCTTTTGATAGCGATGATGGAGCGGTGCGCCTCCACGATGTGCTTGCAGATGGCAAGGCCCAGGCCGGTGCTGGTGGTATCGCGAGCGCGGCTCTTGTCGATGCGGTAGAAACGCTCGAAAATGCGGTTGATGTGCTCCTCAGCAATACCTTTGCCGTCGTCTTTTACGGTGATGGTATACTTCTTCTTACCTTCAGAAAACGAGACCCAGATGTTGCCTTTGCGGCGTCCATACTTGATGGCATTGTCCACGAGGTTGATGAAGACCTGCCGCATCCGGTTTGGGTCAGCATAAAGTATGATCTGCTCTTCAGGCTCTACTAACAGGTGCAGCGTCATTTCCTGCGCGGCAGCTTTCAGTTCCAATTGCTCAAATACCTCCCGCACCAGCTGCGCGGCATCAAAGTTGCGTTTCTGCATCTTCACCACGCCTTTTTCAAACTGCGAAATGCTGATCAGATCCTGCACCAGCGCATCCAGGGAGTCGAGGCTTTTGCCGGCTTTCTGCAGAAACTTATCGCGCACGTTGGGGTCATCTATGGCGCCGTCAAGCAAGGTATGAATGAAGCCCTGTGCAGCAAAGATGGGTGTTTTTAACTCGTGTGACACGTCAGCCAGAAATTCCCGGCGCATCGACTGCAGGTGCTTCAGCTCATCGATCTCCTGTTGCTTCTGCTCGGCGATCAGGAAAATATCTTCCTTAATTTTTTTAAGCGGATCAGCAGTAAAGGCCAGTTGTCCTTCAACTTTGTTGTAGTTCTGCTTCTTTAGTTTCTCCAGGCTCGAGTAAACATTTTTGATCTCGCGAAACACCAGCGCCTCATAAGAGAAGTGCACCAGAAAAAAACAGCTAATGAACACCACCACCAGCGCAACTTTCAGGCCTTCGGACGAGAGGTAGGTGGCTAAAGCAAGAAAGGCGGTTAGCACAACAGCCACCGCCAATGAGGTTAAAAGAGCAAGCGTACGGGAGTTTAGATTCATGCTTTAATCGGTGTTGAACTTATAGCCTACCCCTTTGATGGTTCTGATGTTTTCTTCGCCGATCTTTTCACGCACTTTACGGATGTGTACATCCACGGTGCGGGCAATCACATACACATCGCTGCCCCACACATTGTTGAGGAGCTCTTCGCGTGTAAACACTTTGTTTGGTGTAGCAGCCAGGAACGAGAGCAGTTCGAACTCCTTTTTCGGCAGTGTGATTTTGCTGTCGCCTTTATACACGGCAAAGCTGGTGCGGTCGATGCGCAGGCCGCCGATCTCGATTACTTTCTCCTGCTCTTCCTGCTGCGAGTCGCGGCGGGTAAAGGCAGCCAGGCGGCTAAGCAATGCGCGGGGTTTGATAGGCTTCGTCAGGAAATCATCGGCTCCGGCCTCGAAAGCAGCTACTTCTGAGAACTCCTCGGCACGGGCAGTTAAAAAGATAACGTGGGTATGGCGGAACTCATTCATTTCGCGCAACTGGCGGCAGGCGGCAATACCATCCAGCACTGGCATCATCACGTCCATCAGGATAATGTCCGGCTTGAAATCTTGTGCCTCTTCAATTGCTTTTTTGCCGTTCTCTGCCTGCGCTACATCGTAGCCTTCGCGGGTGAGGTTATACTGTAGCATCTCTACGATGTCCGGATCGTCGTCTACTACAAGGATCTTATAGTTTGCTGCGGTTTGCACAGTGGTATGGGATTTGGTTAAGTAATTATTCCCTTAGGCCCAGCAACAACGTGCTAACGCAAGCGGGGCTAAGTTGTAAACAATCCAACTGCAATGCCTTTATACCCTGTAAAGATACTACACATTACAGTACCTTAGCCGATTTAACCAAATCATAATATTTTCTTAACACAGGCGCTACTCCGTGCCGCACAGCCTTTAATTTTGAGCCAACATCAGTTTGTGCTTCAGGTTTTTATAATCGTAGAGGTCAACTTTCAGCGAGCCCACAAACATTTCTGCCTCTATCAGTACCGGAATCTTGTTTTTATCATCCGACAAGTATACGGTAATAGCGTTTTCGCCCTTAAACATTTTATTAGCCGGCATTTTAGGCACCAGTTTGATGGCCCTGAAATCGCCGGCTTTTGTGCTCACCACCTCGCGGCCTTTATAAATCACCTGCATATCGAAGGTTTCTTCGTCAAAGAATCCTTTCACATTCACTTTGTCGCCGGGGCGCAGTTTGTCGTAGTCGATGGTGCGCAGGTAGTACATTCCACTGACAATGTCCTGTACATTATCGGGTATTTTATAGCTGCCGGTTTCCTTTGGTTTTGATTTCTTTTTCTTCTCTACAGAGGCAACATTGCTGTAGTGGTTAAAGTCCACTGTTTCGCGTTTGCGGTAATTGCCCTCCTCAATGTTGCGGAACGAACGGTGTGGCAGAATAGCAGCGGTATCGATGTATGATTGCCACGTATCCCGCACTCTAATAAACAGATCGAATGAGTTAGTGGTTTTGCCATACACGGTAGCACGGTAGCAGGGGCGTTCATTTACCTGGTGTATCATCGGCGATACATCGATCACTGCTTCAGCAGCTGTAATAGGGCCATAGTGTACTTTATACTTTAATACCTCTCCGGTAGAGAAGCTTTCATTGGGCACAACGCGCATCCACTCTTTTGCAACGAATCCAAAAGCCACAAATAAAATTAAAAGTATAACCGGGAAAAACTTCTTCATACGTCATCAGCATTTAGAACAGCCTGTCTATAAAGAGTTATAATCAACTTTTATACCAACTGTATCTTCATGGCCTAATTTAAACATCTAAGCCGAGGGAACCAACCCCTTTAAAGCAAAAAGGTGCTACTGTTACGTAGCACCTTTTATTACTTATATGTGGGGAAAAGAGTTCATTCTGCAGCAGCATCTTCCAGGGCAGCAGCCACTTTCTCTGGCTCGCCCTTCACAATGTCTCTGATCTTACGCTCTATTTCCTCCATCAGTTCCGGATTGTCAAGCAAGATCTGCTTCACACCATCGCGGCCCTGTCCCAGCTTATCGCCGTTATAAGAGAACCAGGAACCTGATTTCTGCACAATGTTCAGTTCTACGCCCAGGTCCAGAATCTCGCCTACTTTAGAGATACCCTCGCCATACATGATGTCAAACTCCACCACTTTGAAAGGAGGTGCAACCTTGTTCTTCACTACTTTCACGCGGGTACGGTTACCGGTAATGTTGTCAGCGCTTTCCTTGATCTGACCAACGCGACGAATATCGAGGCGCACAGAAGCATAGAATTTCAGAGCGTTACCACCGGTAGTTGTTTCAGGGTTACCGAACATCACACCAATTTTCTCACGCAACTGGTTGATGAAGATACAGCAGCAGCCGGTTTTGTTGATAGTACCGGTAAGCTTGCGCAGTGCCTGTGACATTAAACGTGCCTGCAGACCCATTTTGCTGTCGCCCATGTCGCCTTCCAGTTCGCCTTTAGGAACCAGGGCAGCTACGGAGTCAATCACAATAATGTCGATCGCACCGGAACGGATCAGGTGGTCGGCAATCTCCAGCGCCTGCTCGCCATTATCTGGTTGCGAAATCAACAGGTTTTCAGTGTCAATCCCAAGCTTTTTGGCGTATGTCTTGTCGAATGCGTGTTCAGCATCGATAAACGCAGCCAGGCCGCCTGCTTTCTGAGCCTCTGCAATCGCATGCATGGTCAGCGTGGTTTTACCAGAAGATTCCGGACCGTATATTTCGATAACACGGCCACGTGGCAAACCGCCAATACCTAAAGCAATGTCCAGCCCCAGAGAGCCGGTAGAAATGGCCGGTATGTCCTCTACTTTCTCATCGCTCAGCTTCATTACGGTGCCTTTACCGTACGTTTTGTCGAGTTTATCGATGGTCAGCTGCAGGGCTTTAAGTTTTTCGTTGCTTACGCTCATGTGTTTGTGATTAATGATCTTTTATATTGAAGGTGAAATTACGAAATCGGAGCCAATATCCAAAACAGTAGCCAAGTATTTTGCTAATTATTTTAGCTGATTAGCGCCGTCTGATCATAACAAAGCAAGCGACGCTTTTGTGCCATACTTTCTGCTTTTTTATGTAGTTTTAAAAGCCTTTTAGCAGTCTTTTTCTTTTGTTTCACAGCAGGTTAACATTGTCTTTGCTAAACATGCTCTTCCTCAGGGGTATGCAGCCGGCAGGTAGTAGAATGCTAATGTGTTTAGGCTTTATAAGAATGCTTCTGCGCTTTAGTATGCCGGCAGGTGTTTATGGCCTTGTTCGTGTCCAGACTTTCTGATAGTTGTGTTCGTCTCTTCTTTCTAACCTTTGTGGCAAGCTCCCGGTTCAATGTTTCACGGTTTAATTCTTATGCGAAACCAAGTAAACTGGGAGCAGCTCCTTACAGGAAAGGACCTGACATCGGGCTTCTGTTCCTGCACCGTTAACTTACCTCCATCAGGCGCATACGCTAAAGTATAACATATGCGCTTTTCTGATTTATAGGAACCACAGCGCAAACCACGAAGCAGCTGACACTTCTTGCACTATATATTAAAGTATACTATAAGATTTCCGAGCGAAATAAATTCCAGCTGGATGACTTGTGTAAGCATATAAATTGTTTAATTTAGATGAAACTTATATTCAGCTTAATAATTTCAACAAACTTCAGGTTGCAGAATCCTTGAGGTGCTGATGAACGCCCTTGCAAAACTTTCCCATGCCAGTGGCTGGTGCGGCTTAGTGCTAGAGAACTTCGCTGGCGACACGTGAAATATTGTTTTAGAGGTAGTAGAAAAGCGGAATACCTAATCTTATGAGCATGATTCGCAAGATAAGCTGCCTCACCGTTTGCTTTATTCTATTCCTGATCTTTATCCGGGCCATCACCTATGGCCTGGGATTTACGTTCCTGCTGCAGGGCTTGCCGCAGATCAAACGCGTGCTGTTGATCAGCGTACAGGACATTGCCCTTGCGGTGGGCTTGGGAGGACTGGCTGTAGTCACTTGTATTGCTTTCCGGAAACACCCCGCGGTCCAGCGGATTACTTACAAAGCCTATATCGTTATACTGCTGCTAGCCTTAAGCTGGTCGTTAGTAAACATTTTTGCAGTAGGGATTCTGAACACGCCGGTTAATTACCAACTGTTATACTATAGCAATTTAGTAGGAAGCCGGTTTGTGCTGGATCTGATGCAGGGGGGCATTTTCTGGGGAGTGCTACTCATCCTGGTAGTTTTAAGTATAGGGCTATTGCTGCTCGGAAAGTTACTTGAATCCGTGACCAGCAGGTGGCACGGCACTAGAAGTGTAAACACGTTAGTCGCTGTGGTGGCAGGAGTAGGCCTGTTGGGCTACTTTATAGTGGGCTACCGCTATGTAGAGCGGATACGCGACAACCACCATGACGATTATGGCAAAGTAGCAAACCCGGTCTTTGCGTTTGCCAGCTCTTTTGCGCCCCACGTACGCCAGGAAGCCGCCATGTTCCAGGATTTCCCGGCAGACTCGCTGCAGAAGTATCGGGGTGCCTTTGAAAAGGCTGCGCAAACGTATGTACCCGCGGCTCCGACAAACCCCAAAGTAAAGAACGTGATTTTGTTCATAATGGAATCCACGCCGGCAGAGTATGTAGCGGGGTATGGGAGTAAGTATAATGCTACCCCCACAATCCAGCAGTATTTATCAGAGGCGGTTGTGTTTAAAGATGTTTACTCCCACAGCCCAAACTCGGTTAATGCGCTCTTTTCCATGCTTGGCTCCAGCTATCCGGAGCTGTCTTTCAGTAACATTGTCTACGAGCATCCTGATCTGCAATGGCCTACACTGAGCTCTGAGCTAAAGAAGCAAGATTACCGGACTGCTTTTTATGGGTTCTCCGACACTTCCTACATGGGAGTTAACCGGTTTTTGTCGTACCGTAAATTTGATAAAATCATCGACCATAAAAGCCTTCCCTGCAACGTGGCCGCTTTCCAATCAGATGCGGATGGTGCTGACGGAGGGAAGGATGAAGTATGTATGGTACAGAATTTCATGCACTGGGTAAGCCAAGACAAAGAGCAGCGCCCTTTCTTTGCGATGCTTTGGACCATGCAGACACACTGGCCATACTTTGAATCGGGTGCTGAAAAGATTTATGAGCCGAAGAACCCGAAGTTGAACAGGTACTTGAATGCGCTCCACCACACAGATGCAGCCCTGGGGCTTTTGCTCGATAGCCTGAAACAAAATGGGTTGGCAGAATCTACGCTGGTAGTGGTGGTCGGCGACCATGGCGAAGCATTTGGCCGGCATGGGCAGTACGGACATGGCTCTAACATTTATGATGAAAATGTGCGGGTGCCGCTGCTCTTTATCAATCCGCTACTCTTTAGTGGGCAGCAGCAAACAACGGTGGCAGGGCTGGTAGACCTGCCGGTGACCATTCTGGACATCCTGCAATATCCTGTTCCGAGAGAGTGGCAGGGCAGCAGCCTGTACAATGCATCACGCACTAAAACAACCTACTTTTTCTCCACCTGGTCTGATTATTTGTATGGATGTCGGATAGATAAGTATAAAGCTATCTATGATGTTTATACAAACAAAACGGCGATTTATGATCTGCAGCAGGACCCAAACGAAACAACCAACCTGGCCGATAAAATGCCTGCTCTTGTAAAAAGGAGCAACAACCAGTTGGCACATTGGGTACAATACAACCGGGCGCTTTTAAACGAGGCCAAAGTCATGTCTAAAAGTGCTGCAGCCGTTAAGTAAACCAGCAATTTAATTGCCTGCAGCCCGCAGGACGGCTGAAAGATTGTACCTTTACTGCTATCTGCCATTTTCTGTCGCCTGCTATGCGTATACGTTCCTTTGCTCTGCTGCTGCTTTCCCTTCTCCTCAGCCACTTTGCCGAAGCGCAGTTAAACAATCAGGCCCTGTTGCAAACGATGCCGGTAGTTCCGCAGAATGCAAACCAACTGCGGTTCAGCATGTATAGCTTTGGCTTTTGCAAAAACAATGAGTACTTCAACAAAATAGCAGATGGCTATACTCTGTTCGGGTACCAACTCAACCCCAGGCTTACGTATTACCCCTCGGCCAATGTACGCATCGATGCCGGCGTTTTCCTGTGGAAAGATTTCGGCAGTGGTGGCTACCAGGACATTGTCCCTACTTTTACCATCAAGGTCCAACGCGCTAACTGGGCGCTGTTGTTTGGCACGCTGGAGGGCAACCTGAACCACGGTTATATTGAGCCGCTTTATAACTTTGAGCGCGTCATAAACAGCCGGCTTGAGAATGGGGCGCAGTATCAACTGCATACCCCGGGCATTAACCTGGATGCCTGGATAGATTGGGCCAATATGCTGTATGTGGGCGAAGATGACCAGGAACAGATACACGCGGGTGCCACGGCAGCCATTACCCTGCTACGACAGGAAGCAAAACATACCGCCGGCGATAGTCTGCTGCTAACTTTGCCGGTGCAACTTACGGCGCAGCACAAAGGCGGCCAGATAGATGCCTCCGACCTGCCACTGGTAACGCTGCTGGATGTTGCCGCCGGCCTAGACCTGGAAAAGACGTATGCCGATGCCGCCCTGCAGCGCGTGTATACCAAAAATTACTGGGTAGGCTATAAAGATCTGTCGAATGAGTACCTGAGGCGTTTTACACAAGGCCATGGCCTATACCTGAACGCAGGCGTGGACACGAAGTATTCGGATGTGATGCTGAGCTACTGGCATGGCCGGGGGTACATTTCAGAGTTGGGCGGCAAACTGTACCAGTCGGTCTCCACCACCTACAAAAATCCGGGCTACGTAGATGAAGACCGCCGCCTGCTCATTCTGCGCCTGATGAAGGATTTTGAGCTGCTCGACAACTTATACCTGACACTGCGGCTGGAGCCCGTAATGGACTTGGACGAGCAGCAGATAGAGTTCTCCAATGCCCTCTACCTGACCTTCGACACAGACTTTTTTGTGGCAAAGCCAAAACACTAGGGTAAACTTCACGCAAATGGCAATACATGGCGGTCGTGCAGTTCTGCCCCTTTTCTATGCCGGGGAGTATAACTTTTGAGAAAGTATCAGGCTGTAACGTCAGAATGAACGGCGTTCTGTTGCTGTTGCTGATGCTCAAAATCGTAGCGGGTAATGCCGTAGTAACACAGGTCCAGCAGTTCATCGGAATCAGCACCGCGGTAATCGTTGCGGAGCACCCCTTCTTTTGTAAAGCCACATACTTCGGCAAGCTCTCCGTAAAAGTTGTTGTTTTGTGTGCAGCGCAGGTATACCCTGTTCATGCCCAATTGTTCAAAGGCAAAAGTAACCACTGCTTGCAGCGCCTCCTGTGCCAGCGCACGGGTGCCGGGCCAGTCCGTAACATACATTCCGAGTTCAGCTTTTGGCACACTGCGGTCCAGGTTTTTAAGGGCTACATCGCCAATGTAGCGTTTACTGTCTTTCAGCCAAACGCCAAAGTCAAATGTGCGGCGAGTGTCCCAGTCAGAGCGCAGTTGCTGTACCTGCATGCGGGCATCCTCCAAAGCATGTACCCGCGCTAATCGGCTGCCAAAGGCCGGTAATAAAGTAGCAGAACTCTCCTGCAGCAGTTGCATAAAATCGGTCGCATCGTCCTCCTGGTAAGGGCGCAGCAACAGGTGCTGCGTCTGCAGGCGTTCGTCAGATGATGCAGGCAATACGTTGTATAAAAAGCTCATAAAGGTTCCTCGGGGTTTAATGCTTCGGCCAGCAAGCAGTGTGTGTTTACCCTTATCATACGCTTATTAGCTTAAAACGTGCTATGCCTCGCCACATTCTGCACACCTTTAGCGGCACTAGCTGTTTTATCGTTAGTATAAAAGACAATTAATCAACCTAAAGAAAACAACATGGGAAACAGACTAGAAGGAAAAGTGGCTATCGTGACAGGCGGTGGTTCAGGTATAGGCGAAGCCATTTGCAAGAAGTTCGCCAAAGAAGGCGCTAAAGTGGTGGTGGCCGGATTGCCGGAAGACCCGGTAGAGGCCGTGGCCAAAGAAATACAGGAAGCAGGGGGAACTGCCATTCACTTTAAAGGCGACCTCTCTACGGAAGCGAATGCGAAAAGCTGCGTGAACCTGGCCGTGAAGCAGTACGACAAGCTCGACATTTTGATCAACAATGCCGGCGTGTTTCCGGAAACAAACCTGCTGACCGATTTCTCGGAAGAGGCCTTCGATTATATGATCCGGAACAACTGCAAAACGACCTTTGTGATGTCGAAAGCGGCCTTGCCGGAATTACAGAAAACGAAAGGCAACATTGTTACGGCAGGCTCAGAGGCGGGCGTGCTGGGCATCCCGAACAATACGCCATATGGCGGCACCAAGGCCTTTAACATTGCTTTTACCAAAGGAATAGCTGGCGAGCAGGCGCAGTTTGGTGTACGGGCAAACATCGTGGGCCCCGGACCGATAGATACGGCCTGGACCCACAAAGAAACCGGTCCAATGACGGAGAAGATGGAGAAAACGAACAACCAGGCTAACCTGACCGGCCGCAGAGGTACTCCCGAAGAGGTAGCCAATGTATACCTGTTCCTGGCCTCAGATGAAGCCTCTTATGTAACCGGAGCGCTTTATATGGTAGATGGCGGCATTACGATTGCCAAAGGACCGGCAGGCGATCAGGCAGCTAAAAGCATGAAAGAGCAACCCAAAAGCGATCTCAACCTGGAGCATTCCATGGATGGGCACACCTCCATCCGGAAGTAAGGCGCAGAAAGTAAAGTATAGCAGCCTCTTAGGCAGTTAACACTTATACGTGAGGCTGCGTTTATAACATAGGCAGCATACTTCAGTAAAGCAGTCATGCAAGTATAAGCCGGACAAGTATAAAACAGTAAAACCACAGCCCCTTAGTATAAGGCTGTGGTTTTACTATGTATGGGTTATACTATTGATTCAGGAAAGGGTAGTTGTGGTGTTTGGGGCTGCCAAGTTGCTGCTGCTCCATCATAATGCTTAGCGTATGCGCCGTTTCATTGATGAACTCCAGGCGGCGCATCAGCATTTCCTTTTGCAGTACCACGCCTGTTGCAGTTCGCATGTAAGCACGTTTATTGTCCAATACATGGTGCAGCACATCGCTTACTGCTTCTTCATGCTGCAGAAACCATTGCTGAAAGTCTTCTATGCGCCGAGCGCCAGGTGTAGCAGAGGTAAACTCCAGGCCATGCAGGTGCAGCACATCCGCCAGCAAATCTACTTCCAGCGGAATGGTGGTTTCAAAGGGCATGGTGCGGCGTTCCAGTTTGCTGTGGAGGGCACCAATGATAATCGCCAGGTTATCTTTAAAGCGCAGGTATAAAGCAGCCGCTTCCATAAGTATTAAAGGTGATGTATAGTAAAATTAACAGCGCAAAATTACACCAATTTGGATGGATTGCAATCAGGTGGCAGATTGGTTGCTCAGGAAGTATGTGGGCAGCATGGCTAAAGCCGTAAAGTAATCGAAGCCATCATAGAAGTGCCGCAGAATCTCCGCAGTAAAGCAACTTAGCCCTTAAGCACTATAGCAGCTCCCGGATGATTTGCTCAACAGTAATGCCTTCCGCCTCTGCTTTGAAGTTGCGTACAATGCGATGGCGCAGGATCGGCAGTGCTACGGCTTGTACGTCCTCAATATCCGGGCTATATTTGCCGTTAAGTAGCGCGTTGCACTTGGCGCCCACAATCAGATGCTGCGAAGCGCGTGGTCCTGCTCCCCACTCCAGGTACTGGCTGGCTTGTTTAGAGCCCCGCGGCTCGTTCGGGCGGGTGCTGTGCACCAGTTGCACGGCATATTCTACCACATTGTCTACCACAGGCACACGGCGCACCAGCCGTTGAAAAGCCAGAATGTCATCTGCGTGTAGTATCCGGTCAAGGCTATACTGCAGTGATCCGGTGGTGTTCTTTACAATCTGCAGCTCCGATTCATAACTAGGGTAGCCCAGGGTGATGTTGAACATGAAGCGGTCCAGCTGCGCTTCGGGCAGGGGATAGGTGCCTTCCTGCTCAATCGGGTTCTGCGTGGCCAGCACAAAGAAAGGCTTTGGCAGGTCGTAGCGACGTCCGGCTACCGTTACCGCATGCTCTTGCATGGCCTCCAGCAGTGCCGCCTGCGTTTTAGGTGGTGTACGGTTGATTTCGTCGGCCAGTACAATGTTGGCGAAGATCGGGCCGGTTACGAAGTTGAAGTTGCGGTCTTTATCCAGTGTCTCTGCCCCCACAATATCAGAGGGCATCAGGTCGGGCGTGAACTGCACCCGGTTAAAGGACATGTCCAGCGAAGAAGCGATGGTTTGAATGAGCAGCGTTTTGGCAAGCCCTGGCACTCCTACCAGCAGGCTGTGCCCCTGGCAAAAAACAGCGGTCAGCACCAGCCGTACCACTTCTTCCTGCCCCACAATCACTTTGGATATTTCGGCGGTCAGGTCCTGGTAAGACTGGTATAAGGCGTCGGCTGCTTCTTTGTCAGAGGTATACGGCTGCTGTATCATGCGTTATTGGTTTAGCTGTAGTACCTGGCAATTCTGGTACTCCGGATCGATTTCGATAAACACGGTGTCGATGTTCTTTCTGAACCAATCGTCTACGGCTTTCCCTTTCTTCTGGTTTAGCGCGGCCATCGCTATCTTTTGGTAGTCATTCTTCAGGTTAGCCTGGTGGGGCGTTGATTTGCCTTTCAAGTAAATGATACGTGCTGCCTCCTTGCCATCTTCCGTGCGGAACGGGATAGGCTTTGAAATCTCACCTACCTGCATCGTATCAATCACAAAAAAGATAGACGGGTCTACCTGGTCCATTGGAATGTCGGTGCTGCCTGTAGACCGGTTCTGCAACATACCGCCGTTGTCTTTGGTGTTCTTGTCATCCGAAAACTCTTTGGCTGCTTTGGCAAATGTCAGGCTGTCATTCATTACCAGGGTGCGGATGCTGTCAAGCTGTGCGGAGGCTTCCTGCACATCTACGGTGGCTGTGCCTGGCTTAATGAGGATGTGGCGCGTGTTAAATTCCTGCCCTTTGCGCTCGATCAACTGAATCAGGTGAAAACCAAACTGCGACTCGACCACATTGGAGATCTGGCCTGGCTCCAGGCGGAGGGCGGCTGCCTCATACTCCGGCACCAGTTCTTTTTTCTTAAAGAAGCCCAGTTCGCCCCCATTTGCAGCTGAGCCAGGGTCCTGTGAGTACTGCTTGGCTAGTGTAGCAAAATCTTCGCCGGCCAGAATGCGCTTGCGGATGGCTTCGAGTTGTTCGCGGGCTTCCTGCTTTTGCTGCTTGCTTACCTCTGCATACTTTATAATCTGCCCGAGCTCTACTTCAGAAGAGAAATAAGGCAGACTGTCCTTAGGTATATTGTTGAAGTAGCGCTGGATCTCTTTGGGCGTTACAGTCACTTTGCCGCTAATCTCCTGCTGCATCTTCTCCATCACCATCTGCTCCTGCACTGTTTTGCGCAGGTCGGTTTTTAACTGGTTGATGCTTTTGTTGTAGTACTGCTCCAGGCGCTGTACGCCTCCTACCTGCGCTGTCAGGTAGTCGATCCGGCGGTTCAGTTGATCTGTTACCTGCGCTTCATCTACAGTTATAGAGTCTATAGCGGCTCGGGCCAGCAACAACTTGTCCTGCACCAGCGATTTAAGCACCTGGCACTTGAGTTCGTCACTTGGCTGTTGTTTGCTCTGGGTCAGGTACTGCAGGTAACCAAACTCCAGGTCGGAGCGCAGGATCACGTAATTGTCTATTTTGGCGATAATGCCATCTACCTTGCGCTGCACGGGCGCCTGGGCAAAGGTACTTGCGGTAGTGAAAAGGAGGCCGACAGCCATCCATACTACTTTGGAGAACAGGTTTCTCTTATTCAATTTTAGTAACATATTTGTTTGCACTGCTAAACCAACGCACAAGTTACGGCTTTATTCTAACATTATCCTTTTAAAGGACCAAAGCAATACCAGCGCCGGCCAGCACAGGCTTTAAGGCTTCACCAGCTTATCTACTTCGTCCTGCTTAACCTGCACCGGGTACTGCTGGCGCAGCTTTTCCACCCACTGCTGTTCCAGGTAATTCTGGTAATCAGAAATAGCCAGTCCCCGCACTTCGTCCAGCTCTTTGTACCCTGGCTCCAGCACGTCCTGCACAATAATCAGGTACTCACGGCCATTCAGCTGCGAAGTATAGGTACCTTTTTGCCACGGTACGGCATCCAGCGCTTTGTTATCGCCTTTCTGAAACTTGCGTTCTGTTATCTGCACGGCCAGCGGGTTGCTGGTGTTCAGGTTATCTGCCAGGGCACTCAGGTTAGCCGAGTACAGCGTAAACGACACCCGGCGGTTGCGGCGGCGGCCGGTTTCGGTGTTATCGGGGCCAGCTTGCTGCGTTTTGCCGTATGCAACAGCATGCAACTGTGCGGCAGGCACGCCCTGCTGCACCAGGTAAGCCACTGCGTTGTTGGCGCGTTCTGTGGCTATGTCCTGCTTGGCAGTAGCTTCGCGGGCGTCGGTATGGCCGTTCACGTCCAGCGATAGCTCCGGGTTGCTCTTCAGCAGCTCGGCTAGGTTCTTTAGTTTTGCTTCCGCATCATCATTCAGGGCTGCTTTCCCGGATTCAAACACCACATCCGGCAGGTTGGCCGACTTGATAGGGTAATGGCGCTTATCCAGTTGCTGCTGTACTTGTTGCAGCAGGTCTTTGTTTGCTGCACTGATTACGATAGCCTGGGCGCGCTGTCCCCACTTATACTTGTCGCGGTTCTGATTAAAGTATGCTTGTAGCCCTACGCTGTCTTCTACGGCTTTAGACCATACATTCTCATCCATTAGCTGAAACAGCAGGATACCGTCATGGTATTCCTTCACCAGCATTTTGTAATCGTTATACTTGTTTTCGAGGTGGTCTTTTTCGTAATCGGTCAGGCTCTTGGCCACATAATCATCATACAGCAGTTGCATAGCGTGCTGTGCGTTGCCTGCTGCGCGGGGCTGCTGTTCTGCTTTTACATAAGTATAAAAGTCGCCGATTGTATATGGGTTGCCCTGAATCGTGAAAAGCGGCTGTTTCAGCGTTTTATCGTCTGCGCTATAATTCCACTTGCCCTGCAGCAGCTCATCTGTTGCCTTTGCCATCGCAGCAGCTTTTGCTTCGGCGTTCTCCACAAAGTTGTCCTCTGCTTTGATGCGCTTCATAAAGGCCGCTTTGTTCAGCTCAGAGCGGGAATCTTTGGCTATTTTATTACGGAGGTTCTGCTCCATGTCTTCGTACGGCGCCAGGCCACGCTTGTCGAGCAGCTTGATAATATGCCAGCCATAAGGTGTTAGCACAGGCTTGGCCACAGCACCTTCTTTTGGCAGCGCATAAGCCGCTTCCTCAAACGATGGGATCATACGACCGGTGCCAAACCAGGGCAGTTCGCCGCCATTGCTGGCCGAGTTGGCATCTTCGGAGAACTCGGCAGCCAGCTTTTCCCAGCTTTCTCCTTTCTGCACACGCTTGTAAATCGCGTCGATGCGCTGTTTAGCAGCAAGCGAATCTGCTTTAGGCATACCGGGCGTAGCGCGCACCATAATGTGGGCTACTTTTACTTCGCCACGCGCATCCCGTACGTCATTCACTTTGATCAGGTGATAGCCGAAGCGGGTACGCACCGGCATCGAGATCTGCCCCACCGGTGTTTTATAGGCGGCATCTTCAAACGGGTATACCATCTGCATCGCCGTAAAATAGCCCAGGTCACCCTGGTTGTCTGCTGCTGAAGGGTCTTGGGAATACTGCTGCGCCAGCTTGCCAAAGTCTTCGCCGGCTAAGGCACGTTTGCGCAGGTCCAGCATGCGGTTATAAGCGGCCAGGGTATCTTCCGGAGCGGCATCCGGGCTAAGGCTTAGCAGAATGTGCGAGGCATTTATCTCTTTCTGCATGCGCTGATATGCTTCCTTCACCAGTTGGTCTGTAACGCTCTTTTCTGTCAGGTAGGGTTGTGCCAACTGCTCTTTGTAGCCTTCCAACTCACGCTTAAAAGCCATCGTGGTATCCAAACCACGGTTTTCGGCCTCTTTCACTTTCAGCTTAAAGTTGGTGTACAGGTTCAGGTAATCGGTTACGCTCTGGCGGGTATAGGCATCTTCGTTGCCTCCGTTGTTCTTTTCATAAACGTAACGGAACTCTTCTGTAGAGATGGGTTCGGAGCCCAGCGTAGCGATAACAGGTGTTTTCGTCTGACTGGATTTTGTGGCAGTACATCCGGCTAACAGCACGAATGAGGCTGCAACAAACAGGTGGTTGCTGCGCATAAGTTAATTAAAAACGGACTTTGGTTTTCCTGTGCAGGAATCAATGGATGCAATTTTAATTATTTTTTCTGACAGAATGGCCAAAAAGTATAACTATAATACGATTGCTTTCGGGTTTGCTTTGGATAACGGGGATTGGGCAGTTTATTGTGTGCTATGGAGCTATTTAATTCTCTTATAAAGCAGGCAGATGTTACTGGAGCCATTGCTTGTAAATTCTACTTTATCCATAATACGGTTAACGAGCGCAATGCCCACGCCTCCTTTCCTGCCTACTTTCACGTGTTCCTGAATGTCTGGCTCTTTGTACTCTGAACGCTTAAAAGCCAGACCATTATCCGATATTTTAAAGCGGATCATATCTTCGGGCAGGTCTATAGTAAGCGAGATAAACTTTTTTGGATCCTCGTGATTGGCATGGATGATGAGGTTGGCGCATATCTCATCCACTGCCAATACGATCTGGTTCATCAGAATATCAGACAGGGCCAGCCCGTACAGATACGCTGAGACAAAATCACGTATAGGCTTCAGGTTTTTTTTAGTACAATTTACCCGAATGGAATTATTCATTGGAGACGGTAATAGCTTCCTCGTAGTTCGACACGATGGTCATCAGCAGGTCCAGGCCCAGAATTTCGAACACATTGCGCACTTTATCCTGCATGTTAAAGAAGATAAGTTTTATCTGCGCGTCTTCAAAGCGCTGCAGGTGCGAAATAAATACCCCCAGACCAGCCGACGAAATGTAGTGCAGGTTTTTGCAATCAACAAGGATTTTACTATATTTCATAATATCCGGATTGGAAAGTTCTTCATCCAGGATAACAGACGAGCTTGCGTCTAACTCGCCATCAAGCGTCATAATGATAGTCGAGTCTTTTACTTCATTTGTGATTTTCATCGGCATTGGTACGTCGTGTTTAGCTGTTTGGTTGGATTGCTTTGAATTTTATAACAAGCAACGTTTGGTCGTCATATAAGTTGTCAGGGCCGGTAAACTCCTGCAGGTCGTTAATGATGGCGCATTTGATGTCTTCGGCTTCCAGATGGTAGGTCTGCGACAGCATAAATTGCAGCCGATCTTCGCCATACTCCTCGTTTTCATGGCTGCGGGCTTCCACAATCCCGTCCGTATAGATCACCATCACATCGCCCGGGTTGTAGTCATAGAACATCTCACGCACGTGATTGTTGTAGCTTTTATCGCGAATAATGCCCAACCCCAAGCCATCGGTGTTGAAGTAGAACACATCGTCCATCATGGCATTGTAGTAGAGCGTGTGGCAGTGGCCGGCACGGGCAAATACAAAGCCTTTCATGCGGTAATCGATAATATAGAGCGCTGAGGTTATAAACGATGTTTTTTCCAGGCAGCGGCTCAGGGCACTGTTGGCTTGCTTCATAAACTCGCTGGGCGGCATGTCCTGCTGCATCAGCCCATGAAAAATTCCTTTCATCTGTGCCATATGGAAGGCTGCGGAAATTCCTTTGCCCGATACGTCGCCGATAATAATGGCAATACGCGATTCGCTCAGCTGCAGGAAGTCGTAAAAATCACCTCCCACCTCTTTAGCTGCCACCGCGTGCGTGCTGATCTCAAACCAGCTATCTACCGGAAACGTTTTCGGGATCAGGCTGTCCTGCACCTGCGAGGCAATCTTCAGCTCCTCCTTATAACGCTCGTTTTGCAGCGATTCGCTTACCAGCCGCAGGTTTTCGATGGTTAGTATGGTCTGGCTTGTAAAGGTGCGCAGCACATTCACTGTTTCCCGGTCAAAACCCTGTTCAATATCTTTTAACAAGTATAACACACCCGAGAGGTGCTTCTTGGATTTAATAGGAAGTATGATCAGCGATTTCCAGGGCAGCATCAGGTCGCGGAAGCCGGGGTTGCGGTCCAGGTTGTTGTTGATGTAGTCGATGTTATGAATGTTGTAGGCCAGCAGCAGGTGCCGGATGCGCTGAATCTGCTCGCTGCTGATGTTGAGCAGGTGCGATACCTGCGGCTCGCTGTTGCGAATGAGCTCAAACCAGGCCGCGCTGGCATCCGAGGCTTTGATGGTGGAGTCGAACAGGAGGTCATATACCTGCGCTTCGCTTTGCCCTTGCTGAATCGATTGGCTCAGGCGCTGAAAGTTGAGCAAATCCTCGCTTTTCTGCTCAAACACGCTGGAGGTGGGCAGGCTGAATAGCGACACCAGGAAAGCGGCCAGGGTATAAAGCCCTACAAACAACATGGCCATAGACAGGAACCCGATGTCGGTGAAGTCGATCACCAGGTCAGGGCTGTTAGCTAGCTTGTGAAAGAAGCGGGCAAAGATGTAGCAGCTCAGCAGAATAGCGCCCAGCAGCACCAGCGACCGGCTCTTATTGTTAAAGGTGAGGTAGGCCACCCACTTCAGGTTGGTGCACAGAAACAGGATGTAAAAACCCAGCAGCGCCAGCAGCGGCAGAAAAATGTAGCTGGTATAATCAAAGTCAAGCAGCGTAAGCAGCAAGGTGCCAAAGAGCAGCAGTTCAAACCAGTCCCAGGCAATCTGCAGAAACTTATTTTTATGATAAAGCAGCAACTGCCGCCAGATGTAAAAAGCCTTGGCCAGGAAAACTACCAGCAGCCCAAAGTTAACCACATACACCATGTGCAGCAGCAACGGCGACTTTACGTTGGCATAGCTGGTCACCATTCGGTAGCCCAGGTATAAGGCTACGCTCAGGTAAGCGGCCACGCCGGCTTTTGAGAATAGGTTCCAGAGATAACTGATAAAATCGATTCCTTTCAGCATTTCGGAACTGAAGCGCTGGTGAAGGAAAACAGAAATGATAAAGATGATGATCAGCAGGTTGTTGACATACGGCAGCGCTAACTTGACGGCACCCGCTTGCCTGACGCTTTCCGCCGCCAACAAGACGTTGGCCAACAGCAGCGCCCAGCTAACGATGGCGGTGGTTACCAGCAAAGATTTTGCGTTGGTCTTGTATAGCATAAAACGGAAAACCGTAGATAGTCTTTGCAGCGACAGAAACTGGCCTTTCTGTGATTCTATTGGAGTGAAAGGTAAGAAATATTTTCGCTCTTTGGCCAAGGTGTCGAGGTGTGCTTTGAGAAACACACTGCATAACGTAAAAATAAAGAAGTAGGTTAACCTGGCCGGCTAACCTACTTCCAAAAGGCCGTAGCCTGTAGTTTAGCGGCTGTAATTTGGCGCCTCGCGTACGATCTGCACATCGTGCGGATGGCTCTCGCGCAGGCCGGCACCGGTGATTTTCACCATGCGTGCCTTCTGAAGCGCTTCTATGGTGCCGGTGCCGCAGTAGCCCATACCGGCACGCAAACCGCCCACCAGTTGGTAAATTACCTCTGATACCAGCCCCTTATAAGGCACACGCCCCACAATACCTTCCGGCACCAGCTTGCGGGCGTCGGTTTCGTTGCCCTGGAAATAGCGGTCCTTCGATCCTTCTTCCATCGCTTCTACTGAGCCCATGCCGCGATAGGTTTTGAACTTGCGCCCTTCGTAAAGAATCACCTCTCCGGGTGCCTCCTCAGTGCCGGCCAGCAAAGAGCCGATCATCACAGAGCTAGCCCCGCCTGCCAGCGCCTTTACCATGTCGCCGGAGAACTTGATGCCGCCGTCGGCAATTACCGGAACGCCGGTGCCCTCCAGTCCTCTGGCTGCTTCCATCACCGCCGTAAGCTGCGGCATGCCAATACCAGCTATAACGCGGGTAGTACAAATGCTGCCCGGACCAACGCCTACCTTCACAGCATCAGCGCCTGCATCGGCCAGTGCTCTGGCGCCATCGGCAGTGGCTACGTTGCCGGCAATCAGTTCCACATTCGGGTATAAGTCCTTGATCTTACGCACCGCCTCCAGCACACCCTTCGAGTGCCCGTGGGCGGTATCCATACTAATCACGTCTACACCAGCATCTACCAGCGCTTTTACACGGTCCAGCACATCAGGTGTTACGCCTACAGCAGCACCCACGCGCAGGCGGCCAAACTCGTCTTTACAGGCAAAGGGGCGGTCCTTCTTTTTCAGGATATCTTTATATGTGATAAGGCCTACCAGCTTACCGTCGCCATCTACAACAGGCAACTTTTCTATTTTATACTGCTGCAGAATATCTTCTGCCTTCGCCAGGTCCGTGCCTTTTTCCGCCGTAATCAGGTTCTTGGTTGTCATGATGGCGGAAACCGGCTGGGTCAGGTCTTTCTCAAAGCGTAGGTCGCGGTTGGTGATTATGCCTTTCAGGCGGCCTTCGTCATCGGTGATCGGAATGCCGCCGATCTTGTGCTCCGTCATGATCTGTACCGCATCGCCCAAGGTGGCTTTTGCATTCAGGGTGATCGGGTCCAGGATCATGCCGCTCTCGGAGCGCTTTACTTTGCGCACCTGGGCTGCCTGCTTCTTTACCGACATATTTTTGTGAATGATGCCAATGCCGCCTTCCTGTGCCATCGCAATGGCCAGGTCTGCCTCTGTCACCGTATCCATGGCAGCAGAAATTAGTGGCGTATTGATGCGAATGTTGCGGGTAAGCTGAGACGAAGTATCGGTTTGATGGGGGAGCACCTCGGAATAAGCCGGGAGCAGCAGCACGTCATCGTAGGTGAGTGCCTCAAATACTATTTTAGACTGATCAGAGACCATGGCAAATAATTTACGGGTTGTTATTTGCCGCGTAAAATTACAAAAAAGATTGTGAATAAACCGATGTATTAACGGGAAATTTATTTCAGATAAACATCAGGTAAAAGACCTGCAGTAAAGGAGGGGAGAGGCACTTGACAAATGCGCCAGCAGAATAGGAGCTATAGTATGATGTAGCTGCCCGAAGCAAAGTATAAACTGCTTTTGAAGCTTAGTAGATGGCCATAGTCGAATCTATCTCGGTGGCCCAGGCATGTATGCCGCCTTTCAGGTTCAGCAGGTTCTCGTAGCCCAGCCGTTGTGAGAGGTACTGGATGGCCTGTGCACTCCGGAAGCCATGGTGACAGAGCACCACCACAGGAATGTCCTGCCGGATGCGGTTAGCTTGCCGGGGCAGCTCCCCCAACGGAATCAGTTCGCCACCTAAATTGCAGCGCTCGAACTCCTCCAGCTCGCGCACATCTACCAACTGCAGCTTGTTATTTCGTGCCAGCCGCTCCTTCAACTCCTGCACTGTTATCTCATTCATCATCTGTCATCCAGCTATACCCGGCCAAGTATAATGTATGCGTAATTTTGGCCGTTTAGTTTCAAATTACAAACTTAGCAATTCATAAAACAGAAGCGGCTACTATGGCTGCACGATTTGAACGGATGGAAATAGTGCAGAATATAGCCGAGGCCTGGCAGGGGATGAGCTGGCTGGAAGTGCTCGGGGTTCTTACCGGCATTGTGAATGTCTGGCTGGCAGCCAAACAAAATATCTGGACCTGGCCGGTGGGCCTGATCAGCGTGGCAGCTTATGTGCTGGTCTTTTACGATGCGCGCCTTTATGCCGATATGGGGCTGAATGTGTTCTACTTTTTCACAAGCATCTATGGCTGGTATGTGTGGCTGTATGGCGGCAAAAACCATTCGGAGCGTAAAGTAAGCCGCGTTCGCAAACAGGAACTGCTGGTGCTGCTGGTACTGGCCGTGTTGTTTACGGTAGGCCTGGGCTACTTCCTGCAAAGCCAGACCAATGCCTCGCTGCCCTATACCGATGCGGCTACCACGGCTGTAAGCCTGGCAGGGTATTGGATGATGGCCAAAAAGCAGCTGGAGAATTGGGTAGTATGGCTTTTAGTAGATGTGGTATACATTGGTGTTTATGCCTATAAGGATCTTTATTTAACCAGCTTTTTGTACTTTGTTTTTCTGCTGCTTTGCATCAAAGGCTACCTCGACTGGAAAAAGGAATTGGTGCAGCACGAGCAGCAGGGTATATTGGCCGGTACAAAATAGTTTGCTATACTTGGCCGCCTTACCCATCCGAAAACAGGATGGCTGCGTACATGTGAATACTTCCAGTCAACAGCTTCCCTTGCTTAGGGGAGTAGTATGTTCAACCTGAAACCGTGCAGCACGATGAAACAGCAAAAGATTGAATTGCCTGAGGAACTGAAGTATGCTAACCGCTTAAAATGGGGGTATGAGTCGCCAGACGAGAGCCCGAAGCGGGTTTATTTCCGGCAATACGGCGACAAGCGACCTAAAGAAGTAGAAGTGTATAATTTCTTTGGCTACAGCTTTACTGAGAATTAGAATTTATTGAAGACTTGCCCCACGGCACAGAACAAAGGTTTATGCCTTAGTTCTGTGCCTCTTTTTTGTAAGGTATAGGAGCCCCGCTGTAGATAGCTTTAAGAGGCGCGTATTCTACATTTATTCGCTTATATCTTTAATTCGCATCAAACACTTCACCATTTCCTAAGCTTATTCAGTGCAACAGCTAACAGCCTTTGTTCTGAAAAGGTATGCTGCTTAAGCGAGTTGCAAGCCGTAGCTAGAATAGTATAAATTCTATAAAGGTGTCCTTCGCTTCCACCACGTTCTGAATAGCACACCAGCAATCTAACTTAAACTATTTCTAGATAAAGAGCAGCAGTAGTAAAATGTGTTGCGTGCCTATGTGAAAGCTTTATTTTCTTCATTACTCTAATCAGTTTGCCCTTAAATGAACTGGGCTGCTGCACTAAAGAAATCTGCTTCTCTTTTGTCTCAAGCCAAGTATAGCAGCCGGCTCAGCATTTTTTCCGTACTTTGCTGATATGCTGAAAGTCGCGATTACCGGTCCTGAGTCCACAGGCAAATCTACCTTATCGGAACAACTGGCCCGCCATTACCAAACTGTTTGGGTGCCGGAGTATGCCCGCAGCTATGTTGGTAATTTAGGCAGGCCATACACGCTGGAAGACATTGAAGCAATTGCCCAGGGGCAGCAGGCGTTGGAGCAGGAGGTGCAGCAGCAGGCCAGCACTATTCTGTTCTCTGATACCGATATGCTGGTGCTCAAGATCTGGAGCGAGCACGCCTTTGGCCATTGCCCCGCCTGGATTCTGGAAAAGCTGGCGCAACAGGACTATAACCTTTGCCTGCTAATGGGCGTTGATTTGCTTTGGGAGCCGGACCCGCAGCGAGAGCATCCGCACCTGCGCCAGTTCTTTTACAACTGGTACAAGCGCGAACTGGAGCAACTAGACGTGCCTTACGTAGAAATACACGGGCAGCAGGAAAGTCGCTTTGCTCTTGCCCGCCAGCATGTAGATAGCCTGCTCCATCAACAGCATCTTTTGTAACGCACTATGTTATACTTTCTTCAGAATGATTCGTTTGAAGTGGGCGTGAGCAGCCTTGGCGCAGAGTTGCACCACTTCATCAAAACAGATGAAAAGCTGGAACTGCTCTGGCAGGGCGATCCTGCTTTCTGGACCGGCCAGGCACCTAACCTTTTCCCGATTGTGGGAGAATTGCCCGACCAGCATTATACTTACAACGGCAAGCGCTACGAGATGAAGCGCCACGGTTTTGCCCGCCACCGCGAGTTTGAACTGGTAGAAGAGCATCATGACAAGCTGGTGTTCGAGCTGACGTATGATGAGGAAACACTGCAGCACTATCCGTTTAAGTTCCGGTTGCTGGTAGCCTACAAACTGGAAGGTAATCAGTTGTCATGGACCTACCTTGTGACCAATACCGACCATCAGATCATGTACTTTTCGGTGGGAGCACATCCTGCTTTTAACGTGCCGCTATACTCCGGTGAGCAGTATTCGGATTATTACCTGGAGTTTGAGGAAGAGGAAACCCTGAGCCGCTTCCTGCTAAACTCAGATGGCCTGCTGAGCGGCGACACCGAACGGGTGATGGACCAGCAACGTATGCTGCCGCTGCGCCACGATTATTTTGACAAAGATGCGCTGGTGTTTAAACGCCTGAAATCGGATAAAGTAACTTTAGCCAGCAAAACGAATCCGCGCCGGATCGAGGTGGCGTTTAAAGATTTTCCATACCTGGGGGTGTGGGACAAACCGGGGCCTTCGCCTTTTGTATGCATAGAGCCGTGGTGTGGCATTGCCAGTCGCGAGGGAGGGCCGGTGGAACTGAACGAAAAGGAAGGTATTCATGAACTGCGTCCTGGTGCTACCTTTGAGCGCACAATCCACATCACTGTTTCCTAAGCACTACATGGCTTAACGCTAAAATCCCCGCTATACTTTGCTTTTAAAGTATAGCGGGGATTTTAGCGTTACAAGAGGTTGTTACTGTAACGAAGGCTCCGGAAACTTAGGGAGCTTTATTCTTCTAAAGTCATACTCCGGTTCATAATCATTAATAGGCAAAGATATACCGGGGGGAAGGTCCAGGTCGGGCAGATCATCTCCAAGGGGCTCGCCGCCATCGTCGTCGTTGTCAGTGGAGGGCGGCCTTTTAAAGTGCTTCCGTGGCGCAAATGCGTAGTACGCCAGTATCGTTAGCAAGGCCAAAGTATACAATATGCTGATCATCATCACGGGTATCTTAAAAATTAATCATCTGCTGTAATATCTTCAGGCACAGGCGGCCAAAGGCCAAAGCAGGAAAGGTGCCATTGTATGTTTTAAGAACGTATGATGTGGCTAACAGGTTATTCAGTTTACTCAAAAAAATCATACATTTCATCCGGCTTCTAAAGCGCCTTAGCCCTGTAAACGACCTCCTGCTTTTGATTTAACAAAAAAGGCCTGTACCTTTGCCTCAGTTTAGGGGGTGCCTTATCAAAACGGGCTGAGATCATACCCATTGAACCTGATCCGGGTAATGCCGGCGAAGGGAAAAACACGGGAAACAAAAAGAGCAGGATGCTAACCCCTGGCATGCCTGTATGTTTTACCCAATTCTTTTGTATCACTTCATGAAAAATTTATTGTTAGCACTGGCAGTTGCTTTATTGCCATTGCAGTTGTTCGCCCAATACAGGCTGAGCGGGCGTGTGACTGATGCCGCCACGGGGCAGGCACTTAGCGGTGCCAGTGTCTTGCTGCAGGGCCGTGGCGCGGGTATGGCTACAAATTCGCAGGGCGAGTATGCATTCCAGGATTTGCCGGCCGGCCACTATACGCTGCACGTGCATTACCTGGGCTATGGGGAGCAGCAGCAGCAAATAAACTTACAACAGGACACGCAACTGGCTATAGTGCTAAACCAGCAGACGCTGCAAACCAGCGAAGTAGTTGTGCAGGCTACGCGCGCCAGTACCAAAACCGGCACAACCTTCTCAAACGTGAGCAAGGAGGAACTGGAGGAACGTAACTTTGGCCAGGACCTGCCCTACCTGCTCGACCAGACGCCCTCTGTGGTGGTGAATTCCGATGCGGGTGCAGGCGTAGGCTACACTGGCATCCGCATCCGTGGCTCTGACATTACCCGCATCAACGTCACCGTAAATGGCATCCCGATTAACGATTCGGAAAGCCAGGGTGTCTTTTTTGTGAACATGCCGGATTTTGCCTCGTTGGTGCAGGATATTCAGGTGCAGCGTGGCGTGGGTACCTCAACCAATGGAGCCGGAGCCTTTGGGGCAAGTATAAATATCCAGACGGAGCAGGTGCGGCGCGAGGCTTATGCCGAAACAGACAATACTTACGGCTCCTTCGACACCTGGAAAAACAACGTGCGCTTCGGCACCGGCCTGATTAATGGCAAGTTTGCGTTCAATGGCCGTTTGTCGCGCATTAAGTCGGATGGGTACGTGGACCGCGGTGCTTCCGACCTGAAATCGTTCTACTTCTCAGGTGGTTATTATGGTGATAAAACCACGCTTAAGTTTGTCACTTTCTCTGGAAAAGAGAAAACCTACCAAGCCTGGTACGGCACTCCTGAGGCGCTGGTATACGGCAATGCACAGGATTTGCAAGCTTATATTGACCGTAACTACATCGGGGGCAGCGACCTGCAGAACCTGCTTACTTCCGGCCGCCGTTACAACTACTATACCTACAACAACGAAACCGACAATTACCAGCAGGACCATTACCAACTGCACCTGTCGCACGATTTTATGCCGGGGCTGAGCTTTTCAGGAGCGCTGCACTATACCTATGGCCGCGGCTATTACGAACAGTTTCGGCCGGATGATGCGCTGGCTAATTATGGTCTGCCGAACGTGCAGATTGGGGGAGATACGATCACGAGCACCGATCTCATCCGCCGCCGCTGGCTCGATAATGATTTTTACGGTGTAACCTATGCGCTGCAATACAACCCCAACAGCAAACTAAGCGCCACCCTAGGTGGTGCCTGGAACAAGTATAACGGTGCCCATTTCGGCGAGATCATCTGGGCCCGCTACGCGTCTACCTCCAACATCCGCGACAGGTACTATGATAACGACGCCGACAAAACAGACTTCAATATCTTCGCCAAAGCCAACTATAATTTTACTGACAAGCTGAGCGCGTATGGTGATGTGCAGCTGCGCACGGTAAAGTATCATTTCCTGGGCTACGACAACGATGGGGATAACATTACACAGGAGGCAGCTTATACTTTCTGGAATCCCAAAGTTGGCCTGACCTATAGCCTGCAACCAGAGCAGCAGTTTTATACCTCTTTTGCTGTAGGCAACCGAGAGCCCGACCGCGACGACTTTGTAGACTCCACACCCGCCAGCCGGCCCAAGCCCGAGACACTGCGCGACGTGGAGGCTGGTTACCGCGGCTCCTTTGTGCTAGCAGAGGTACACGGAAAGCCACTAACGGCGAGCGTTGAAGCCAATTACTTTTACATGAACTATAAAAACCAGCTGGTGCTGACCGGGCAGATCAACGACGTGGGCGCTTATACCCGCACCAACATCGGCAAGAGCTACCGCCAGGGCGTGGAACTGGCCGGGGCGCTGAAGCTCAGCAAAGCCACCTTGAGTACTAATTTGGCCTATAGTCAGAACAAGGTGAAGGACTTTCATGAGTTTGTAGATAATTACGACACCGGCGACCAGGCTGTGAATGACTATAGCGAAACAACAATTGCCTTTTCGCCGGAGTGGGTAACGAGCAGCCAACTAGAGGTAGAAGTGCTGAAAGGGCTGCACGCGGCCTTGCTGTATAGAACCGTAAGCAGGCAGTACCTCGACAATACCGGGAACGATAATCGTATAATTCCGGCTTACCAGGTAGGGGATGTGCGGTTACGATATAGCATCGGCTTTAAAAATACGCTGAAATCGTTAGAACTGGGGCTGCTCGTAAACAATGTTTTCAACGAGAAGTATGCTGCCAACGGCTACACATTTAGCTACATTGCCGGGGCAGCACAAACCACAGAAAACTTCTATTTTCCGCAGGCCACACGCAACTACCTGCTGTCGGTAGGCCTGAAGTTTTAGGCTAGACTGAAAACAGATATCTGAAAGCCCTGCCACCTAGCGGGGCTTTCTTTTTGCGCTTAATGATAAAATCCTGAACAGGCTGGTGTCCTGCTGGTTTTACAAGCAGATAAACATGGCTTGCTTTTGCAGGAGCTTTATGTTTACCGAAAGCGCGGTGGTTGTGCCGAAAATTTTAACTTTGCATAATAGCCTTTTACATCTTAAAGCAAAACTATGGCCTACGAATCTGCAGGAGCTCCCGATTACTTTAACATAGACGAACTGCTAACCGATGAGCACAAACTTATCAGGCAAACCATGCGCGATTTTGTCAAGCGCGAAATTTCTCCTTCCATTGAAAAATGGGCCCAGGAGGCGCATTTTCCTTCTGAAATCGTAAAAAAATTTGGCGAGGTAGGTGCCTTCGGGCCTACCATCCCCACGGAGTACGGCGGCGGCGGCCTGGACTACATCAGCTACGGCATTATTATGCAGGAAATTGAGCGCGGCGATTCCGGTATGCGCTCTACGGCTTCGGTGCAGGGCTCGCTGGTGATGTACCCGATCTACAAGTATGGCTCCGAGGAACAACGCCATAAGTACCTGCCCAAGCTAGCAAGTGGCGAGTGGCTGGGCTGCTTCGGCCTGACTGAGCCGGACTATGGCTCGAACCCTGGTGGTATGGTAACGAACATCAAAGATATGGGCGACCACTACCTGCTGAACGGGGCTAAAATGTGGATTTCCAACTCACCAGAGTGCCAGGTGGCAGTGGTATGGGCTAAAAACGAAGAAGGGCGCATCAAAGGAGTGCTCGTGGAGCGGGGGATGGAAGGCTTTTCGACGCCTGAAATTCACAACAAGTGGAGCCTGCGTGCCAGCACAACCGGCGAGCTGGTGTTTGATAATGTAAAAGTGCCCAAAGAGAACCTGCTGCCGAATGTAGAAGGCCTGCGCGGTCCACTTGGCTGCCTCGACTCTGCCCGCTACGGCATTTCCTGGGGAGCCATTGGGGCCGCTATCGACTGCTACGAATCGGCGCTGAGGTATAGCACGGAGCGCATCCAGTTTGATAAGCCGATCGGGGCCTTCCAGCTTATACAAAAGAAGCTGGCCGAAATGGTGACCGAAATTACCAAAGCGCAGCTGTTGGCCTGGCGCCTGGGTACGCTCATGAACGAAGGAAAAGCCACCACGCAGCAAATATCTATGGCCAAGCGCAACAACGTGGACATGGCCCTGCATATCGCCCGCGAAGCACGCCAGATCCATGGCGGTATGGGCATTACGGGCGAGTACCCGATCATGCGCCACATGATGAACCTGGAGTCGGTGATTACCTACGAGGGCACCCACGACATTCACCTGCTGATCACAGGCGCAGACATTACCGGCATTCCAGCCTTTAAATAAGTCATAAAGAAGCTAAAGCTGGAGAGGCAGCTGCGATAATAGCTACCTTTGTTTTTGTGCCGGGTCCAACCACCCCTGCCCCTCAGAGCTGCGCTCGCAAGCTTCAAACTCGCGTTCTCGCTTGTCTAAGGAGGGAAGTTCTGTAGCTGCTTTGGAGAAGTATAAGTTCTATAGCAGGAGCTTCGCTTTGTGTTGCTAAATATGCCCCTTTAGGTCAGTGCAGTCAGAGACTTCCCCTTCACCTCAAGTCACTGATCTGGATATTCGCGCTAGTATACTTATTTATACTTTAGCTCAAGTAAAAGCTGAAGCTATCGAATGGATTCCAGTCGTTGGGTTGAGCGCCTTGGTGTGTTGCGGTGCCCGTAAGGGCAGCCCGCAGCGGAGCGAGGAGCAGCTTCACGCCACCGCGCGATGCCCTTATCGGGGGCCCCTGCACCCCCAGAACGTGCCCCCGCGGGCTTAGAGCGCTCCAAAGCCAAAGATGAAACTGGACAAGAATAAAACTGAGGAAGAACGGCATCTAGCACGATTAACCTGCTAAAGTATAAACCTCATCTACCAAGTATAAACTGAAGTATAGAAGCGGAATTTAGTTGCTATGAGTATAGCATGATATTCAAGCTCCAGTTTAAGTCTTTGCAATTATAAAATTGCTAATTATATTAGATTTATACTTAATTTCTATAAAATAATTAGCAAAAATACGTAAATTCGGCTTTAGAAATGGAGCAAAAAAGCAGCGGCAACTGTTACCTTTAGGTACAGCAAAAGCTGAAGAAATAGTAGAAAGTATACCATGAGAGAAGACTATCTCACCGGCGAAAAAGAACAAATGTCGCCAGCCGAACGCGACATCGACAAGGCGCTCCGCCCGCTTAGTTTCCGTGATTTTACAGGGCAGGCCAAGATCGTGGAGAACCTGAAGATATTTGTGCAGGCCGCCAAACGCCGTGGCGAAGCGCTGGACCACGTGCTGCTGCACGGCCCTCCGGGCTTGGGGAAAACCACGCTTTCCCATATTATTGCTTCGGAACTGGACGCAGGCATTAAGATGACCTCGGGTCCGGTGCTAGACAAGCCCAGTGACCTGGCGGGTCTGCTCACCAATCTGGAAGCCAACGACGTGCTGTTCATCGACGAGATCCACCGGCTTAACCCGATTGTGGAAGAGTACCTGTACTCGGCGATGGAGGATTACAAGATCGACATCATGCTGGACTCCGGCCCAAATGCACGGTCGGTGCAGATCAGCCTGAACCCATTTACGCTGATTGGCGCCACCACCCGCTCTGGCCTGCTGACGGCGCCGCTGCGTGCCCGCTTCAGCATTAACTCGCGCCTGGAGTACTATGATGCGGAACTGCTGACCTCGATCGTGAAGCGCTCGTCTTACTTGCTGGGAGCACCCATACATGATGATGCGGCTTTCGAGATTGCCCGCCGCAGCCGGGGCACGCCTCGTATTGCTAACAACCTGCTGCGCCGCACCCGCGACTTTGCCCAGGTAAAAGGCGACGGCACCATAACAGTGGAGATCGCTAAGTTTGCGCTCAATGCGCTGGATGTAGACCAGAACGGCCTTGACGATATGGATAACCGCATCCTTACTACCATCATCGACAAGTTTAAAGGCGGCCCGGTGGGTATTACTACCATTGCGACAGCTTGTGGCGAAGAATCGGAGACAATAGAGGAGGTGTACGAGCCTTTCCTGATTCAGGAAGGCTACATTAAGCGGACTGCCCGTGGCCGTGAGGCAACGGAGATGGCTTACCGGCACCTGGGCAAAATTCCGCCGCAGGAGATTGCCTCCGGGGGCTTGTTCAACCAACCGCAAGTATAAAGGAAGTTGTTTGTGATTACGTTTGCGAAGAAGCAGGCCATAGCGCCTGCTTTTTTGTTGCCGGTTGTTTTGGTTTTCAGGCGTTCGCATGTGCGTAACTTCTGCAAGCATTTAGCGCCAAGCCGCAGCTAAACAGACCTGCGCCCTTGCAAATAGCAATTTAAAGCCGCAACCGGATTTATTTTGATTTACTTTTGTTTAAAGCAACATATAGCGGCCGGGTCAAAGGAGCTGCCACCTAAAATTGAGCAAAGAAAAGTATACATACCTCATCAAGCAAAAGGCGCAGGAACTGGGTTTTATGTACTGCGGCGTTTCCAAGGCGGAGTTTCTGGAGAAAGAGGCCCCGCGCCTGGAGCGCTGGCTGAACCAAGGCATGCACGGGCAGATGCACTACATGGAAAACCACTTTGATAAGCGTTTGGACCCGCGTTTGCTCGTAGATGGCGCCAAGTCAGTGGTGTCGCTGCTGCTCAATTATTTTCCGGAAAAGGAAAGCCAGCAGCCGGAGGAGGATACTTATAAAATCTCGAAGTATGCCTATGGCACCGATTACCACTTTGTGATCAAAGATAAACTGAAGGACCTGCTGAACTATATAAACGAGGAGATCGGGGAGGTTGGCGGCCGTTGCTTTGTTGATTCGGCGCCGGTGCTGGATAAAGCGTGGGCAAAGAAAAGCGGGCTGGGCTGGGTAGGCAAAAACTCCAACCTCATTACACCGCAGGTAGGCAGCTTTTACTTTATTGCCGAGCTGATTATTGACCTGGAACTGGAGCCGGACGGGCCTATTAAAGACTACTGCGGCTCCTGCACCCGCTGCTTGGATGCCTGCCCGACTAATGCCATAGTGCAGCCGTACGTGGTAGATGGCAGCAAATGCATTTCATACTTCACCATAGAACTGAAAGATCAGCTGCCGCAGGAGATGAACGGCAAGTTCGGGAATTGGGTGTTTGGCTGCGACATTTGCCAGGACGTGTGCCCTTGGAACCGCTTCAGCAAGCCTCATAAAGAACCGGCTTTTGCCCCGCACCCCCATTTACCAGAAATGAAAACCAGCGACTGGCAGGAACTGACACAGGAGGTATTCGCCCAGCTGTTCAAGAAATCAGCCGTGAAACGTACAGGTTATAAGGGCCTGCTGCGCAACATTCAGTTTGTGCAGAATAGGGATAACCCGCCTGGCGGGGAGTGACAGGCTTTATTTTATACCTGTGCTTTGGCAAATACCTTGTTCAGGATGAGCAGATACATGCCGGAGAACTGATCGTAGCACCATTTCTTCAGGTGTTGCAGTTCTTCTTTCACTAGTACTTTAAAAGCCTTACGCAGCTCTTTTTCAAACAGCATCTTGTCGAAGCTAACTTTCAACAATATGGTCTTAACGTATTCAAGCATTTTGGTAAACAGTAATAAATATCGGTTTGCTACTAGAATACGGAAGAAATTTTAAAAAGTAAAGGCTTTTTAGTAGAATTATTCTAAGGTGAGTAATAACTTACTCAATATGAAGTAGATGTATAAAAAAAGAGAGCCAACGTCAGCGGCTCTCTTTTTTTTTCACCACAAAACAAAAAAACTATGGCTATTTTTTAATAAATAAAGTGGCGATGTTAAGTACTGCCTGCTTCTCCAGTGGCTCATCAAAAGCTTCGGTTACGCTCGCAGCAGAAACTTTCGAAACGCTTGGCACATCTACGCCGGCCTGCATAGTTTGTGCTTCACCATCGTACACTGCCTGGGTAGGGGCGGGCATGCCGGCACCACGTTCGTCGTTTGTAATCCAGCCGTTCAGGCCACGGATTCTTCTAACAATAGAGGCATGGCGTGCTTCCACGGCATGTATCTGCAGGGCGGCAGTCAGTACTTCGCTGCTGCTAACCAGGTTGGCTGCCTGGCCTTTGTAGGCACGTACGCCGGTATCTTCAAATGCCTGCGACAGGGCCATGAACGTTTGCGGGTTCGAGTTCCAGTCTGCAAAAGCACCACCAGCCGAAAAGTCAAACTCAGGCTTGGCTGTCGGAGTGCCTTTCAGGGCTTTGATCGTGTCTTCTAAAAACTTAACGTGCGCTGTCTCGTTTTTGCTTACTTCCATAAAGAAGTTTCTGTTATCACCCAAGTTTAGCCCGGATGCGGCCAGTCCTTGCTTGTAGAACTCTGATTCCAGGTACTCCAGCGTCAGTGCAAAGTTGAGCACATCCACCACACCGCCAGTAGACTGGCCATAGGCTTTTTTGAACATCGTGCCCATTGCCAGCGGAACAGCCGCAATTGCTACTTTTTTTCCAAAACTGCCAAAGCTGCTAAATGCCTGGCGGCGAGATGAAAGCCGGTCGTATACTTCCCCGTCAACTTTCTCTATATCTTGTATAATTTTAAATATATTCATGTCTCTTTTCCTCCTCTGGCTTATTTAGGTAGATTGCTGTAGTTGATTTTTGTCTTGATGTAAGCGCCTGCTGCTGTGAGCACCTGCTCTGGTGTCATGGCGCGGTCCAGGCCGTTTGCATCAATGAGTTCCTCCCCAAATTCGCGGCCGTTGCTGCTGATCAGGTCGTGGATGGCGGCTGCGTGGCGTGCTTCTACGGATACAATTTTACCGCCCATGAGCAGGTAAGTCAGGCCGTTGCCAGTGTCAGTAAACAGTTTGCCTGCACCGTTATAGGCGGCTACTCCGAGGTCTTCGAAGGTCTTAGCTGTTTGCAACACACTGTTCTTATCATTAAAATTGATTTTGCTGAAGTCAGGCTCCAGGTCGGCGATAGCTTTTTTGCCTAACGCAGCTTTAAAGAACTCGCGGTGGGCTACTTCGTGTGCTTTGATGTCAGACATCACCTTCATCTCGTCCGCTGAAAATATGCCGGAAGATTTAGCGACTACTTCGGTATAAAAGGCTGCTTCCAACTGCTCTAGGGCATACGCATAATTAAGTACCCCTACATCACCGGAGCCAAGATCAACACCATCCATCCCAGCAGGAGGCGTAATATCCGTATCGTCGTCGTTGCAGGCTGTTAGCAGTAATGCGGCAGCGGCAGCTGTGCCTCCGGCATACCGGAAGAACATGCGTCGCGGCATTGGGCGCTGGAGCGATTTGCCTATGCCGCTCCCATTCTCTTCAGGCTTAGTTAATTCTGTCATAATTCTATTGTTTAGTATGTTAAAGAAACCTCCTTTACAGAAGCCGCAACAGAAGAGACTTTCAGTAAAGTACCTCAACCTACGGGCGCCCGATAGCCACCGGATTGCAGCGGATCAGAAAAATATTAGGTTTTTGAAGTATAAGTGACCTACAGGAGAGGGAAGGCACCTTTTATCTATGCCGGGAGCAATGGCAGGCTTCTGCCGGCCCGGTAGTATTTATAGTGCCGCTGCATGTATGGCGGCACGCCTATAATTTGTAAATTGCCAGTTGTACCTGATATGCAATGCCGCTGCAGAGCGGCCTATACTTATGCGGCTCCTTTTCCTACTTCTTTCATTGTGCTTTTTGCTTGTGTTGCCTGCCCGGGCACAGCAAGTAGCCATTGAGCTTGGAAAAAGCCCCTTGCCCATCAACCAGTATTTTACTGTCTCCATCCGGCTGCAAGACCAGCCGCTGAAAGAGTATAGCCCGTTTCCGGATATAGAAGGCTTTAAAAAGAGCAGCAAATTTTCTTCTACCAAAACCATTATCACAGGCAGTGCTACTACTACTGTGCTCACCCTCACGCAGAACTATGCGGCGCTGGAAGAAGGCACCTACGAGCTAAAGCCTTTTACCATGAAAGTAAACGGGCAAACGGTGCAGTCGGCAGGTACAAAGATTATGGTAACGCCCATGACAGCTGCGATGCCGCAGGGGCCGGCCCTGCCCAACCTGATAGCGCCCGTGGCACCTGATGCAGAAGCGGAAGCCCGGCCCGAGTTTATAGATAAGGAGGACAATGCCTTTCTGACGCTTTATACTAGTAAAAAAGAAGTGTTTGTGGGGGAGGGCGTTACGGCTACACTTTACTTTTACCTGGCTGAGGAAGACCAGCGCCTGCTGGATTTCTATGATTTCGCAAACCAAATGACTGGCATTCTGAAGCAGTTGAAGCAGCCTAACGCTTGGGAAGAAACGTTTGACTTTGCAGAGATCACACCGGAAAAGGTAAGTATAAAAGGAGTGCCATACCTGCGGTTTAAGTTATATGAGGCGGTGCTATACCCTATTAACCAAGAGTCGCTCCGCTTTCCGGCACTCACGCTGCAGATGCTCAAGTATAAAATCGCCAAATCTCCGAACCTGCTCACCGAAGACAGACAGGAAGGCTACAAAACATTTTACTCGCGCGAGCAGGTAGTGCAGGTAAAGGAGCTGCCGCCACACCCGCTTCGCGACGTGGTACCAGTAGGAGACTATCACCTGCAGGAGCGCCTTTCCCGGAAAACGGTGCAGGTGAATAAGAGCTTTACGTACCTGTTTCAGGTGGAGGGAGAAGGCAACCTATCTGCTATTATGGCGCCGGTACCTACACCGCCGCCGGGCCTTGATTTTTACCCAGCCGATGTGCGGCAGGACCTTACCAGGCGCAGCGGGCACGTGGTGGGCTCCAAAACTTTCAGCTATACGGTGCTGCCCCGCGAACCGGGCAACTACACGCTGAAGAATGCGCTGCAATGGATTTACTTTAACCCTGCTACCGCGCAATATGACACCCTGCAGCCGACGCTGGCAGTGCACATCACAGGCTTGCAGGACGAAGAAGCCCTCGAGCTGTCGCGGGACCTGGGGCCATTTTACAATATCATTCCGAAAGAAGATGCAGCGCTCGTAAGCCTGCACCTCTTTGATCAGATCAAGCGGTACACCAACATTATTCTGATGGTGCTACTCGCCGTATCAGCCTTTGTGTTTATAAAGAAATAGAAGTATGAGTAATTCTTATGGAACAATATTCCGCATCACCACCTTTGGCGAGTCGCATGGCCCCGCTGTAGGTGTAATTGTGGACGGATGCCCCGCCGGGCTGGAGATTAGTATAGAGGAGATTCAACACGCTCTCGACCGCCGCAGGCCGGGGCAGTCTGCCATTACCACGCCCCGCAAAGAAGAAGATAAAGTGACGATACTTTCGGGTATTTTCGAAGGGACAACCCAGGGCACGCCGATCACTCTGGTGGTACATAACAAAGACCAGCACAGCCACGATTACAGCCATATTGCACATGCTTTCCGGCCCTCGCATGCCGATTATACTTATACGGCCAAGTATGGCACCCGCGACTACCGCGGCGGCGGCCGCAGCTCAGCCCGCGAAACGGTAGCCCGTGTGGCCGCCGGCGCCATCGCCATGAAATTGCTGCAGCAGCACGGCATTACGGTGCAGGCGTACGTATCGCAGGTGGGGAGCATAAAGGTGCAACAGCCCTACACCGAGCTCGACCTGAGCCAGATTGATGCCAACATCGTGCGTTGCCCCGACGGCAAAACCGCTGCCCGCATGATCGGCCTGATCGAAGATGCCCGCGATAGCCTGGATACGATTGGCGGTGTAGTAAGCTGTGTGGCGCAAGGTGTGCCGGCCGGATTGGGCGAACCTGTTTTTGATAAGCTGCACGCAGAACTGGGCAAGGCGATGCTAAGTATAAATGCCGTAAAAGGCTTTGAGTATGGCAGTGGCTTTGAAGGCGTAAAAATGCGCGGTACCGAGCACAACGACCAGTTTTATACCGACGAGGAAGGGAACACCCGTACCCGCACCAACAACTCGGGTGGTATACAAGGGGGCATCAGCAATGGGCAGGACATTTACTTTAACGTCGCCTTTAAGCCCGTTGCCACCGTCCTGCAGCCACAGCAAACCATCAACGATGCCGGCGAAGAGATCACCCTGAAAGGCAAAGGCCGCCATGACCCTTGTGTGCTGCCCCGGGCCGTTCCAATTGTAGACGCCATGGCAGCGCTGGTGCTGGCCGACTTCCTGCTGCGCCGGCAGGCAAACAAAGTATAAACTACCATAGGTTAACTAAAACCAGATCAAGTATAAAAAGGAAAGCCGCTTCTGTCAACAGAAGCGGCTTTCCTTTTTATACTTGAACGCGCAGCCTTAGAACAGCTCCAGGTGTACCACCAGGAACCAGATAATGAGCAGGGCCGGCAGCAGGAAAGGAATGGAGTAGCGCAGCACGTAAGCGAAGAAAGACGGCATCTTAATCCCAGCGCTCTCGGCAATGGCTTTCACCATAAAGTTAGGGCCGTTGCCAATGTAAGTAAACGCACCGAAGAGCACCGATGCCAGCGAAATAGCTTCCAACAAGACGGTCGTGTGCCCTACAGCACCTGTGCCGGTGGCAAACTGACGCACCTCTACAATGCTGTTCTGTGCCATGTTATACTTGGCCATCCCCAGCGACAGGAAGTTGGCATAGGTAGGCGCATTGTCCAGGAAGCCGGACAGGGAGCCGGTGGCCCAGTAAAGGAAGTTTGGTGTTATAAAGCCTGCATATTCTGGTGAAGAGGCAATAGAAGCAGAAAGTTGCAGGGCCGGCATCATAGTAAAGAAAATGCCGAAGAACAGGAACACCACTTCCAGAATAGGATGAAAGCTGAATTTATTGCCTGCCAGTGCTGTTTTGCTTGAAAAGCGGTAGCACATGAAAGCAGCGCCTAACTGAATCACCTCCCGCAGGAAAGAGAACCTGCTGCCATCATAAGCAATATGCGGCAGGCCGTCTATTACGTTCGGGTCCAGGAAAATGGCGCCTATGATGATGGCCAGCCAGAACAGGTTTCGTTTGCCGCTGATGTAAAACTCCGTCTTCTCATTATTTCGGGCTACTATGGCCGGATCCGGCGTAAAGTCCGACTCTTTGTTGCGGCTGTCGATGATATAAAAGATAAGGCTCAGCAGGCCAATAGCAAAAACCCAGGGGAAGAACAGGTGCTGCAGCGTCCAGAAGAACGGAACGCCTTTCAGGAAACCGATAAACAGCGGCGGATCTCCCATGGGCGTGAGCAAACCACCGGCATTACTTACGATAAAGATAAAGAAGATGATCTGGTAGGGTTTGATGCGGTGCACATTCAGGCGGATAAATGGCCGGATGAGCAACAGGGATGCCCCCGTAGTGCCTACTAAGTTGGCGAGTACAGCTCCCAGCACCACCATGCCCACGTTCATCAGCGGAGTAGCATTGGCGTTGATGTTAATGTAGATGCCTCCGGCAGCAATGTAGAGGGAACTCAGCAGTACGGCAAACGATAAATACTCAAATAAGGTATGCACCGGCATGTGGTGGTCCTGCAGCACAAATACATAATAGGCCAGCACCGTTAAGCCTAAGGTAATGGCTATTTTCTTATAATTATGCTCCCAGAAATGGCCGAATAGCACCGGACCACTTGCTATCAATCCGATAAGAATCAGGAAGGGGATAACTAAAAAAGCAGGAACGGCGTGTTCTGTTTCCGCCATCAGCAGGAGGTTGTTTAGCATGTTCAGGAGCAATCTTACGTCAGGATAAAATGATGTACTGCAGCGCAAAGTTACATTATCTGGGCTAAATAGCTATGCTTCGGGGTAGTTTATACCACCCGGCGTGTAACCCAGCTGGCGCCGCACAACTCTGTGTTAGTTTGCAAATCAGAAATATTGACTAATTTTGGAAACTTTAAGACAAAGCAAAAAGTTTTAAACTAAAATAGACACATCCGATGATAGACAATAAAGAAAAAGTGGTTTCGGTATATGCTGAAGCCAATCCCAACCCTGAGTCCATGAAGTTTGTAATGAACGTAACACTGCTGCCAGAGGGCCAGAGTGTGGACTACCCGACGCTGGAGAGCGCCCTGGACTCACCGCTGGCGCAGGAACTGTTCAACTTCGACTATGTTTCGCGGGTGTTCATTGCCAGCAACTTTGTTACCGTAACCAAGAGCAGCAGCATCGACTGGGTGAAGCTGATCCCGGAGCTTCGTACTTTTCTAAAGTCCTACATCGAAGCAGGCGGTCCGGCGTTTAACGAAGGCTTTAAAGTAGCGAAGCAGGAAGTAGCAGAAGCAAACGGCGAAACCTCCGGAGAAGATTCTGACATATCTAAAAAAGTGATCGACCTGCTGGACAATTATGTACGCCCAGCCGTAGAGCAGGACGGTGGTAACATCACCTTCAAATCATACAAGGACGGCGTGGTAACAGTATACTTGCAGGGCTCTTGCAGTGGCTGTCCTTCTGCTACAGTTACCCTGAAAGCCGGTATCGAGAACCTGCTCAAGCGCATGGTGCCGGAAGTAACTGAAGTAGTAGCCGACGGTGTGACCATCTAAGCTGAATACATAGTATAAAACAGAAAGGCCGGCGCTATAAACGCCGGCCTTTCTGTTTTATACTTGGTTATTGCTTTATAATCGTCTTACAAGCTTTCTGCAGTTAAGTATGATGTTTCCCTTTCGGCTTAATCATACTTGCTGAACTTTTCTGTTTAGGTACGCTCCAAGTATGGCTGCCTCTTTTGTGATGCTATTATGGCTGCAGGCCCGACACAGCGTAAGGACGTTGTATGGAATGCTGCTGCGTATGGAGGGGCAGTTTCTGAAGCTTGTGATAATAAAGATAGGAGACAACAAGAATGGCAAATACGAATAGCGGAAAGAATGTCTGCCCGTTAAAGCCATCAACCATCCCATGGCTAATAAAGGCGGAAATCATCGTAATACCGAAACCGGCATATGCCCACTCCTTGTACCGCCCTTTCACAAAAGGGAAGATCAAAGCCAAAGCGCCCACCACTTTAAAAACAGTCAGCATCACCCGAAAATAATCCGGGTATCCCAAGTGCCTGATGCCTTCCACGGCAAGATCTGTTTGAGATGTTAAGGCCGGCATCACGCCTTCAAAAAGGAAGATGATTCCTGTTGATGCCCAGTAAATGATTTTGGTTGTTTTAGCAGTTGCCATATCTTCAGCGTTTTAGTTAAACAAATAAAACATATTAACCGGACTTTCAGGCGGTGTAATTAAGACATTCTGAGGGGTATTTGCGGCAAACGCTGCCACTTACTACCTCGATGAAAAAGGAAGTATACCTGGTGCTACTCTAGCGGGCGCGTAATTGGAAAGTAGGTTTGCCTATACTTAAAAACAAAGAAGCCCGGAGCAAGTGCCCCGGGCTTCTTTGTTTTTATTTTAAAACTGGCTTATGCGCGGTGCGCTACTTTGGCACTGGCAACAGGCGCTGTTTCTTCGTCTTTCACGGTATCTACCACAATCGGAGAAGCGATGAACAGGGAAGAATAGGTACCGAATACCACACCAATCAGCATCGCGAACGAGAAGCCGCGCAGCACTTCACCACCGAAGATGAACAGTACCAGCACCACCAGGAACACGGTAGAAGAGGTAATAATGGTACGGCTGAAGGTACTGATCAGGGCCGGGTTTACCACATCGCGCACGCGCAGGCGTGGGTTGTCGTGCATATACTCGCGGATACGGTCGAAGATCACCACGGTATCGTTGATGGAGAAACCGATGATCGTAAGCACGGCCGCAATAAACACCTGGTCAATTTCAAAAGATAAACCAAATAGATCGCAGATAGAGAAGATTGCAATGATCATCAGCGCGTCGTGCAGCAAAGCTACTACACCGCCTAAACTGAACTGCCACTTGCGGAAACGAATCATTACGTAAATAAAGATGCCTACCAAAGCCAGGAATAAGGCAATTAAAGCTGTGTTCTGAATGTCGTCGGCAATACTGGCGCCTACTTTAGAGGAGCTCAGAACCTGCGGATGCATGTTACTGTACTGCTGCAAGCCGGTCATCAGCGCTGTTTTTACCTGCTCGTCAGCCTCGATGCTCTCATCATTTGCCAACCAGCTTGTAGTAACTTTTAATCGGTTAGCAGCGCCAAAGGTTTTCACCTCTGTGCCTTCGTTCTTGAAATCGTCTACCAATGCAGAACGCACGCCCGTAGCCGGAACAGCCTGATCAAAACCTACCACGTAGGAGCGGCCACCGGTAAAGTCCACACCAAAGTTAGGACCGCCTTTTATGGCCATGGCTACAAAGCCTAGCACAATAATCGTAGTGGAGAAGATATAGGCTGGCTTTCTCCATTTCAGCACGTCAAATTTGATGTTGCGGAACATATTATCTGCCAGAGCAGTGGAGAACGACAGTTTTTTACCGTTCTTGAACGTTGCCTCAATAAACAGTCGGGAAATATACACAGCTGTAAAGAAAGAGGTCACGATACCGATCATCAAGGTGATGGCAAAGCCTTTTACCGGACCGGAACCGAAGAAGTACAGGATGAAACCTACCAGGAAGGTGGTCACGTTGGCATCGAAAATGGTCATGAACGCATGGTCATAGCCTTTGTTAATCACTTCGCGCATGCTTAAGCCTTTAGCAGCTTCCTCTCGCATACGTTCAAAGATCAGTACGTTCGCATCCACGGCCATACCCAACGTGAGTACGATACCGGCGATACCAGGCAGCGTAAGGGCGGCACCAAACTGCGCCAGCACACCCAGGATAAAGAATACGTTGAACAGCAGGGCCAGGTCAGCAATAAATCCGCCGCGGCTGTAGTAAGCCACCATAAAGATTACGACCAGCAGGAAGCCAGCCAGTGTTGAGATCAGGCCTTGGTTGATAGACTCCTGACCGAGTGAAGGACCTACTACAGCCTCTTCCACAATACGTGTAGGCGCTGGCATTTTACCAGCCTTCAGGATGTTGGCAAGGTCCTGTGCTTCTTCGATGGTGAAGTTACCTGTAATAGAAGAGCTACCACCGGTAATCTCGCCCTGCACAACCGGTGCAGAGTATACATAGTTGTCGAGCACGATCGCTACCTGGCGGCCTACGTTCTCACCAGTCAGACGTGCCCATTTCTTGGCACCTGTCGGGCTCATGGTCATTGTAATTTCCGGACGGCCGTTCTGGTCATAGTCCTGGCGGGCATCGTTGATCACATCGCCACCCATCGGAGCTTTGCCGCCACGGCCTTTCTTAATGGCATAGAACTCCACAAACTGCTGGTTGTTCTCGCCGGTAATCGGCTTCACGCTCCACAGGAACTTCATGTTAGGAGGGAAGATAGAACGTACTTCCGCACGTTCGAAAATGTCATTGATCTTCGCTGTGTCGCGCACGTTGGCACCTAAGCCGCCGGGCATTTGCGTGAACAGGCTTGCCAGCACACCCGTATTGGCATTCTGAAGCGAGTCGAGTGTCGCAGTAGAATCTTTCTTTGGTGTAACGGCAGCAACAGCGGCAGAGTCACCGCCTGCAGCAGCCTGCGCCAGTACGTCTCCGGCAGCGCTGTCAGGTTGAGCAGCAGCGGCAGACAGTGCGTCGGCACCGTTGGTTTTCGTGGCAGCAGCAGGCGTGCCGGATGCCAGGTTCAGGTTGCCGGCTTTCTGCTCTTTGTTCAGGTATTCGTTTAGCTGCATGAAGTATGGGCTATACTCCTGCGGCGACCACACTTCCCAGAACTCCAGGTTGGCCATGCCCTGCAACAGCTTGCGCACGCGGTCAGGGTTCTGAATGCCTGGCAACTCGATCTGAATGCGGCCGGAGCCTTTCAGGCGCTGTATGTTCGGCTGATTCACACCAAATTTATCGATACGGGTACGCAGAATGTTGAAAGAGCGGTCGATAGCGTCTTCCACTTCTTTGTCGATTACCGCGATCACCTCATCGTTGCTGGACTCATAGCTGATCTTGCCGCGGTTAGCAGTATTCGAGAAGATACGGCTCAACTTGCCATTTGGCTCGATCTGGCGGTATGCTTCGCCAAACAGTGTGGTAAAGCTCTCCTGGCTGCTCTTTTGCATGTCTTGTGCACGTGCCAGTGCTTTCAGGAAGTTCGGGTCCTTGCTGTTGCCCGACATGGATTTGATGATCTCTACCGGAGAAACCTCTAATACCACGTGCATGCCGCCTTTCAGGTCGAGGCCCAGTCCCAGCTGCTTCTCGGTTACATCCTGGTACGTCATGCCCAAAAACACCGGCTCTTTCCATACGGAGTCGATGTAACTTTCTTTTTTGGCAGGGTCTACAATGCCTTGTGCGTTGGAGGCATAAGCTTCAGCGTCTTTCTGCACGCTGCGGGCCACAAACGAAAGCGACAGGTAGTACAGGCAGAGCGCCGATACAATCACTGTCATGATAATGATGATGGTTTTGTTCCGCATTTTGGTTAATAAAATGTATAAAGTATAAAGTTATTACAACAGAAGTATACCCTTTCCTTAAGGCAACTCTAAACAGGGCCTAAGGCGTTCCGGCGATGCCATATTTTTATCGCGCAGGGTAAAAATTAAAGAGGTAAAGGGGAATAGCGGAAACAGCCTAAGGGGCGTTGGGCTGTATGGTTACGGGGAAAAGCTGCGCCACAAAGCTGGCACCGGCCGTAATTGCAAAGCTGGCGGGCAAGGCTTCATCTGTGGGGGCAGCAAAATCCGGCAGCAACAGTGGCTTTAGCGCCTGCTGCAGGTTAAGAGCTATAAAAGAAGTAGTTGCCTCCAGCGATACTGTCTGTTTGACAACTGTTTTCTTCTCGTTTTTGGGCACAGTGCCCAGCTGCGAATCTGCCGTCTGTTCTGCCGTGGCAGGGTGCGCCACGCTATACGCTACTACTTCATGCCCGTTGAGCATCAGCGCCCAAAGCAGCGTCAGCGACACCAACAGATGTCTGAAGTAGCAGGATATGTTTTTAGCGGACGGCATGTTTAATCACAAATGTAATGCCTTTTTCTTTAAAAAAAGAAATCTCTAACGGTTAATATCGATAAAGCGCTTGATATCCTGCTTTTTGCCAATAAGTATCAGGATGTCAGAAGGATATATGATGGTGTCAGGCTTTGGTACGCCTATAATATGCTCTACCTGGGTGGGCTTCCCGTCCTGAATTTCTTCAAAAGAGCGCTTGATGGTGATCATATTGATGTTATACTTCTCCCGGAGCAAGATCCTGGAAAGGCTCTTGTTGGCAATGGCACGCGGGGTGTTGATCTCCACGATCTCGTAGTTGTCAGGCAGCGGCAGGAAGGTGCGTATGCTGGGTTGTAGCAGGCGTTCGGCTACGGTTTTACCTACTTCTCCTTCGGGCGAGAGGATCTCCTGCACGCCCATTTTCTCAAGTATGCGGCGCTGCTGCTTGTTTGAGGCACGCGTAATAACGCGCTTGATGTTGAGTTCCTGCAGGTTGGCTGCCGTAATAAGGAGTGCCTCAAAGTCTTCACCAATCGCCACTACCACCGCATCCATGTCTTGCACGTTCTGAGCTTCCAGGGCGCGTATGTCCGTAGAGTCCAGGGCTACGGCGTAGGCAACCTCGTCTTTGATCGCTTCTACGTGCTCCTGGTCGTTGTCGATGGCCAGCACCTCGGCACCGCGTTCTGCGAGCGTACGGGCAATTGAATTGCCGAATACACCCAGTCCGATAACCGCAAATTTGTGCCTCATACTTCTAGCGTTGTATTTTTGTGTTCAGGTAAGTTGTTAGTACCTCCAGCCCCCGCTCAAAGTTGTTGTTGTTAGGGATCACGATATCCGCGTCGTTCTTATACGGCTTGATATACTTTTCGTAAGTAGGGGCCACATGGTTGGTGTAGCGGTACAGCACATCATCCAGGTCGTAGCCGCGCTCTACTTTATCACGCACAATGCGGCGCTGTAGTTTGATGTATTCTTTGGCGTCGATGTATACTTTCAGGTCCAGCAGCCTGGCAATCTCCTCGAAGTAAAACACGAAAATACCTTCTACCACCACAATAGGTGCCGGCCGGAACGCCAGCTGCCGGGGCTCTACGTTCGGGTTGTTGAATGTATACTCGGTACGGTAAATGGTTTCGCCCTGGCTCACGCGCAGCAGGTCGTGCGCATAGGCTTCGTCGTCGATGCAGGAGGGCAGGTCGAAGTTCACAATGCCGTTCAGATCTTTGATCTGATGCTCACGCGCTTTGTAATAATTGTCCTGCGAGATCAGGCAAACGTCTTCCGGGGCGAACGCATGAAGCAGCCTGTTCAAAAAAGTAGTTTTTCCTGAAGCACTGCCTCCTGTAATTCCGACGATAAATGGCTTTGGCATGGGGAGCTATGGTTTCAGGCTACAAAATTAGAGGATTAAGCCGTAAGACCGCAGCGATATGGAATAAATTTAGCCTGATGTTACCGGGCTTTCAGAAAGTCTGCCAGTTTCCGGATGGCGCGGCCGCGGTGGCTGATCGCGTTTTTCTCGTCAGCGCTCATCTCTGCGAATGTCTGCGCATAGCCTTCCGGTACAAAAACAGGGTCGTAGCCAAACCCTTTGTTGCCCTGCCAGGAAGAGGTGATGGCGCCGTTTACAATGCCTTCAAACTGGTGCTCCTCCCCGTTCAGCAGCAGCGTAATGCTGGTGCGGAAACGAGCGTTGCGGTTAGGCTTGCTGCTAAGGTTGTGTAGCAGCAGGTTAATATTGTCGGTATCGGAACGTTGCGAACCGGCATAGCGGGCAGAGTATACGCCCGGTGCGCCGGCCAGCGCTTCCACCTCTAGGCCGGTGTCATCGGCAAAGCAGCTCACGTTATAGTTGTCCCATACATAAGCTGCTTTCTGGTGCGAGTTGCCCTCCAGTGTGTCCTGCTCTTCGGGCAGTTCCTCCTCGCAACCAATGTCCTGCAGGCTAAGCAATTTATACTTGCCTTCCAGCATGCGGCTTACTTCAGCCAGTTTATGTTTGTTATTAGTGGCAAAGCAAAGCTGTTCCATGGATCGTTGTTCGGATTTAGACGAGTGCAGTAAAGGATTGCTTTATAAGTATAAGGACGGCAATCGGCTCAAGTATGTTTTCACCTTTCAGTATGACAGTTCCTGGTTATACTTCAAAATAATTCAGTCCTTGCACTTACTTTTTATACTTCAGTATAATGCTACTTTATACTTGCTTGTTGGCATAACCGTTTAACCATTAAATTTACAGCAGGTAAGCGCCAGCTTCCTCCTCGGTCAGCACCACCTGCACGTGCTCGCGCATGGTGGTGGCCAGCGAAAAGCCGGTGTAAGTGGCTGCAATCGGGTAATGCGTGTGGTGCCGGTTTACCAGCGTGGCCACCTCCAGCCTGCGCGGGCTGTGCTGCAGCAGCGCGTTTAACGTATAAGCCAGCGTTTTGCCGGTGTTCAGCACGTCGTCCACCACCACCACTACCTTATCCTCCAGCGTCGTTTGCGTGGGCGCCAGTTCCACCGGCACTGTCTGCGGCGCGGCTTTGTCTACGGTCATAGCCAGCAGCTGCACCTTTATCGGGGAGATCTGCTCAAGCTGCGCGGCCAGCCGCTGGGCCAGCGTATACCCGTTCGGCTGGATGCCGGCCAGCACGAGCTCCTGCTCCTCCACATTGTGCTCGTAGAGCTCGTACGCCATGCGTATGATCTTCTGATCGATCTGGGTCTTGTCTAATATCCGGTTCTGGTGGTGTGGTGTCGTCATACAAGAGAGGGCGTGTGCCGCTGGTGGTAAGGCAAATTTAAGAAGATATTCTTATCGGCTGGCAGCATAAAACCGTAAAATAATTTGGTGCTTAGCGTTTTACTTTCCAAAAGTATTATTAAATTTGCAGTCCGAAAGAGAAATTAAGGTTATTTAACGTTTATACTAATGAAACAAGGCATTCACCCAGAGTACAGAGAGGTGGTTTTCCAGGATACTTCCAGTGATTACAAATTCATCACCCGTTCTACAATGACCTCTGATGAGACGATTACCATGGAAGACGGCAAAGAATACCCGGTGATCAAGGTAGAGGTTTCTTCTGCTTCACATCCTTTCTACACAGGCAAAAACCTGTTCGTGGATACAGCAGGCCGTATTGATAAATTCAAGCAGCGTTACCAAAAGAAATAAGCGGTTTTTCCGGTTAAAACGTTTCAAAAAAGAGGTCTTCCTGATATGTTCAGGGAGACTTTTTTATTTTTGCCTTTATGAACATTATCCTCTTCGATGAGCCAGGCATCCGGCAAAACCTGTTGCCCCTGACCTTTACCCGTCCTGTGGCCGAAATCCGCATAGGCATTCTTACCATTTCGGAGAAGTGGCGCCAGTGGATGGGCGAAGCTGTTTTCTGCCTGACGCAGCCTTACCTGCAGCAAAAGTTTCCGGTAGACTATGGCACGCATGCCCTCTACATCAACGGCGCCGTGTGCCCCGACGAGCAGCTGGTTGCCGCTATCCGTAACCTGAAGCTGGGCGAAGCGCTTTTTTACCAGGAGATGCTTGTTGCTGTGAACGGCGACAACCTGGAACTGCATGACATCACCCATCTGGCGCTGCAAACTACCGCTAAAAACTATACATGCGACAGCTGCACTATGGTGCGGGATGTATGGGATATTTTTGTGCAAAACGGAGCGCAGATCCGCAGCGACTTTGCGCTGATCACGAAAGGACGGCAGAGCCAGCCGGTTAACGACAAGTATACGGCGGTGTATGGCGAAGAAAATATCTTTATAGAAGAAGGAGCGAAGATACGGGCGGCTGTGCTGAACGCTGAGAACGGGCCGATCTACATCGGCCGGGATGCAGAAGTGCAGGAAGGCGCGCTGATAAAAGGACCTTTTGCGCTCGGCGAAGGGTCTGTGATAAACATGGGAGGCAAAATGCGCCCTGATACCACCATCGGTCCTTTCTGCAAAATAGGAGGAGAGGTAAGCAATTCCGTTATCTTCGGCTACTCTGGCAAAGGGCACGAAGGTTTTCTGGGCAACTCGGTGCTGGGCGAGTGGTGCAACTTAGGAGCCGACACCAACACCTCTAACCTGAAGAACAACTATGCCGAGGTGAAGATATGGAACTATGCCAAAGGCGGCTTTAAAAGCACCGGGCGCCAGTTCTGCGGCCTCATCATGGGCGACCACAGCAAGTGCGGCATCAACACCATGTTTAATACGGGCACCGTGGTAGGCGTGAGCGCCAACATTTTCGGGTCTGGATTTCCGCGTAACTTTATACCTTCGTTTAGCTGGGGCGGCAATGCAGGCTTCGAAACGTACCAGTTGCGCAAAGTATACGAGGTGGCCGAAAAAGTAATGGAGCGCCGCCAGATCGCTTTCAACACGATGGAGAAAGATATCCTGGCCACCATATTTGAGCAGACACAGCAGTACAGGGTCTGGGAGAAAAGTTAATTATTAAAGGGCATAATGCTTACATTGCTGAAAGAAATAAGATGCGCACAAAACTGTTAATGAGCGCCAGTGCGGGAGTAATGGCCTTAACAGGAATAGGCCTGACTTTTCTGCCTGATGAAATACTGGGCTATTTTGATGTAAGCCCGACAGCTTTGCTGCCGCTTATACTTCAGGTTTTAGGAGCGCTATACTTTGCTTTTGCCATGCTCAATTGGATGGCTAAAGGAAATCTTATAGGTGGTATATATAGCCGGCCTGTTGCCATAGCCAACGTTACCCATTTTGTTGTTGGCGGACTTGCGCTCCTAAAAGGAGCTGTTGCTAACCCCGGTTTCACAAGTTTGTGGGTGGCAGGAGCTGTCTATTCGCTGTTTGCCATACTTTTTAGCAGCGTGCTTTTCCGGCACCCGCTTAAGAATGGAGACAGTAGGTAAAATAACCCGCTTCCGTGCTGCTGTTTTTACTATAGCTGCCCTGTAAAGCGTTTGCTGGCATAATCTGCATCGGTGTAGACCTTAAATAGTTAAAAAGTATTCAATTATTCAACAATCGGTTATTCCTAATTCAACCAAGTGCAGTTCTCTCAGATCATCGGTCACCACGAAACCAAACAGCTGCTGCTAAAGTCGGTGCAGCAGAACCATGTGGCGCACGCGCAGCTGTTTCTGGGGCAGGATGGGAGCGCGAACCTGGCGCTGGCGCTGGCCTATGCTACATACATCAACTGCGAAGACAAGCAAGCGGATGATTCATGTGGAACATGCAATAGCTGCGTGAAAATGAACCGGTTGGTGCACCCGGATTTTAACTTCGTGCTGCCGGTAACCACCACCAAGTCGGTGAGCAAGGAGGCGTTGAGCCAGAAATTTTTGGGCGAGTGGCGCGAGTTTATACTTGCCAGCCCCTACCAAGGCCTAAACGAATGGATGCAGTACATTGGCGCAGAGAACAAGCAGGGGATGATCTCAAAAGAAGAAAGCCGTCAACTGGTGAAGCTGGTGTCGCTGAAGGCCTTTGAGGGCGATTACAAGATCGTAGTCGTGTGGCTGCCTGAACTGATGCACCCTGCCGCCGCCAACGCCCTGCTGAAGTTGCTGGAAGAGCCGCCCGCTAAAACGCTGTTCCTGCTGGTGTCACAATCGGCGGAAAAGCTGCTGGCGACCATTACCTCGCGCACGCAGATCGTGCAGGTGCGGAGCTTTACGGAGCAGGAGGTGATGTTATATTTGCAGCAAACCTACAAAACCGATGAAGACGCCGCGTACCAGATCGCGCAACTGGCCGAGGGCAACCTGAATGCCGCTGCCAAACTCACGTCCGAGATCAGCAGCGATTATTTTACGTTCTTCCTGGAATGGATGCGTTACTGCTATAGTTATAAGTTTGGTGAGGTAATCGACATGAGCGAGAAGTTCCAGACGCTGGGGCGTGAGAATCAGAAAAACTTCCTGCTTTACGCGCTCAACCTGTTCCGCAAAGTGATGCTGTATGGCGTCGATGCCGCACTCATCACGTTTTTGCCGCCTGCCGAACTGGACTTTGTGCAGAAGTTCTCGAAGGTGATTACGGATGCCAATGCCGGGCAGCTGGCCGAAGAGTTGAACCAGGCGCACTACCACATCGAACGGAATGCTAACCCGAAGATGGTATTTGTTGATAGTTCTATACAGATAGCCGGCTATTTGCGCGGCACAAATTGAAATTGTTGATTGTTGCTCGGTGGATGGTTCCTAATCATTAAGCTTGTAACGATTCAACAGGTTAAACAGAAATTTCATGCAACAGAACATAAGCTTAAAAGATAAAAGTATCCGCATTGGTACCCGTGGCAGCAAGCTGGCTTTGTGGCAGGCAGAGGCCGTAGCCGACAAACTGCAGACGGCCGGGTATAAAACAGAGCTGGTCATTATCAGTACAAAAGGTGATCAGGTGCTGGATAAATCGCTGGCAAAGATCGGCTCGAAAGGCGTATTTACGGAGGAATTAGAGGTAGGATTACGGGAGGAAACGATTGATATTGCCGTGCACAGCGCCAAGGATGTCCAATCAACCATCCCCTCAGACCTGCAGCTGATTGCTTTTATGGAGCGGGAGAAAGTGAATGACGTGCTTTTATCATTTAACCCGGACTTCAAGCTCACCCGCGATAGCAACGCCCTGATCGGCACCTCCTCCACCCGCCGCAGAGCACTGCTGAAGCGCCACTACCCAAATGTTATAACGGCTGAGTCGCGGGGTAACCTGCAGACGCGCCTGCGCAAGCTGGAGGAAGGACAGTTTGATGCGCTGATGCTGGCCTACGCCGGCGTAGTGCGCATGGGCTACGACCACCTGATCGTGCATACGTTTCCGGAAGACGAGTTTGTGCCGGCTGCCGGGCAAGGCAGTGTGGCCATAGAGTGCGCCAAAAACCTGAACCCGGACCTGAAGAAAGGGCTGAAACAAGCGCTGAACCATACTGAAACCCACATTTGCCTGCTAGCCGAACGTGCCTTTCTGCGTACCATGGAAGGTGGCTGCAGCATTCCAACCTTCGCACTGGCAAAACTGACAGGAACCGGCGTCAGCATTACCGGCGGCATCGTGAGCCTGGACGGAGAAACGCTGTTGCAGGAAACACTTGCCGGCCCTACCGTAACAGCCGAAGAACTGGGTGAAGCATTAGCCAACACCACCTTGGAAAGAGGCGGAAGCGACATTCTGCGAAGTATAAGAACACCGCGCAGCGAAGTATAAGCTACGCTGCTTTCGTTGAACAAAACAGGCCGCTGGTAAACACCAGCGGCCTGTTTTGTTTTTATTTATACTTGCTCAAGGCGCTTATACTTCCATTGCTTCGGCAGCTACTGCCTCTTCCGTTAGCGGCTGCTTTTTATCGGAACGGGCATACGCCAGAAACGCCTGCATCTCACGTTTAACGGTAGGAGCCAGTATGTATAAACCGATGAGGTTCGGAATGCTCATGGCAAACAACATTGCATCCGAAAAAGCGACCACGCTATTGAGTTGAATAGGCGCGCCAAGTATAACGAAAGCGCAAAACAGCACTTTAAAGCTGATGTCAGCAGCCCGGTTGTTGCCGAACAGGTAGGTCCAGGATTTCAGGCCATAGTATGACCAAGTAATCATGGTGGAGAAGGCGAACAGGATAACGGCTGCGGCCAGCACAATGGGGAACCAACTGATGACGGTGGCAAAAGAGGCCGAGGTGAGCGCGATGCCATCGCCGGAGTCCATCTTGTACGTTCCTGTCACCACAATCACCAGCGCCGTCATGGTGCAGACGATCACGGTGTCGATAAAAGGCTCCAGCGATGCCACGAAACCCTCCGTTACCGGCACATTGGTTCTAACAGCCGAGTGCGCAATAGAGGCTGAACCGATACCTGCTTCGTTGGAGAACATGCCGCGCCGCAGTCCCTGAATCATCGTACCTACCACGCCGCCCGCGATGGCGCTGCCGTTGAAAGCGCCGTTAAAAATAGCGGCAAAAGCCTCCGGGATGTGCGTGACGTTTACGGCCAGCACAATAAGCGCTGCCACCACGTAGATGCCACACATCAGCGGAACGATCTTCTCGGTTACCTGCGCAATGCTTTTCATGCCGCCAAGTATAACCAAACCGACCAGCACAGCCATGATCAGACCGAAGAGCCACGCATTGCCGCCACCGAAAGCGGAAGCTTCCTGTCCGCCTGTTACAGCAATGAACTGCTGCGTTGCCTGATTTATCTGGAACATATTACCGGCGCCAATGGAGCCGCCGATGCACATGATAGCAAAAAAAGCCGCCAGGAACTTGCCCACGCCTCCAAAGCCGCGCTCGCGCAGCCCTTTGTTCAGGTAGTGCATCGGTCCGCCGGAAACGGTGCCGTTGGCATGCTCGTCGCGGTATTTCACGCCCAGTGTGCAGGACACGAACTTAGACGACATGCCCAGCAATCCCGCCAGGATCATCCAGAACGTTGCGCCTGGTCCGCCAAGCGAAATAGCAATGGCTACGCCGGCAATGTTCCCCAACCCAACTGTGCCCGACACGGCGGCCGTCAGCGCTTGGAAGTGCGACACCTCGCCAGGCGCACCCGGCTGGTTATACTTGCCGCGCACAATATCCAGTGCATGCCCGAAACCGCGTACGTTGATAAAGCCCAGGTAAAAGGTAAAAAAAAGTGCTCCCAGCAACAGCCATACTAAGATAAGCGGCACCGAAAACGTGTCGGTTATCGGGAGTTCATAAAAGATAATACTGGAGATGAACTCAGCTATAGGGCCAATGACGGCATCAATGCGTTCATCTACAGAAATAGGTTGTGTTTGGGCAAAAGTGCTTCCGCAGGTCGCCAAACATAGTCCTGCAGTCAGTAAGTGTTTCTTCATGTATGAATAAATGTTGATTTACCAGTTTCTTAAATATAACCTTTTCTGCCCCGAATGTGAAATTTACCCTGCAATTGCCTCCGAGGGTACAGCTGCGGGTAGATAAAGTACAAGCCGGAGCCGCTATCATCGTAACACCACAGCCACCGCCTACGTGTGTGTTGGTATTGGCAATACCGCAGCAGCACTTGATAAATTGCCGAAAAAGTAAAAACAGTGGTAAAAAGCCTTAATTTTGAAAGCCTGGCTTAAGGCCGGTGCAAAACAGAAAATTCTTTACAGAGAAGTATAGTATGAAACTGCTGAAAAACTTAGTGCTGATTGCCCTGCTGGTGGCTGTGCTGCCAGCTGCCGTGCTGGCTCAAAAGCCGAAAGGCAAAGACCAGCTGGTAACTATTTCCACGCCGCAAGGTGATATTAAGCTGGTGCTGTTCGACGACACGCCGCAGCACAAAGCCAATTTTCTGAAGCTGGCAAAAGAAGGTTTTTACGATGGTACCACCTTCCACCGCGTAATCGACGGCTTTATGATACAGGGCGGCGACCCCAACACCAAAGATGCCGACCCAACCAACGACGGCACCGGCAACCCCGGTTATACTATTCCGGCCGAGATAAAGCCAAACCACAAGCACGTACGTGGTGCTGTGGCCGCCGCCCGGCAAGGCGATTTTGCCAACCCGCAGCGGGCCAGCAGCGGCTCCCAGTTTTACATTGTGCAGAACCACGACGGCACGCCCATGCTGGACGAGGCCTACACCGTTTATGGGCAGGTAGTGGATGGACTGGATGTGGTGGATAAGATCGCGCAGCTCGCCAAAGATGGGCGCGACCGCCCGCTCAGCGATGTGCCGATGAAAGTAACCGTGGAAAAGGTAAAGAAAAAGAAGATCGCCAGAAAGTACGATTACAATTACAACACGCAGACACTGGAGAAGAAATAAACATGAAAAAAATACTGATTACAGGTTCTAACGGGCTGCTGGGTCAAAAGCTGGCAGAACTGCTACTGCCCAGGCAGGACGTAGAAGTGCTGGCCTCCAGCCGCGGCGAAAATAAACTGGCGGAATGGCTGCCGACGCTCCCGTTCCAAAGTATGGATGTAACCAGCCCGGCACAAGTAGAAGCCGTTGTGAGCCAGTTCCGCCCGACACACATCATCCATACAGCCGCCATGACGAATGTAGACGAGTGTGAAACAAACCATGCCGAAGCGCTGAAGCTGAACCGTGATGCCGTGCAATACCTGGTGGAGGTGTGTGAAAGATACCACGTGCACCTGATCCACGTATCTACCGACTTTATTTTTGACGGCGAGGACGGCCCTTACACCGAGGAGGCAGAAGCTAACCCGGTAAACTTTTACGGCCAAACCAAGCGGCTGGCAGAAGAACTGGTGAAGAACGCCACCTGCAAATGGACCATCCTGCGCACGGTGCTGGTGTATGGCGTAGTGCACGACTATGGCCGCTCTAACATTGTGCTGTGGGTGCGCGATAGCCTGCAGGCCGGTAAAGTGATCAAAGTGGTTACCGACCAGTTCCGGACGCCTACCTTGGCGGAGGACCTGGCGATGGGCTGCTGGCTGGCCGCGGAGCATAATGCGGAAGGCATCTTCAACATCTCGGGCAGCGAAATGCTGACGCCCTACGACATGGCCCTGCAGGTTGCTGACTTCTTTGCCCTCGATAAGGCGCTGATAGACAAAGCCAATGCCACCACGTTTACACAAACAGCCAAACGGCCGGCGCGCACCGGGTTCGATATCAGCAAAGCCGTGCAGGAGCTGGGCTACCGCCCGCACACATTTATGCAGGGCATTGCCATGGTCGCGGAGCAGGCAGAAACAGCATAGCAGGGTGGCAAGTAACACCGGCAGGCCATGTTCCGGAACACAGACCAAATATTAAAAATATCTGATTTCTAATGGCGCTATCGGATGCTTTGCTTATCTTGTATCTTCGACCTTAGCCCAACACGATCCATATATAAACCAAACCACTAAACTAAACACTTCTCTCTTTATTTATGAGTGCTAACAAAGAATCCTGGGGCTCGCGTGTCGGTCTCATACTAGCCATGGCCGGCAATGCAGTAGGGCTCGGAAACTTTCTTCGATTTCCGGTGCAGGCCGTGCAGAATGGCGGTGGCGCCTTCATCATCCCGTATCTTGTTTGTTTTTTAGTAATGGGCATTCCGCTGCTCTGGATTGAGTGGTCCATGGGCCGCTTCGGGGGCAAGTTCGGACACCACTCCACGCCATTTATTGTGGATACTATGCACCGCAACCGCCTTTGGAAGTATATTGGCGTATTCGGCATCTGGACCAACATCGCCGTAGCGGCTTACTACTGCTACATTGAGTCGTGGACACTTTCCTACATGCTGCACTCTGTTATCGGCACGTTCAAAGGCCTGGACCAGGACGCAGTAGCCAACTTCTTTAACTCTTATACCAGCCTGGGGAAATCAACACTGGGTATCCCGCTGGAGCCGATCGTTTTCTATGTGTTCTGCTTGCTCATCAACACGTTTATCCTATCGCAGGGACTGGCTGACGGTGTGGAGCGCGTAGCTAAAGTAGGTATGCCGCTCTTGATCCTGTTCGGTATTTTCCTGGCCTACAAAGGCCTGACGATTACGGCCGGTGAGAACGGCGCCATCAACGACAGCTCCGTAGGCCTTAACTTCCTCTGGACACCCAACTTCGACCAGCTGTGGTCGCCTAATGTATGGCTTGCCGCTGCCGGGCAGATCTTCTTCACGTTGTCGGTAGGTATGGGCACGGTGCATTGCTACGCGTCTTATGTGCGGTCTAAAGATGATATTGCCCTGAATGCAATGTCGGCTGGCTGGATGAACGAGTTTGTGGAAGTTGTACTGGGCGGCGCCATCCTGATTCCGATCTCCATCGGTTACCTGGGCATTGACCGCGTAACGGAATTGGTGCAGTTTGGCGGCTTGGGGCTTGGCTTCAAAACGCTACCCTACCTGTTCTTCCAGTGGGGGCCATTGCTGGGTGCCGTAGCAGGATTAATGTGGTTTGGCCTGCTGTTCTTTGCCGGCATCACCTCTTCGCTGGCGATGGGCACGCCATGGATCGGCTTTTTACAGGACGAGTTTAACTGGCGCCGTAAGTCAGCTGCCTGGTCTTTTGGCCTAATTGTATTAGTGTTGGGTATGCCAACGGTGCTGTTCTTCAAGTATGGCGTATTTGATGAGTATGATTACTGGGCCGGAACAGTATCGCTGGTTGTGTTTGCGTTGTTCGAATCGATCCTGTTTGCCTGGGTGTTCGGGATGGACAAAGGCTGGCGCGAGATTACCTCCGGTGCCGATATTACCGTACCAGGTATTTACAAATTCATCATCAAGTATATCACGCCGCTGTTGCTGCTGTGGGTATTTATCGGCTCGCTTATTACACCAAAAGGCGGCGACTGGGGTGCTGCATTTGCCGGCAACTGGGTGCTGGACGATAGCTCTATTATTAAAAAGCTGCTGAACACCAGCTTGAAAGACCAACTAGCCGCCGCTACTGACCCGGCCCAGATCCAGACGTTGCAGCATACGCTGTTTTATACCAACGCCTCGCGCATACTACTGGTAGCAGTGTGGTTGGCCATTGCGCTGCTGGTATATATCGCCTATAAGAAAAGAGTTAGAGAAGGAAAGATTTAAGAACGTATGAACACATCTGCACTTATTGTGATGCTCACCACCCTGACACTTGTAACAGGGCTAATGATATATTTCTTTGTGCGCGTACTGAGCACACCGCCCAGGCCGGAGCCTGATTCTTACATCGATAACGATGATGAGGCGGATCGCCAGGTGCCTAAACACTAAGCACCAGCATGAGAAAACTCAGGCACTGGATTCGCCGCTACTTTGGCTTTTCACAAGGCGAAGTAAACGGTTTTTTGTGGCTGATAGGTATAATGGTGCTGCTCACGGCAGCACCATTTCTTTTAAACACGTTTTATACTCCCGCACATCCTTTTAGCAGCTCCACTGATCAGCAGACGCTGGACAGCCTGGTGGCGCAGCTGGAAGCAAGTCAACCGGAGCCGGACCGGGACAAATACAGCACATATAAAAAGGTGCCGACTGTTGCGCTGCATCCGTTTAATCCTAACAAGCTGACAGCAGCGGAATGGCAGGGGTTTGGCATTCCCAGATTTCTGGCGCAACGCATTCTCAACTACCGCCGCAAAGTAGGCGACTTTACCTATAAGGCCGAGCTCGGAAAGATCTATGATTTTCCGGATTCCACCTTTCGGCGCCTGTACCCCTACATCCAGTTACCCGAAGAGCGGCCGGACAAATATGGCAAGAGGGAAGCGTACGCCGGCAAGCAGCCAACACCTTACCCCAGGAATAATACACTCTTCCCGCCACGCGAGAAATTTATACTTGCGCCTTTTAATATCAACGCCGCCGATACCACACAGCTCAAGCAGATTCGGGGCATCGGCAGCAAGCTGTCGGCACGCATCGTGAAGTACAGAGCCGGGCTGGGTGGCTTTTATAGTATGGCCCAACTGAAGGAAGTCTATGGCTTACCGCCTGAGATAGTGGACAGCCTGCAGAAGTATACCTTTGTGCCTGATACGTATACCCCGCCGCAGCTGAACATAAACACCGCTACTGCCGACGAGCTAAAGCTACATCCCTACATTTCCTCGAACGTAGCCCGCGCCCTGGTAGCGTACCGCGAACAGCACGGCCTGTTCGAAAAGCTGGAAGACCTGCAAAAAATCAAGCTGGTAAAACCGGAACTCTACGATAAGCTGAAGCCCTATCTCACGCTGTAGCCGCTGCTCCCAAAAGCCTCGAGTTGTTTTTTATACCTGCGAACATCTGCGGCAAAGGCCGTAGCGGAAGACCAAAAAAGAGACGCCACATTGTGCGCCTCTTCAATTCCCATACTTTGTTTATACTTGTTTCTCCTCTCCGTCTGGCCGATACATGCGGTACACGGCCGTGAAATCCTGCTCGCCGAGGCCCTGCTGCTTGGCCTGCGCATACAGCTCTTTGGTGGCCTGCAACGAAGGCAGTGCGATGTTCTGCTCATACGCCGTGACGCTGGCCAGGTGCAAATCCTTGTGCGTCCACTCCAACGGGAACTGCGGCGAGAACTCCCTGCTCAGGATTTTGGGCTGCTTGAGTTTGAGGTAGGGCGCGGCGGCCGGCCCACCCAGCAGCGTATTGCACAGCATCTCCTCCGATATGCCCAGTGAGGTGCCCAGCTTCAGCGCTTCTCCAAAAGCAACCATCGCCTGCGCCAGCATCATGTTGTTGGCCATCTTCATGCCCGCGCCCTGTCCGTGTGCGCCCACGTGTACCGTTTCCTTGCCCATCACGTCCAGTAGCTCCTGCACCTGTTCCACATCGGCGGCGTCGCCTCCGACCAGAAAAATCAGCTCGCCTTTCTCTGCCGGGCCAAGGGTGCCTGACACAGGCGCGTCGAGGTAGCGCTGCCCCATCTTCTTAGCGTGCTGCGCCATCTTAATGGTAAAAGAAGGGTTAACGGTGCTGCAGTTCACCCACAGCGAGTTGCCGGGCAGCGCCTTCAGAAAACCGTCGTGGCCCAACGCCACGTCCTCCACCGCCTCCGGCGTGGAGAGCATCGTGATGACGGTGCGGCACTGCTGCGCCACCTCCTCCGGCGAAGCAGCGCGGGTAGCGCCATTGCTAACCAACTCGTCCGCCTTCTCCTGCGTGCGGTTATACACCACCAACTCGTGTCCGGCTTTCTGTAAATTAGCGGCCATGCGGCTGCCCATCAGGCCTAATCCTATAAATCCTACTTTCATATTTTGCTGCGTAAGTATAAAATGTTTTCTATCCTAAAGGTAACACTTCCTTATAGGAGAAACAGAGCAACTTGGTTTTCGGAATTTTATAGAAAGGAACGATAGCAAGTATAAGCCAGGCGTAAGGAATGCTACTTCACGCCGCCAAGCAGTGGTTTTAAATTCTTTATCTTCCCATTTTAGACCGACAATCATTCTTACTGTCATAGAAAACTGTATGCCAATCGCTTGTGGAATAGCTGAGTTCAAGAATTTGATGTGTTGAGTCCGTCCAATAGCTAATATCTGGTACGGACGTTTTTAACGATATAGCCTCAAGGCAAGCTGGGTATTGGCCATGCTTTAATTTATACCTGTTCAACTTCAATACTATCTGCTCTGCATCATGTCGTTTTTTCCTGTTATCTATTTGATGAAATGCTGAGGAAGAATAAATAATAATGCATAGAGAGAGCAATACTCCGCCTGGATATTTGAAAGCAGTAGATCTATTAATAAGGTCGAAAGCTCCCCATAAAATAGTAAGACCCAAACTCACAGCAGTAAGAACTAAAACTGCTAAGAACACTACAAAATTTAAGTCTTTTATTAGCCATCCTATCCAAACCGAAATAAGGCAAGCTATAATGAGTTTGAAGAAATAGCTGTTTCTATTCAGTTTTAGCATCAATCACAATTCAGTTATACTTACTTCACGCCGCCAAACGCCGCGAAGCAGAGGTTTTTGTGCAGTACTTCTACTTTCGTGAAGCCGACCTTTTTCATTAGCTCCAGCTGAAAGGTAGCCGACCGGGGGGTGTCTTCCTTATCGATGTAGGCCAGCACTTTTTCCTTAAAAGCTGCTCCGCCCAGTTGCTCCAGGTACGCGCCATACTTGTTCCAGAATAAAGCGGTTACTGCCTCCAACTCCTGCACCACCAGGTCCGAGATCCAGAAGCTGCCGCCCGGCTTCAGCGCTTTGTAGATCTTCCGGAAGACCTGTTCCCATTCCTGCTCTTCCCGCAAGTGATGCAACACGGCCCCAGCCAGCACGATGTCATACTGGGCAGCACCTAGTTCTATTTCGCGGATGTCTGACTGGCGTGTTAGCACTTCGCCTTTCGTTTCGGCTGCTACTCGTTCTCTGGCCCTGTCGAGCATAGGCTGGCTCAAGTCGATTAAAGTGCAGCTAAGGTGCGGAAGCTTAAAAAGCATTTTCAGGGTATAGTTACCAGCGCCGCAGCCAATATCCAGCAAGGTGGTAGCAGCTGGGTTCGTATACTTGGCTGCATCTGTGATCAGCTCTAACGTGAGCGGCGCATCAAGCGTCGTCAGCTGGCCTGTTTCCAGGTTGGCGAATCGCTCAACGTCCTGATCAAACCGCTCCCGTATTTCGTGCACAGTGGATTTGCTGGAGAAATCTGTAGCCATAAATTTTATAGTTGGAGTATGTGATGAGCGTCGCTACTGAGCAGCAGGAGCCGGATGAAGTTACAAAAAAGCAGGTACCAAATCATAAAGAAAGCCGCTCATACTTGTCTCTGGCACCTGCCAGGGCCGGAGATGGCACCAGGGTTATAGATTAAACAGAAAGGAGTTTTTGCGCCTTCTCCAGCACCTGCTTTTCACTTTTAAAGGAGAGCAGCGAAAGCGCCTCCTGCAACGGTATCCAGCGGGCCTCGTTTACCTCCCAATCGTGGTTGCTTACCTCGCCTGATTCGTACGCCAGCAGGTAAAAATGCACCAGCTTATGAAACCGCACCCGCTGCTTTCCTTTATCGCCTACATACCAGTACTCAATAGTGTCCAGTTTTTGCAGTAGCCGGGTATTGATGCCTGCCTCTTCCCGCACCTCACGCACTGCCGTTACTTCGGGCGCTTCGCCTGCATTCACCAACCCTTTTGGCAGCTGCCAGCGGCCCTGCGGTCCTACTGAAATGAGCGCCACCTCCATAACCGAAGTGCCCGTGACGCGGTAAGCCACACCCCCGGAAGAGATTTGCTCTACAACAGGCAGTTTCGGTTTCGGGGAAGAAGGCATATCGTGTTTCTCCTGCATACTTGGTATAGCACCTGCTGGGCAGAAAAGTTGCGAAAAGGGAGCTGTGGTAGTGTAAACCCATGGGGTTGCTCCTGTAATATACCACCTCTCCCTGTACTTTCCCTTCCATCTCAACCCATTTCCGCTTAACTTGCAACTTTTTTGAAAGACTTTCATCCGTGATTCTTCGTTAACGGGGCAGTTAGCTATGAAAAACATCCTTAAGAACTACCGACGCAGACTTCTGAACCTTGGCTCCGGCAACCGGGCCCTGGTTTTGCTGCGCCTGTCGCGGGAGATGCACCTGGATGTGGAGTCGCTTGATTTTATCAACAGCAAGCCAGCTTTTACCCTGATCGAGCAGCTGCTGTCAGGCAAAAAGAAAGTGCCGCTAAGCCCGTATGCCGACAGCCGCCATACGCCGGTTGCTGCCATTAGCCAGCGGCTGCGCTACATCCGGCGCAAGGCCGAAATAATATTGGAGGAACGGGGCAGCCGCGAGTTATATCTGGGCTGGCCCTTTGTGCAGGGTAAATTTTCAGATGGCACGGCAGTCCGCTGTCCGCTGCTGTTCTTCCCGGTGCAGCTGCAGGTAAATGCTGCGCAGGAGTGGGAGATGGTGCCGGATGCATCGCAACCGCCGCAGTTTAACCAGAGTTTTCTGCTGGCCTATGCGCACTACATGGGCACACCACTGGCTGAGGAGCTGACGGAACTTGACCTGAGTACGCTGCCTCAGCAGCCATTGGAGTTTCGCACGCAAGTATACGAACTGCTCAAAACGCATCAGCTAAGTATAAATGTTGGCCGTGAATTCTTTGCCGACAAGCTCCAGCCTTTCCGTGACTATAAAAAAGCTGATTACGAGGCCGGCCTGAAGCCGGGGCAGCTGCAGCTGGCGCCGGAGGCGGTGCTGGGCATTTTCCCGCAGGCAGCCTCTTACCTGCTCAACGACTACGATGCCCTGCTGCAGCGCGACGACCTGCAGGAAATGGAAGACCTGTTTTATACTTCCGAAGCAAGTATAACCGATAACGCGGGCACGCAGGCGCAACACACCTACACGGCCTTTGCCCTGGATGCGGCGCAGGAAGCGGCGCTGCAAGCCGTAAAGCAGGGCCGCTCCGTGGTAGTGCAGGGGCCGCCGGGCACTGGCAAGTCGCAGCTCATCTGCAACCTGGTGTCGGACTTTACGGCGCGGGGCAAAAAGGTGCTGGTGGTGAGCCAAAAGCGGGCCGCCCTAGACGTGGTGTACCAGCGCCTGGCGCAGCAGGGCTTTGGCGCGTTCGCCGGGCTGGTGCACGACATCAACGCCGACCTAAAGCCGGTTTACGCGCAGCTGCTGCACCAGATAGAGCAACTCGACACTTATAAAAAGCAGAACCTGGCGCTCAACAGCATCTACACTGACCGCACTTTTCTGGAGGTGGGCCGCGGCCTTAACCGCTGCACCGCCCGGCTTGCGGCTTTCAAGCAGGCGCTGTTCGATGCCAGCCGCTGCGGCTGGTCGCCGAAGGAGTTATACCTGCGTAGTAAGGTGCAGGAACCGCACCTGCCCCTTTCTGCTGCCTTCCGCTACTTTACTGCCGATACGGTAGGCGAGTTTCTGCCGCGCCTGCGCCATTACCTGCAGCAGGCCATCACCTTCGAGCATCATGATTTTGTGTGGCGCGAACGGCGCAGCATGAAAGGCTTTGGCTGGCCACAGCGGCAGCAGCTTGAAGAAACGATACAGGAACTCCCGTCGCAATACAAGCAGCTACAGCAAAGTATCAACGAGCTGAGCGGTTATCCTTTTTCGCTGAATGAGCTACCCCGCTACACGGCGGCATTGCCCGCTATGGTCGAGCTGCAGCGGCTTTTGCAACTGCCCCAGGTACTGCCCACACTACACACCTTGCGGCAGGCACAGGCGAAAATGCCCGAACTACAGCAACAGGTAAAAAGCTTATGCGCGCTCTACAGCGCTACCCTGGAGCCGGATACAACAATTCCTGTGGCAGAACTGGCAGGCGTCAGAAAGGCCATCCAGGCATATGCAACGCAGCAAGATCAGCTGTTGGGGAGCCTTACGTGGCATTTTTCGCCGGAGAAGAAAGTGCTGAAGCAGGCGCTGGCCCGCTATAACTGGGAGCTGACGGAGGCGAATGTGGCCTGGCTGCTGCAGCGCCTGGAGGTACGGCAGCAGGCAGAGGAGCTGATGCAGCGCCTAAATGCCAGTATCAAGTATAACCTGAAGCCGTCGCAGGCAACTGGGAAAATACTGCAGCAACTGGAGACGGTAGAACATGCCCTGGCGGCGCAAAAACTGCTTCGGCAACTGCACCGCGACAAAGTGCTGCATGAAAAGCTCCTGCAGCTGGTAAACCTGCCGCAACACCTGGGGCTGCTCAGCCAAACCATAGGCGAGGCGCAGCAAACGTATAAAGTATGGTTGCTGTGGCTGCCCGAGGCGCAGGTAAAGCGCTTGCTATCAGAAAAGGAGTGGAGCAGGAAACTGCTCCAAACATTGCCGCAGCACTTCGAAGCACTGGTGGCGTATGATACGCTGTTTGCTTCTTTTCTGGAGGCGGAGCGGGAAATTATTTTGCAACTGGTGGCCCAGCAGATCGGGTCGGAGGAGGAGGGAGAGCAGCTGTTCCTGAATAGCCTATACTTAGCCTGGTTGCACGAACTGGAGGCGCAGCACCCGGAGTTGCGCATGCCCAGCAATGGGGAACTGGAGCGGGTGGAGTTGGAACTACAGCAGTTATGGCATCAGAAGCAGCAATTAAGCCAGGAGATGGTGCTGTCGCAGTTGCGGGAGCAGACCTACAAGCACCTGGAGCATAATCGCCTCGGTAATGCCGTGACGTACCGCCGCCTGCAGGCGCAGGTCAGCAAAAAGCGCAGCCTTTACCCCTTGCGCAAGCTGTTTTCTCTATTCGCTGCCGAGATTCTGGACCTGGTGCCCTGCTGGCTGGCTTCCCCTGAAACAGTGTCGGCGGTGCTGCCGCTGGAGGCATGCTTTGACCTGGTGATCTTTGATGAGGCCTCGCAGTGCTTTGCTGAAACGGGCATTCCGGCCATGCTGCGCGGCAAACAGGTAGTGGTTGCCGGCGACCTGCAGCAGCTGAAGCCATCGGATCTGTACCGCACCCGCTGGGGAGCTGCCGATGAAGAGGACGTGGAGGAACTGTCGGCGGAGTCGCTGCTGCAGCTGTGCAGTTTATACTTGCCCCAAACCATGCTCACACAACACTACCGCAGCCGCTACCCGGAACTGATCGACTTTTCGAACCGCCACTTCTACCACCAGAAGCTGGAGCTGATACCGGAGTTGGAGGATGCAAACTCGCGGCGGCCGGCCATCCAGTTTATGAAAGTACATGGCCTGTGGCAGGATAACGTTAATGTGCCGGAGGCGGAGCGTGTCGTGTACCTGGTGCTGAAACTGCTGGAGGAGGAAAAAGAGGATATCGGCGTCATTACCTTTAACTATAGCCAGCAAATGCTGGTGCAGGACATGCTGGAGGAGCGGGCCAGGGCACAGGATATGATAATTCCGCCATCGGTGCTGGTGAAGAACATCGAGAATATACAGGGCGATGAGAAGGAGGTGATCATCCTGTCGGTGGGGTATGCGCCGGATGAGAAAGGGCGCATGGCCATGCAGTTCGGCAGCCTGAACCAGGCAGGCGGCGAAAACCGCCTGAACGTGGCCATTACGCGTGCCAAACAGCACGTGTTTGTGGTGAGCAGTATTCGCGCAGAGCAACTGCAGGTGGCGCATACGTTGCACCCGGGGCCAAAGCTGCTGAAAGAATACCTGCATTATGCGCAACAGGTTAGCCGCCGGTATTTCCAGTACAAGCCCCGGCACGCACCTATGCCCGTGCGGGTGCCGCTGCTGAAGGACCTGCTGCAACAGCAGGTGCCTGCCTTGCAGCAGCAAGTGCCTTTTGCCGATCTTACGCAGGTGGCGGGGCAACACTATGCCGGCGTGGTGCTAACAGACGACGATTTATACTTCAGCCACCCTTCTGTGCGCCACGCACACGCCGATTTGCCGCAACTGTTGCAGCAGCGCCACTGGCCTTACGTGCGGGTGTACAGCCGCCAGTATTGGGAGCAGCCGGAGCAAACTATAGCAGCCATGAAGGAGTTAGGGAAATGGAGCGCGGAAGAACTTAAGAGCTAAACTGAAAGTATTCAGCAAGATCGCTTCTATGCTTCTGCACAAGCAAGTATACTTCCTGTAGGAGCGGCAAACGCGTACCAGTAGTTTACGAAGCGCGATACCGGAACTATGTTAAGCTGCGCTTAAGCGCTTCATACAGGAGGTCTATGCCATTTTTATGCTGATCAAACTTTTTACTTTATACGTTTACCTGCAAGCCTCCTTCTGCGGCTGCCATACTGACAGGCGCCACAGTGACTTTGTGCGCCTTCGGAAAGACTATAAAGTGAAGGTACAGAAAATTGGCCGCTTGGATTACCGCATACCGGAAAGCTCGGGGCTTGCCCGCGCCTCCGACAGCACTTTTTGGACGCATGGAGACAGCGGCACTCCGCCTGCTTTATACTTGTTTAACCTGAAAGGCAAGTTGCTGCAGCAGGTGCTATTGCCGCTGCCCAATACTGATTGGGAAGATCTGGCGCAGGACAGGCAGGGGAACTTATATATAGGCGATTTCGGTAACAACGCCAATGCCCGTAAAAACCTGCAGGTCTTTCGGGTACCGACTGGGCAAGCAGCCTCACCCGATACCATCCGTTTCCGCTTTGCCGATCAAGCCGCATTTCCACCACCTCTGAAAGACCGCCGCTATGATCTGGAGGCCGCCTTCTACGCACACGACTCGCTGTACCTGTTCACCAAAAGCCGCGCGTTACGTGCCCGTACCACTACCCGGTATGCGCTTCCGGCCGAAAAAGGGAGCTACGCGCTGGCCCCGCAGGAGTCGCTTCGGCTACAATCGCCTGTAACCGCTGCGGACATCGCGCCTTCACAACGCCAGTTTGCTCTGCTGGGCTACGGCCGGTTATACTTGTTTGATATTGCCGGCGAGCACATCAGCCTACAAGGTGACAAATACTGCCTGCCGCTGGGCCGCACCGGGCTGGCAGAGGCCGTTTTATACCTCAGCCCGGACTCCCTGCTAATTACCAATGAAAAGGGCAACCTATATTTGGTTACGCTGCAGCGGAAGAAGCATAACCGCCACTTTTGATATATCTTGGCAGCCGGTCCATCCAACACCTGCCGTTGCCGTAGTAGAAGGTATAATCCGAAATAAATAAAGCTATGCACAAAACGATTTTGGTAACGGGCGCCACCGGCACCGTTGGAAAGGAAGTTGTTATTCAACTTGCTATGGTGGATGACCTGCGCGTTCGGGCAGGCGTACATTCTATAATCAAAGGCGAAAACCTGAAGCGGTTGCCCAATGTAGAGGTGGTGGAGATGAACTTTGAGCAGCGGGAGTCGCTGCACGCTGCGTTTACCCACGCTGATAAAATGTTTTTGGTCACCCCATTTGCACAAGATCAGGTGGCAATGGCCAAAACGCTGGTAGATGAGGCCAAGAAACAAGGGATACAACATATTGTGAAGCTCTCGGCAATGGGTGCTGAATCGGAGCCCGGCATCATGCTTGGCCGCTGGCATCGCGAGATCGAGAAATACATTGAAGACAGCGGCATTGCCTATACTTTTCTGAGGCCGTCGAGCTTTATGCAGAATTTTATCAACTACAATGCTCCCAGCATACAACAGGAGGGGAAGTTCTACCAACCTACTGGTACTGGTAAGATCGGTTATATTGATGTGCGCGATATTGCAGCTGTTGCAGTGGAAACCCTGACGGGCACCGGCCATGAAGGGAAAGTATATGAACTGACAGGGCCGGAGGCGCTCTCGAATCAGGAGGCTGCGCAGGTGCTAAGTGAAGTAATAGGCAAGCCGGTAACTTTTGTGGATATGCCAGAAGAGGCTGCCAGAAGTGGAATGCTGAACCAGGGTGTGCCGGAGTGGATGGCAAACGCGTTGCTGGAGTTATACGGCGTGGCACGCGCTGGCTACTCCAATACGGTAACAGACACGGTGCAGCAACTCACCGGACGGCAACCGCATACTTTCCAGCAGTTTGTAACCGATTTTAAAGACTGCTTTGTATAGGTGGTAGTAGTATAAACCAGCCTATAAAAACATAAAAAGGCCACTCCCGATCAGGAGTGGCCTTTTTAACTACTTACGTAGCGTCTATACTAGTCTCTGCCCATGTTACGGTAGCGGTCGCTACGACGGCTTTCATAACCGGAGTCATTGTTAGAGGAAGAGGAACCTCCCTGGTTGCGGAAGTTCTCACGGGAGCTGGAACCACGGTTGTCGCTGTAATACGATGTGCCGCTGTCCATAGAGCCATAGCGGCTCTGGTCGCCGCCACGTCCGCCTTGGCCGTAGCCGCCTTCGCTATAACCGCTTTGGCCGTAGCGTCCGGAGAAGTCCTGCTGGCCCTGGTTTGAGTTGCCGGAGCCGGAACCATATCCGTAGCCGCCGCTCATGCCGCTGCCATAATTGCTGTCGCCGTAGCCGCCCTGGCTTCTGCCGGAGTTAGCGCCACCATAGCCGCCTTGTGAAGAGCCGTAGCCTCCCTGGCCATAATCGCTGCCTTGTGAGCCATACCGCGCCGAACGGTTCTCGTCGTTGTAAGAACCTCCTCTGGAGCCATAACCGCCCTGGCTGCCGTAGCCGCCTTGCATAGAGCTTTGCGAATCCCAGCCTCTGGCAGAGCCCTGGTTGTCGTTGTCATACTCGCTCATGCCTCTGGAAGAGCCATAGCCCATAGAGCCGTAGCGGTCTTGATTGCTGCCGCCTTGGCTACCATAGTTGGATCTGGATGAACCGGAACCACCGCCATAGCCGCCACCGCTTTGCTGGCTACCATAGCTGCCCTGGGATGAGCCATACCCTCCCTGAGACGAACCGTAGCCGCCTTGTGACGAGCCATAGCCTCCTTGCGAAGATCCGTAGCTTCCTTGTGAAGAACCATAGTTACCCTGTGATGAGGAACCGGAGTTGCCATAGCCTCCTGAACCATAACCACCCTGGTTGCTATTGCCGCCACTGTAGTTGCCATAGTTACCGCCCTGGCCATAGCCGCCGCCTACGTTGCGGGAGTTGCCCTGCGAAGAGCCGCCCTGCGTACCGAAACCGCCCTGAGCGCCTCCGTATATGTTGCCGCCCTGCATGTCGCCTTCACGGTTTTGCCAGCCGCCCTGCATACCGCCACGCGATACGCCGTAGTCCTGGTCCTGGTATCTGGTGCGGTTGCCTTCCATGCCTCCCTGGTTGCCATAGTTATAGCCGCCGCTGGAGCTGCCCTGTGAGCCATAGCCGCCCTGGCCGCTCATGCCGCCACTGTAGTTGCCGTAGCCGCCTTGCGAAGAACCACCGGAGTTTGATCCGTAGTTTCCCTGCGAGCCATAGCTGCTTTGTCCTGAAGAACCATAGCCTTGGTTCTGGCCGCCATAGTTGCCCTGTTGTGAGGAGCTTCCGTAGCTGCCCTGGCCACCGTAGTTACCTTGCTGTGAGCCATAATCGCCCTGGTAACCATAGCCGCTCTGGCCACCGTAGTTGCTGTTCTGCGAACCGTAACCGTAGCCTCCCTGTGAGCCATAGCCACCTTGGTTGCCCTGGCTGCTGCTGCTGTTCTGGTTATAGTCCTGGTTGCCTTGGTTAGAACCACCCTGGAAATTTTGCTCAGAGCCGCTGCTCATAGAGCCATAGCTGCTGTACTGGTTATCCTGGTTGCTGTTGCTCTTATTATTAGAGTCTGAGCTGCTGTTCTTGGAGGTGTTGGAAGTGGCATCAGAAGACTTATCTGATGATTTAGAACTGGAACTGCCAGACTTGCTTGTGGGGGTCTTGGAATTGGAAGACTTAGCCTTGGTAGTTGATGATTTAGAGCCGGAATCGGAGCTTGAAGCTGATCCGCTGTTCTTGCTGCCGCTCTTAGAGGAGCTGCCAGAATCGCTGGAAGAGGAAGAGCCGGTACTGGCGCTTAGTGTATTGCTGTTGCTGTTGCTGCCGAAGCTGCTTGCATTATCAGAGGATGAACTCGGGCTACTGGATGAGGAGCTACCCGATTGGTTCGGAGTCTGATTATTCTGATTTGAATCCTGATTTTTTTCGTCGTCTTTCATAGCTGTAATCTCTTTTAGTGATTGATAGTTAAAATTAAATTCGTCGTGCAGCTCCGTTTTTGCTTTGCCGCAGGGGCTGCATATAGAGCTTTTTGTTCCGTTTCTGTTACACCTGGCGGCTTGCGGCAGCGCTGTCTTTTTTGGTGTAACAGACCGTTTTAACTATACGAACCATACGTGGCAGGGTTATTTCGGTAGCCTGCTTCAGCACTGTGTTAGAGGCAGGAAATCAACACTGTTCCGGCTGTTGCCTGAGCAGGCAATACAATCGTTTATAGGGCGGCAGAACACCCTTGCAGATAGTGCCAGTGAGAGGCTGAATCAGTGTTAATATTTTTCAGAATGTAGCATGTATATCAAAGTTAATGTTTAACTTTGCTTTAATTATTTAAAATTCATTATAATGAAAACAGGTAAAGTAAAGTTCTTCAACGTATCTAAAGGCTTCGGTTTCATTGTCGCTGATGACACTAACCAAGACATCTTCGTGCACCAGACTGGTCTGATCCACGAAATCCGCGAAAATGACCGCGTTTCTTTCGAAGTGAAGGATGGAAAAAAAGGATTGAATGCAATTAACGTAGAGCGTATCTAAGTTAACAGGAATATACTTGCCGTAAGGCGACATTCATCTATTTTGACCCGCTCAGCTTTCTGGGCGGGTTTTTTATTGCGGTTATCCCGGTTGCTTTTCTTCATTCAACTCCCTGCCTTTTTCCAGGCCCTCCTCTATCATTTGTTCTGCTTCCACCTGGTCATCTTTGTCGGCTACAGGGTGCTCCTGTACGGTCGCTTCCTGCGGCTCCAGGTTAAGTGTAATTGCCATCGGAAAATGATCGGAGCCAAACTTTGGTAAACGACGCAGACTAACCAGCCGGAAAGCAGGATCATAAAAAACATGGTCCAGTGGGTAGCGGAACAGCGGGATGAAAGCATTGTATGTGTTATAAAAGCCTCGTCCAACACGAGGGTCCAGCATCATACTGGTTTCCTTGAACAACTCTGTGGTTCTGGACCAGGCCACATCATTCAGGTCGCCGGCCACTACACAGGGCAGTGGGTTCTTTTTTGCCTCTTTGGCAATCAGCAGCAGTTCGGCCTCACGGGTTTCGGTATTCTGCCGGAAGCGCGGAGGACGAGGATGTGTGGTATACAAGCCAAACTTTTTGCCGCCGGGCAGCACGACAGTCGTATAAAATGAGGGCACATCCTCTTCTACCAGAAACCGTATGGCGCTGTCTTCCAGCTTAAACTTACTCCAGAACAGCATGCCATACGTGTTGTTAAGCGGCTTGCGCAGGGAGTAAGGAAAGCGTGCGCTCAGCTCCTGCTTCACGTTTGCGTACCAATCCAGGCCGGGCTCATTCATCAGCAGCATATCAGGGTCTAGCTGCTGCACCCGCTCCAGAAACTGTTTATACCTGGTATTCACCATGCGTACATTCGCAATCATCAGCGTAAAGGCATGAGCAGGCTGTTGCTGGGTTGTTCGAAGGGCCTGCACTTTAACCAGTGGTGTAAAATGGATCGTGTACCGCACCTCGTTAAGTATAGCCAGCAGCCAAAGTATAGCCACAACAATTTCTGCTTTTCCGTGCAGCCCATACATGGCCATAAAGGCAACCAGGGTAAGGGTAAGTAAAATAGCTACATGTAGGCGCGGAAAATCAAGTATCCGTATCCACCACTTCGGCGATTTGATCAACGGGAGAAAGGAGCAGATAGTAAGTATAATTCCCAGAGTTAGAAGGAAGCTTTTCATTGTGGTAGGGTGCATTGGGCTAGAGTGCTATTAATACTTGCAGAGTGCGAGTTAAGTTGCTTCCGGCGAGCTGCCGTGCAGGCAGCAGGAGCAGGATAGTGGCTGTAAGCGATAGAAAAGGATAAAAAAAGCCTCCGGCAACACGCATGCAGGAGGCTTTATAGATTTTAGATAGCTTTAGTTTCAGGGGGCCACTACTTTGGCAACACGTACGCCTATTGCCTGCACATGGGGCAGCGGGTCGCGGCGCATGTATTGCGTGAGCCGAAGCTTATAGGTGCCTACTTTAGGGAAGGTCACGCCTTTAAGTACTAGCGTTTGCAAGTCATATACATCCGAAGAGCCTTTGCCGCTTGGCTTTCCGGTTTTTGGGTCCAGCAGCAGCAGCTCATGCAGGTCTGCTGACAGCACTGCGCCGTCGGGCCCTACCAGTTGGTGGCGCAAGTATAGGTTGTAAAACTCATACTGTAGGCTATAGCGCACATTAAAGTACACATTGTAGGCCTGCGTGGTATCGTTTATTTCGAAAGAGAACACCGGCGCATTATCTATGGCCCAGTTTCCTTCGGCAAAATCTACATTCTGTTCATACACCCTGTTGGGGTCACAGCCCGTGAGCAGCAGCACAAGGGCTGCTGCAAACAAAACCAGCTTTTTATGCATCGGTACGCGGTGGTTTATTCTGATCCGGTTTTCTGCCTCTGAAAGGTTTTCTGGAGCGCTTTTTCTGCGATTGGTCCTGTGCCTCCTGCTGTGGTGCAGCGCCAGCCTGCGGCGTAGGGGCCGGTACTTGCCGGTGCGGTGCAGCACCTTCTTTGCGCTCCCGGGGCGGCCGGTTGCCATCGCGTCGTTCTTTTATGTTTGCCTCACCCGGTTCACCTCCTTCGCGCGGCCCTTTGTTTCTGTTCTTAAAAGGCTTCTGCCGGCGGGGTTTCTGAGCACCATCGCCTGCGCTTGGCTCCTGGCGGTTTTCCTGCCTCGGGGCTGCTGCTGTCAATGGCCGTGCTTGCTGGTCCTGCGGGGTAGCGGCGGCTCCTTCCGGACGTTTCTTTTTCTTCTTTTTCTTCTTTTTGGCAGTATACTTGTCATCCAGGCGCTCCAGGTTACCTTCTACCTGTGCCACAAACTCGTTTTGCTTCGGCTCTTCAGGTGCCTCGGCCAGCAGCATTTCCACTACATTGCCCTTGGCGTTCTCCTCCTGTATCTCCTGCACGCGCGCTACCGGCACCGGGTACCAGTTATTGTCACCGCGGTAGCCGAACCACATCATTTTCTTAAAAATATCTGTTTTCTGAAGAATGGCATCCCCTTGACGTGTCTGCAGCGGCCGGCTTACGGTTGGGATATCCTTCAGGGCCATCATGTAGGTCTCCAATTCATAGTTGAGGCAGCATTTCAGGCGGCCGCACTGGCCGCTCAGCTTACTGGGGTTCAGCGACAGGTTCTGATAACGCGCGGCCGTGGTAGACACGCTCTTGAAATCGGTGAGCCAGGTAGAGCAGCACAGTTCGCGGCCGCAGGAGCCGATGCCGCCCAGGCGGCCGGCCTCGTGGCGCAGGCTGATCTGGCGCATCTCGATGCGCACTTTAAATTCTTCGGCCAGTTTCTTGATCAGATCCCGGAAGTCTACGCGGTCGTCGGCAGAATAGTAAAACGTAGCTTTCGACTTATCAGCCTGGTATTCTACATCCGACAGCTTCATCTTAAGGCCAAGCAGTTGAATGATTTCCCGGCCACGGTACATGGTGCCGCCCTCCAGGTCGCGGACTTCGTTCAGCTTTTCCATGTCACGCTCGGTCGCAATGCGGTAAATCGTGCGGATCTCCTCATTATTATCTACCTTCTTCTTGAGCATCTGCAGGCGCACCAACTCTCCCTTTAGCGACACAAACCCGATGTGGTGGCCATTGGGCACATCCACCACCACAGCATCGCCAGTAGTCAGGTCTATTCTGTTTATGTTGCGGAAGAAGTCTTTGCGTCCTCCCTTAAACCGTACTTCAACAATATCAAACTCCTCAAACGACGTTGGTAGCTCCATATCGCTGAGCCAGTCGAACACATTTAAACGGTTACAGCCTCCTGTGCTGCACCCGCCGTTGCTTTTGCAGCCGCTTACGCCGGTACTGCATCCGCCACTAGAACATGAATTACATCCCACTTTTATATCTCCTTATATTAGCTAAGCTAATTCTTGTTTTCTATTAAGTTAATTAACAAATATACTAATTTTTTAGGCTTTTGCTTTTCAAGCCTTTAATTGTACTGGTATGGCAACATGCAATATGCCGTTTTGGTGCTGTTACGGCTGAAAATGCTACCGAAGAAGTATCCATGAAATTGATTTACAGCATGCGGCAGGCTGAAAATTAAAGTATACTTTTGGTTGATGCTTCGGAAACTCCTCTCTCATGCGGCCATTTATGGCCTGGCGGCACAGGTGCCGCGGGTTGCCGGCATACTGGCACTCCCCCTGATAACCCGGTATGTTACGGCTGCTGATTATGGTGTGGCCGGGGTGGTAACGGCATACGTAGGCGCCCTAAGCATGCTGCAGTCGCTGGGGCTGTCAGTAGTAATGGTGCGGAGTTATGCCCGCTACCCCACGCGCTACAAGTATATCTGGCGGCAGTTGCAAGGCTTCCTTTTGCTGTGGGCGCTGGTATATGGGCTGCTGCTGGGTGCAGTGCTTTATGCCAGCGTCCCGGAATCAGCCGCCCAGCACCGCTGGGCCATCGTGCTGCTGCATGTAATACCGGCTGCTTTTTTCTCGAGCACCCAGATGCCCGCTTTTTTATACTACCAGATGCAGCAGCGGCCGCTGCCGGTAGCCTTGCGCACCTTTGCGGTAAGCCTTGTAACTGTGGGGGGCAATGTTTTTACGATCGTATACCTGCACATGGGCTATATGGGATGGTTTTGGGCCTCCTTTGCCGGGGCGTTGCTCGGTTTTTTGCTTTATGCCAAAGCCCTTTACTTAAACGAGCAGATGTGGCCTATTTTCCGGTTTAAATGGGAGCGTATCCGGCACTCGCTGCGGGTGTCACTGCCAGTTATTCCGCACCAGTTCTCCTTTTTCATGCTGGATAGTTCTGATAAACTGGTGATGGATGTGCTGCGGGTGCCAGTGCCACGTATCGGCTTTTACAACATTGCTTCCAGCTTTGGCTTATACTTCTCGGCCGCATCAGATGCGGTGGTGCAGGCTGCCTCTCCGTTTTATATGCAGTTCTATGCCGAGGCCCGCGCAAAAGCGGGAGCACTGCAGGCCCGCCAGATGACGTTTGCACTACAGCTGCTCTTTCTACTGGGTTCCTTCCTGGTTGGCCTATGGCTGCGGGAAATTTTCCTGCTGCTGATCAGCAACAGGGAGTTGCAACAGGCATACCCGCTGGCCATTATCATCCTGATGGGGTATAATTACCGCCCGATGTACCTGGCTGCTGTCAACCTGTTGGTATACCGCGAGCAAACAAAGGTGCTCTGGAAGATCTCCACTGTAGCGGGCGTCGGAAATATTGTGCTTAACTTGATTTTGGTGCCGATCTATGGCATACAGGCGGCGGCTTTTACTACTTTTGCCGCGCTCATGTACATGGGTTACGCCGCTTACCTGCTCAAAGAGTACCGGCGAGTGATGCAGGTGCGTTACTATCCTGTGGCCTGGCTGCTCCTGACCATCACGATGCTGCTGGCTGTGTACATGTTAGCTGATGCAGCGTTATTATATAAAGTATGGCTTACAATTGCAGCAAGTTTGCTGGCTGTTGGGGCCGGCTGCCTTTACCGGAAAAAACTTGGTTTAGGATAGAACAGCAAAAACGTTACACCCGGTTGCCTGTAAGTATAAACGTATGCTGGAATAGCTTGCTTGTAATCCAAAAGTATAACAGTAGCGCTCAGAAAGTATGGCAAAGCAGCAGTAGTTTAATGCTTGTACCGTATAGCTATCTTTATTCTACTAGCCGCATTTACCTTGACTACTTGATGTAAACTATGAAAGAAGTTACCTTCTCCTTCCTTTCCGAAAAGCAACTGCCGCAGTTGCACCAGACCTTTATAGCTGCTTTTGCTGATTATGTAGTGCCCATTCAGCTCAGTTGGGAACAGTTTCAGGCCAAAGTAACGCGGGAGGGCATCACGCCTTCGTTCTGTGTGGCAGCTTTCGCGGGCGAGCAGATGGTGGGGTTTATCCTTACCGGGCTGGGAGAGTGGCAGGGCAAGCCCACCGCCTATAATGCAGGTACTGGTGTTATACCTGCTTTCCGGGGGCAGCATATTACGCAGCAACTGTACCAATTCTTATTGCCCAAACTGCGCGAGAGTGGGGTGGAGCAATGCCTGTTGGAGGTGATCCAAGAGAATGCGCCGGCGCTGAAAAGTTACCAGCATACCGGTTTCCACATTACCCGTTCCCTCGACTGCTTCCGCGGGTTAAAGAATGAACTGCTGTTCCAGGTACCCCCACCTGAAGCCATCACGATAGTCGAAGCCGCTATACCCGACTGGCAGGCGTATGCTGCGCTGCAAGAGGTGCTACCAACCTGGCAAAATGCGCCACAAGCTATAAAACGAAGTATAGACACCACCCTCATACTGGAGGCACAGACAACTGGGCAGGAATTAGTGGGCTACGCCGTGCTTTACCCAAAGAACGGAGCTATTGCGCAACTAGCAGTAGCGGAAGCATACCGCCGGCTGGGCATCGGGACAGCTTTGCTGCGGGCGATGTCCAGCCGTACGGAGGCGCCCGCACTGCTGCTGATCAACGTAGACGCCGTAGCGCACGACACCATTTCTTTTCTGGAGCGCCGCCTTTTTCGCACTATACTTAAGCAGTATGAAATGCTGCTGCCGCTGTAATCCTGCTGCTGTTGCGGAGCTTATTGCGTACATTTGCACCACCATCAAACAAGTATAAACAATGAACATGGCATGGGTATACCTGGTTCTGGCTGGATTTTGTGAAATTGGCTGGGCATTCGGCCTGAAGTATAGCGAAGGCTTTACCAAACTGGGCGTAAGCGTCGTAACCGTAGTAGTGATGATCTTGAGCTTCGTGCTGCTGTCGCAGGCCATGAAGCACCTGCCGCTGGGTACTGCCTATGCTACCTGGACGGGCATTGGCGCTGCGGGCACTGCTATACTTGGTATTGTGTTTCTGAATGAGCCGCGAGACCTGCTGCGCATCCTATGCATTCTGCTAATCATTACCGGCGTGCTGGGCCTCAAGTTTCTGGCGAAAGCGGAATAACAGTTATGATAGCGTGTAAACCTCTACGGCAGCAGACGTGAACAGAAACAGGCTACTGCCGTTGACGATGGCAGAGATATAAGGCTTTTGTGTTGGCAAGGGGATGGTGCGTTCCTGCAATGTATAAAGATCGAAAAAGTGCAGCATGGCATCCTGAACAAAGTATAGCTCGTTCTTCCGGAAACCCATGTAGCGCACGCCCGTGAAAGGCAGCTTTGTTTTATAGTTGCCTAAGTTATCGAACACATATACCCCGCCATTAAAGTCCAGCAGGTACACCATGTTCTGATATTCGCGCAGTTGCCGCACATCAAATTGGTTCCTGTTCAGGATCAGGTTCAACGGCGTTTCAATCACCGACCCGGGCTGGCGCAGGTCCAGCTTACGTAAAGCAAAGTTTGTTTCATCAAAGAGCCAGAAGCCGTCGCCGGCTGCCAATGTAGCTGCTCTGGCAGTTCCCTGGTAATTTAGTTCGCTTAAATTGATACTGCTGATGGGACGCATAAACCTGTCGAGGAGAAGCAGTTGCTGGCGGTCTTGGTAAAAGAGCAGCAGTTTCATCGGGTTCCAGGCTTCTATACTATGGATGCGGCCCCTGGTGGGGGGAGAAAAGGTATCCAGCGGGCGACCAAGTGAGTCGAGGCGCAGCAGGTTTTGCCTGGCGTCGAGCAAGTATACGTTGCCGCTACGGTCCTGCGAAATAGCTGTAGCAGAGCTGCAGGGCAGGCTGTGGCTGAAAACCAGCTGCGGTGCCTGTGCAAACCCGGGCAGAGCAGCGCCAAGCACCAGCCAAAGTATTGCCGCTAAGTATGGTTTAAGGTTCAAAGGTTTCCAGTTTAAGCGTTTCACCATCATACACGCCATATGTGCAAAAATTTACCCATTCGCCCAAATTCACGTAGCGGCTGTTCTCGCCGATGGGTAAGTTGAGGGGTAGATGACGGTGGCCGAACACGTAAAAGTCATGGTGCTGCGTAGCCTCTACCTCTTTGCAATACTGCATCAGCCACTCATCCTCTCCTAAAAAAGCTTCATCTTTTTTTATGTTGCTGATGCGGCTGCTCCTGGACCACTTGTTGGCAATGCCTATGCCCAAGTTCGGGTGGATGCGGGCAAACAGCCACTGGCAGAGCTTGTTGTTAAACACTTTTTTCAGAAGCTTATACGTATGGTCGCCAGGACCCAGGCCGTCGCCGTGGCCGATATAGAACGTCTTGTCACCAAAGCTGGTGGAGATGGGTTCGCGCAGAATCGGTATGTTTAGTTCCTGGGGGAAGTAGTCGAACATCCACATGTCGTGATTCCCTGTGAAAAACAGCACCGGTATACCGGCGTCCGTTAGCTCGGCCAGTTTACCTTGCAGCCGGATAAATCCTTTGGGCACAGCGTGCTTGTACTCAAACCAGAAATCGAAGATATCGCCAACCAGGAAAACAGCTGCCGCATCCTGCTGCGCCATTTCAAGCCAGCGGACAATTTTCTGCTCGCGGGCTTTGCTGGTAGCGGCATCTGGCGCACCTAAATGAAAATCGGAGGCAAAGTATACTTTTTTACCCGGTTCTAGTTTGCTAATGCGGAAGGTCATCGATCAGGAAAAGGATTAGCTGCCGGGGGCCATGCGCACCCATTACCAATGTTTTCTCGATATCTGCCGTGCGGCTCGGGCCGCTGACCAGCGATACCATGGACGGGAAATTATCTTTATGCCTGTTGCGGACATACTTCAGGCCATCTTTTATATCCGGCACCAGTTGGCTTGCTTTGGCCACTACCAGGTGGTTTTCGGGGTAAACGCTGAGCCTGCGGCCGCCGGCATTGGCCGAGCTGACCAGGATGCTACCGGTGCGGGTAATCAGCGCCTCGCAGGTGGTCAGGCTGGCGTCTGCCTGTGCTTTGAAGGCTTCCTCATCTCCAGTAAAATCTATACCGGCATGATAGAGAATGTTCTGCAAATTAGGCTCCCACACAAACAAATGCTGCAGCTGCTGTTCTTTTTTGTAAACGTATAGCTGGTCGAAAAAATCCTCTTCGTTCTCGCAGTAAATGAACACGCCGCTGTTGAGGATAAAATTTTGCGCAAACTCCACCGACATATCTTCAGAAACGGGCGCATGCAGGGGAGAGGTGAAGTCAGGGGTAGGAGGCAGAAAAGGCGCCGACTTAGCCAGCGCCTCTCTTACTCTTCTTAATATTATTTCTTTCGTTTTTGCTTCGTACATGCCTGCTTATTCGGTCAAGCTGTTCTCGAGTTTACGTCCTGTGCGGCAGGAGCGCTTCCATTACCCAGCGGGGTGCCGGGTACGCTGCCTTCCTCCTGCTCTGGGTGCCGTGTCTGACCGTGTTCATCCGGCATCTCCAGCAATTGCGGGTCTACCTCGCTTTTGGTTTTGCTGCGGTCCGTTCCGGCTGTGTGGGCCTGGTACGTAGTAAGGGCATCAAACGGACGTGGTCCTACAAGTCGCTCCAGATCGTTCTGGAATAGGATCTCTTTTTGCAACAGCTCCTGCGATACAATTTCTAATTCCCGCGACTTAGATACCAGCAACTGCTTGGTACGCTGGTAAGCGGCATCAATAATCTTGCGAACCTCTTCGTCAATGGTTTCGGCCGTTGCCTCAGAGTATGGCTTGTTAAAGGAGTAATCAGAACTTTGTTTCGAATCGTAGAACGACACATTGCCGATCTTGTCATTCATGCCATACATGGTTACAATGCTGTAGGCCATTTTGGTAATACGCTCTAGGTCACTCAAAGCGCCTGTCGATATCTTGCCAAATACCAGCTCTTCAGCGGCACGTCCTCCCAGCGCCATGCACATCTCATCAATCAGCTGCTCGGTGGTATACAGGAACTGCTCTTTTGGTAAATACTGGGCATATCCAAGCGCGGCTACACCACGCGGAACTATACTTACCTTTACCAACGGATCGGCATGCTCCAGGAACCAGCCAGCAATGGCGTGGCCTGCCTCGTGGTAAGCCACAATCTTTTTCTCCTCCGGCGAGATGATCTTGTTCTTTTTCTCCAAGCCGCCAATCACACGGTCAATGGCATCGTTGAAATCCTGCTGGTCTACCGCTTTCTTATTTCGGCGGGCAGCAATCAGAGCAGCCTCGTTACACACGTTCGCTATCTCGGCACCGGCAAAGCCTGGTGTTTGGGCAGCCAGTTTACGGGCATCTACGTCAGGAGACAGCGTCAGCGGCTTCAGGTGCACGTTAAAGATCTCGGTACGGCCATTAATATCCGGCTTGTCGATACTCACCTGGCGGTCGAAACGGCCCGGGCGCAGCAGTGCTGAATCGAGTGTATCAGGCCGGTTAGTGGCTGCAAGTATGATTACGCCTGAATCAGTTGCGAAACCATCCATTTCTACCAGCAGCGAGTTCAGTGTGTTCTCGCGCTCATCGTTCCCGCCCGGTGCCTGACCACGGCTGCGGTGGCGGCCAATTGCGTCAATCTCGTCAATAAAGATGATGCAAGGGGCTTTAGCTTTTGCCTGCTTGAACAGGTCGCGCACACGCGCAGCGCCTACCCCAACAAACATCTCTACAAAGTCAGAACCTGATAGCGAGAAGAACGGCACGTCTGCCTCGCCGGCAACGGCTTTGGCCAGCAACGTTTTACCTGTTCCCGGAGGGCCTACCAGCAGTGCTCCCTTTGGTATCTTACCGCCGAGAATGGTGAACTTGCCAGGGTTCTTCAAAAACTCCACGATCTCCTGCACTTCTTCTTTCGCTTCCTCCAGGCCGGCCACGTCTTTAAACGTGATCTTTACTTTATTCTCCGCATCGAAAAGCGCTGCTTTGGATTTGCCGATGTTGAAGATCTGGCCGCCTGCGCCTCCCGCTGTAACGCGGCGCATCAGGAACCAAAAACCAAACAGCAACAGGATCAGGAAGCCCCACTGGAAGAAGAAATCGGCAAAGCCGGTACGGGTGGTCACATCATATGGCACCCGCTGGTCGCGCGCCACATCGGCCTGCAACTTATCTAAGTCCTGCTTAAAGATTTCGGCTGAGATGATCTGGAACTGGTATTGCGGCCCCTGGTCTACGGCAAAACCGCCGTGGTCCTGTAACTCAGCTTTATACTTGTCGTTACTCAGCGCCTCCTTCTTCAGGTACACTTCCACCAGTTTGTCGTTCACGATGGTCAATTTCTTGACATCGCCGCTCAGCAGCATCTCTTCAAACTCCTTTTGCGTGGTTTCTACCGAAGAGTTGCTTTTATTGAGCCAGGTTAATCCGAAGATGATCAGGATCAGCACAGCCAGCATCCACAACTGCATGGTTGGGCGCGGTGGCGTGTTGGGTATGATCGGCTTCTTCTTCTTATTTCCTTTATTATTATTTTCTGCCATGAATGTTTAGTTACAAATAAATGAGAAACACAGGGCTACATCAAATGTTCAGGCGCAGCCGTAAATGTTTTAGACAGACGTGACATGCTCTATTTTGGCATCACCCCAAAGCTCCTCTAGGGCATAGAATTCACGTTTGTCTTTTAAAAAGATGTGTGCTACTACATCCACATAGTCGAGCAGCACCCATTCGTTGTTGGTGCGGCCTTCGCTCTGCCAGGGGTTCTGGCGCACCTTTTTAAATACTTCTTCCTCCACGGAAGTAGCAATGGCATCGAGTTGTGTATCAGAACTGGCAGATGCTATGACGAAGTAATCGGATACAGCGTTTTTAAGTGACTTAAGGTTAATAACGACGATATCGGAGGCTTTCTTCTCCTGCATGCCTTTCACTACAAGTTCTGCCAATATGTCTGAGTTAGCCTCAACCTTGGGTTCTTTCATTTGTGCTACTTAAATTTGATGTACAAAGGTATTAAATTCTGTTTTAATGTATGTTGCCTAATACGCTGTTTATGGGCCAGCAGCTATATTTTCTGCCGGTATGTGAATCCACGAACACTGAAGCACAACAGCTTCTTAGCAAAAATGAAGCCACAGAGGGCTGTCTGGTGCTTACGGCCCAACAAACTAAGGGCCGCGGACAGCGGGGCAACACTTGGGAGGCTGCACCGGGTAAAAACATCACCTTGTCGGTTGTGCTCGCGCCTGCCTTTCTGGCTGTCAGGCAGCAGTTCTTCCTCAACATGGCGGTATCGCTGGCCGTGCTCGACCTGGTGCGCGGCCTTGGGTTAACGCAGGCGCAGATCAAGTGGCCGAATGATTTATACTTTGAAGATAAGAAAATTGGCGGGATTCTGATAGAAAATACTATAAACAGTTACACTTTACAACACAGTATAGTGGGGATTGGTTTAAATGTAAATCAATTACAATTTCAGTTTCCAACGGCCACATCGCTGGCCGCTAGCCTGGGCTATGAGCTGGAGGTGGAGGTGCTGGTGGTCCGCCTGATGGAACTGCTGGAGAAGCGCTACCTGGAGCTGCGCACCGGCAAAACAGCAAAGCTGAAGTATGAGTACCTGCAGGCGCTATACCGCTATCAGCAAACACATCCTTTTCTAATAGATGGCCAGCAGATGCTGGGCCAGATTGTGGGAGTAGGTGAAGACGGCCGGCTGGCCCTGGAACTGGACCACCAACTGCGCTACTTTGCTTTCAAGGAAATTACTTACGTGATCTGATAAACACCTCTGCAAGAGCGACCTTCGTGCAGGACTTTGCGGCAGGTATTGTTTAAAACAGCTGGCAAGCCCGGTGGCTGCAGGTAAATGCTTTAAGGAATTAATATTAAAGAGCGCTAAAACTATGCTTTCTGGCCGCCTTGGCCCAATTGTTGATAATATAAATCGATGCTGCAAGTATAGCAGTGACAGGGGCAGTTTGTAGTTAAAAAAGAGCTGTATGTCGCTGTTGTTGCAATATTTCAAAAATTATATTTATACTTATAAGATTTTAAACTATCTTTGGTTGCTGTAGTCAAAGCATAGTAATCTCTAAAAGGAGGCGCTTTATATGAAGATTTTTACTAAAAAGATATTTTTAGCTGTTACGTTACTGGGGGCTTACCTGCTGGGCTTTATTGGAGAGGCCCACAGCAAAACGCTTACCCAGTGCACGGTAGCTGCTGGCGAGGGGCAAACCTATAAAGGTGGCGACGGGACAGTATGGGTACTTAATCCAGAGCAGCATTCTAAGCTGATGCTTTCTGCACAAAACGCACAACCGCACCTGTTTATGAAAGTAGAGGAGCGGGGCAACTCCAGGATTTATGCCGCAGCTGTTAGCCAGGTGTTTCGTTCAGTAGAGCTGAAAGCGGATAAGAGCATGTATACGGCTGTAAGCTTGCTTGCGCTGGCGCCGGGCCGTAACGACCTGATCAAGCAGGTGCCTTCAATTAACGCGTATCCTAATCCGTCGCGCGGTGTGACATTGTTCTCGCTGAACCAGACGGCCAATGATACTTACAAGATCAGAATATCCAACACCATCGGCCGGGTGGTGACAAGTGCTGAAGTGGCGCCGGTGAATGCAACTACAGTTGTGCAACTGGACATGAGCAGTCTGCCGTCCGGAGTATACTTCTATAGCCTGCTGGTAAATGACAAGACCGTGGAAACCAAACGACTTATACTTCAGAAATAATGTTTTTCTGAAGCTACTCTTAACAGAAGCCGGCCCCGAGGCCGGCTTTTTTATTTTTAACTTTTAAAATTAATCTGAGGCTTAACATTATTTAGTATTTTCGGGGCTGAATCAAACATTGCTATGACGGATTATCGGAAGATAAATAACATCGTTGGCTGGGTCGTTTTTCTGATCGCTGCTACAGTTTACATATTAACGCTGGAACCTACTGCCAGCTTCTGGGATTGCGGAGAGTTTATTGCCAGTTCGTATAAATTGCTGGTGCCGCACCCGCCGGGCGCTCCGCTCTTCCTCCTGATCGGCCGCATCTTCTCTCTTTTTGCCAGCGACGTAACCCAGGTGGCCTGGTGGGTGAACCTGCTCTCAGGCCTTTGCAGTGCTTTTACCGTGCTGTTCCTGTTCTGGACCATTACAATCTTGGCCAAACGCCTGCTGATCAAAGAAGGAGAATTACCTACAACGGGGAATATCATCCTGGTCATGGGCTGCGGAGTAGTAGGGGCGCTGGCCTATACTTTTTCCGATTCTGCCTGGTTCTCTGCCGTAGAAGCCGAAGTATACGCTATGTCGTCTTTCTTTACAGCCATCGTTTTCTGGGCGATGCTTAAGTGGGAGGCAAAGGCAGGCGAGGCGTATTCTGACAAGTGGCTTATACTTATAGCTTACCTGGTAGGTCTCTCCATCGGCGTGCACCTGCTCAACCTGGTAGCCATTCCTGCCCTGGCTTTCATCTACTACTTCCGTCTTTACAAACCTACTTTCTGGGGCGGCGTGGTAGCATTCCTGATCAGCGCCGTGGTACTGCTCACCATCCTGTGGGGCATTATTCCGGGCCTGCCTTCACTGGCTGGCGATGTGGAAGTGTTCTTCGTGAATTCGCTCGGTCTTCCGTTTGGTACTGGCGTAATTGTGTTTGTAGTATTCGTGATTGCCGCCATTGCGTTTGGCATTCGCTACTCTATCCAGCACCAGAACCGTGTTCTGAATACGGCCCTCCTTTGCCTGGTATTTGTGCTGATCGGCTACTCTTCTTATATGATGATCCCGATCCGCTCCAGCTACAATCCCACCATCGACGAGAACGACCCGGATGATATCCTGAGTGTGGTGGCTTACCTGAAGCGCGAGCAGTATGGCGACCGCCCTTTGATCTATGGCCCGCAGTATAATGCGCAGCCGGTGGATCAGGAAGAGGGAGCGCCGCGCTACGTACGGGGCAAAGACAAGTATATCGTGGCTGGCCATAAAATGGAGTCGATATATGAAAGTAAAGACAAAGTGCTGCTTCCCCGCATTTACAGCGACGTGCCCCAGCATGTAGACGAGTATAAAAAGTGGGTGGACCTGCGGGAGGGGGAGACGCCAACCTTCGGCCAAAACCTGAGCTTTATGTTCCGGTACCAGTTGGGCCACATGTACTGGCGCTACTTTTTATGGAACTTTGCAGGCCGCGAGAGCGATGTGCAGAACGCCGGTGTACTATGGTTTGGTAAAGGCGGGCCTAATATTCCGGAGCGGGTGCTGTATAGCAAAGCCCGCAACTGCTTTTACCTCCTGCCGCTGCTGGTAGGTATACTTGGTTTGATTTATCAGCTCCGCAAAAAGGAACGCGATGCCTTTATCATTGGCTTGCTGTTCTTCTTTACCGGTATTGCCATTGCTTTATACTTAAATCAGCCGCCGGTAGAGCCGCGGGAGCGCGATTATACGTTTGCCGGTTCCTTCTATGCGTTTAGTATTTGGATCGGCCTGGGTGTGCTGGGCGTGGCCGAACTGATAGAAAAGGTGCTTGCCAATAAAGTGGCGCGTGCTTCGCTGGCAACAGTAGCCTGCCTGTCGGTGCCTATCGTGATGGGTGCCCAGGGCTGGGACGACCACGACCGCTCCGACCGTTACCAGTCTGTAGATTCGGCTAAAAACCTGTTGGATTCTGTAGCGCCAAATGGCATCCTCTTTACAAACGGCGATAACGATACGTTCCCGCTGTGGTATGTGCAGGAGGTGGAAGGTTACCGTACAGATGTGCGCGTAGCCGTACTGAGCTACCTGAACACCGACTGGTACATTGACCAGATGAAGCGCCCCTCTTACAAGTCGGACCCATGGCCGCTGACGCTGGAGAACGAGAACTACCGCCAAGGCACCAATGATTACCTGCCTTATGTAGAGCGTCCGCAAGTAAAAGCCGGCATTGATCTGAAGCAGTTTATCCAACTGGTGAAAGAAAATCACCCGGCCCTGCAGGTGCAGTATGGCGCCGGCACTACGCTGTTGACGATGCCTACGCACAATTTCTTCCTGAATGTGGATCAGAACAAGGTACGGCAGATGGGCTTTATACCCGCTGAAAAGCAGGACGAGATCACAGACCGCATGCAATGGACCATCAACAAATCGTTGCTGGAAAAGAAACACCTGATTATGCTGGACCTGCTGAGCACCAATAACTGGAAGCGTCCGATCTATTTCTCCACTACGGTAAACAGTGCTGACTTTATCGGCTTGTCAAACTACTTCCAGCTCGATGGCTTGGCTTACCGCATTGTGCCGGTAAAAACCACTGCAGAAGATTCCCAAGGCTATGTAAACAAAGATCTCATGTATGATAACATGATGAAAAAGTTCAGCTTCCGGAACTTCAACAACCCTGATATTTTTTACGACGAGAACTACCTGCGCTTCTCAGCCAATGCCCGCGACAAGTTTGCCGAGCTGGCTAAAGCGTACCTGAAAGACGGAAACGTAGCCAAAGCCAAAGAAGTGGTAGACTATTGCTTTAAGGTGATGCCGGGGAATGCTGTACCGTACGACTACTACACGCCGCAGTTCATCCCGATTATGAACCAGATTGGTGAGCAGGAAAAAGCCCATGCGTTGCTGAATGAAATGGCAAAAGATGCGCAGCAAAGCTTGGACTATTATTTTGCAAAAGGATCGCTGTTTGATACCGAAATACAAACCAATATGGTGATCCTGCAGCAACTCATTAGTATGGCGCAGGATATTGGCGAGCAGGACAAGGCACAGCAGTTACAGCAGGAATTTATGCAATACCTGCAGCGCATGCGCCGCTAAACAAAAACGCTTGTAACACAGTAATAAAAAGCCGGGTTGCTATTTGCTTCCCGGCTTTTTATATTGAGGCCACCTTACTGATGCTACCCCGCAAAAGATGAAGCACCTTGTAATCATATTCCTGTTTTCGCTGCTGTTGCTGATGGGGTGTGGCAGCCCCTATCCCTCTGCCCGGCTGCAACCGGTGGTAGCGCGGCCGGTAGTACCCGAAATCAAAATGCAGCAACGCTACTATAGCCGCAACGACAGTTTATACTTGCTGCTGCGCTTTGAAGATGTGCGGCAGGTGATGGATCCAAGGCAAGCAGTAAAGCTGATCAACGCCCGCGTGCGTGCCGGCGCATCGGAGCGGGATGCTTTGCTGCAGACCGATTCAGTGGATGTGGCCCACAGTGGTCGTGCCGATGGCGAAGGCCTGGTGGTGCGCCTGGCAGTTCCTGCCCAACTGGTGCAGGCGCCCAATGTATTGCACCTGCAGTTGTGGGTGGCTTTAGCAGCTGGAGAGCGGATGGGAACACGCTTTAAACTGCCTTTGCAGGCGAATATGCTGGAGAAGCATTTTCTGCTGACACGCGCAGCAACAGGTATGCCGCTGTTTCAGGATTATGCCGCCACAACTACCCCGCTGCTGCTGCAAAGCTTCGGCGACACGTTGAACAAGGTAGAGATACAGCGCTTCGATGCCGATTTTACACCTGCCTTGCCTCCTATGTCGGTTCGGCAGGAGGCAGTGCCGCGTGCGCTAACAGCTCTTGAAAAATTGTCTGTTGCAACGGGCGATACATTCCGGATGATGACACCCGGTTTATACTTGTTTGCGCCAGCCAGCAAGTATGAGCGGGGAGTGCTGGTGCAGCCTGGAGACTTTCCGCAGATAACCATGGCCAAAGAGCTGCTGCCACCCCTCATTTACCTGACAACCTCAGCTGAGCGACAGGCCCTGGAGCGGGAAGCAGATACAAAAGCAGCCGTAGACAGATTCTGGCTGAAAGTAGGTGGCGACAAGAACACTGCCCGTGACCTGATCCGCACCTACTATAGCCGTGTGGAGATGGCTAACAAGCTCTATACTTCGCATAAAGCAGGCTGGGCCACCGACCGCGGCATGATCTACATCATTTATGGCCAGCCCAGCGACATCAGCCATACTGGCAATACCGAAACCTGGATCTATCGCCAGTCAGAGACCTCGCCTTATGTGAAGTTCGTTTTTACCAAAAAAGAGAATACCTTTACTGCAAATCATTATGAGCTGGTACGGCGACCTGAATATGAGGAGAGTTGGTACAGCACCGTCGCAAAATGGAGAGCAGGAATAACAGACAATATGTAGGCGGCAGCCGCTACAGTGGCGCACAATCGCCTAAAGAAGATAAAATAGAAATGATTTTCGGCTCCAGACCCATTCTGGAAGCCATGCTGGCCGGGAAAACCCTGGAGAAGATCTTTCTGCAGCGGGGTACCCGCAACAGCACTACGGACGAGATCAGTACGCTGGCCAAGAAGCTGGACGTGCCCGTAGCCACAGTGCCGGTAGAAAAGCTCAATAACTTAACACGAAAGAATCACCAGGGCGCCGTAGCCTTTATCTCGGCCATCTCATATGCGCCCCTGGACGAGATTGTAACCTCTCTTTTTGAAAAGGGCAAAGTACCGCTGTTGCTTATCCTTGACCGGATTACGGATGTACGTAACTTCGGCTCCATTGCCCGAAATGCCGAATGTATGGGTGTAGATGCCATTGTTATTCCGAGTCGCGGCGGCGCCCAGATCAATGCCGATGCAATTAAAACTTCGGCTGGCGCTTTGCACCTGGTGCCGGTGTGCCGGGAAGCGAATCTGAAAAATACCCTCGATTACCTGAAAGACTATGGCGTGCAGCTGGTTGCCTGCACTGAGAAAACGGAGGATCAACTGACGGAAGCTGCTGTAGATATGACTGGCCCTACTGCTATCCTCATGGGAAGCGAGGAAGATGGTATTTCACCGGAGTACCTCAAACGTGCCGATGCCCGCCTCCGCATTCCACTCATGGGCCAGATCAGCTCCCTGAATGTGTCGGTAGCAACAGGCATTATACTTTATGAAGCCATGCGCCAGCGTTTGAATGAAGCAAAAGCATAATTTAGGGCAGCAGCGCTTTTGGTTTAAGGGTAACAGCAAGTATAAGTATAACAGTATAGCTAAATAAAAAGAGAGCAGACGCCAAGTATAGTGTCTGCTCTCTTTACTTTATCTATATGTAGTCGTATTAAATGTAATCCGGTCCTTTCTTAGATTTTGCATCAGCCATAAATTCCTTTACCTTCTGCTCCTCCGATTTTTTGCAGATCATCAGCACATTGGCATACTCCGCTACAATATAATCGTCGAGCCCCTGTACTACGACCAATCGCTCTTTAGGCGTTTTGATGATACAGCGTGTGGTGTCATACAAGATAACCTCGCCATCCACCACATTTCCCTGGTCATCCTTCGGGTTAATCGTATACAGGGAATTCCAGGTGCCCAGGTCTGACCAGCCGATGTCGGCAAGCAGCACGTATACATTGTCTACTTTCTCCATAATGCCATAGTCAATAGACACATTACGGCACTGGGAGTAGGCTCTGGAAATAAAGTTCTGTTCCTGGTTGGTGTTCAACACAGAAGCCTCCTCTTCAAATATTTCTGAAATCTCAGACAAATGCTGGCGAAAAGCACGCAGGATGCTTTGCACGTTCCAGATAAAGATGCCAGAGTTCCATACAAAGTCACCGCTTTCCAGGAACATCTGCGCCAGTTCGATGTTTGGCTTCTCGGTAAAGGTTTTTACCTTTTTTATCCGTTTCGATTCGTCGTTTAGGTACTGGATATAGCCGTAGCCGGTGTCCGGGCGGCTGGGCGTGATGCCTAAGGTTATCAGGACATCCTCTTTGGCGGCAGCGTCCACAGCTTCCTTAATTACGGCCGTAAACTCCTGCTCTTTGAGTACCACATGGTCTGAGGGCGTCACAATCAGGTTCGCGTCTGGGTTCAACTGGCCGATTTTGTAGGAAGCATACGCGATGCAGGGCGCCGTATTGCGGCCAATAGGTTCCAGCAAAATCTGATTTTCTGTCAGGTGCGGAAGCTGCTGTTTAACAAGTGCCTCATAGTCTTTGTTGGTTACCACAAACATGTTCTCGGGCGGACAGATATCCTTAAAGCGCCGCGCCGTCATTTGCAGCATACTTTCGCCGGTGCCCAGCACGTCATGGAACTGCTTGGGGTTGTTAGTGCGGCTGAAAGGCCAAAAGCGGCTTCCGATACCTCCGGCCATAATCACTACATACGTATTGTTATCCATATCTTAAATAAGTCCTTCTTTCAATAAATCGTGCAGGTGTATGAAGCCCATAAAACTACCGGCTTCTGCAACAATGAGCTGCGTTATACTCTTCTCCTGCATAATAGCCAGGGCTTCGGCCGCATAGGCATCAGGTGCAATCGTGAGCGGAAGAGGTGTCATGATATCAGTGGCGCGGATGCCTTCTATGGAATCATACTTGTTCAGCATCCGGCGCAGGTCTCCGTCTGTAATAATGCCCGTCAGGTGTGTGGTGCCTGCCGCTACAACAGCGGTGGCTCCCAGCCGCTTAGATGATATTTCGATGATGATCTCTTTCAGCGTGGCATGCTCGGTTACTTGCGGGGCCTGGTTTTGCGGGTACACATCGCTCACTTTTAAGTATAGCTGCTTGCCGAGCGAGCCGCCAGGATGCAGGCTGGCAAAATCGGTGCTGCTAAAGCCACGCGCCTCCAGCAGGCATACGGCCAGCGCATCGCCTAGCGCAAGAGCGGCCGTTGTGCTGGTGGTAGGCGCCAGGTTGTTGGGACAGGCTTCCCGCTCCACGTTAGCGTTCAGCACAAAGTCAGCACATTGCGCCAGGTAAGAATCTGTGCTGGAAACCATGGCCGCCAGCTTGGAGCCTTTGCGTTTGAGTAGCGGAACCAGCACTTTTATCTCAGGCGTGTTGCCGCTTTTGGAAATACAGATCACAAAATCTTCCGATTGGATCATGCCGAGGTCGCCGTGAATGGCATCGGCGGCGTGCATAAAAATAGCGGGGGTGCCGGTAGAGTTGAGGGTAGCTACAATTTTAGAGGCAATGTTGGCGCTCTTGCCAATGCCTGTTACCACCACACGGCCTTTGCTCTGAAGAATTGCTTCCACACAAGCTTCAAAACGTTCGTCTAGCAAACCTGCCAGCCGGGCAATTGCTTCGGCTTCCAGTTGCAACACTTTCTTTGCTGTTTGTGAGATGGTTGGTACAGTAGTCAAATTTAGTTGAGTTTCTGGGTACTGAAAGGGCTATACAGCGCTTCAAATTTCCTTTTTTTACCTGCTGTGCGTCCTTAAGTTCCGCCCTTTAATGATTTGTGCTGTAAAGGTAGCAAATCTTATAAAACCAGCGAAGTTTGTAACACTTGCGGATTGGTAGTCTGCTCCTGGTGTTATACGGTTCCAGTAGATGCAAGCCAAAACGCAAAGCTTCATTCATTTGGTTTTCAGCAAGCACCCGGTCCGTCGTGCTGGATGAGGGTACCAAGTATAATGCTTATTTTATACTTGGCGTCCAACCTGTAGTATCATACAAAGGCAGGTAAACAACCTATTAAGGTTCAGGTGTATAAGACCTCCTGAAATGGCAAGGTGGGCAGCAGTAACTGAAGCGTGCGAACCTTCTTAAGGTATGAAAAGTAAGCACAAGAAATAAAAATTGTTTGTTAACTTACCTGCTTAATAGGTATTCACTCACTTACCCTGCATTTTTTAAACTTTCTTTTATTTATATCGTTTAATTCTTTCAAATTCCTCAAAAATTTAAATCTGTGCAGCTGCAGATCTCGTATCTGATTTGCTAACACTAGCTAATTTAATCTGAAATATTTTCTCTGAAGTATTCATACGTGGCTGATAAACAGTTACGTTAGTAATAACAAAGCTGCTTAGAAAGGCAAAAGGATATATTTTCCGTGAATGGTAGCAGGCAGGTAGTAGGGGCAAGCGATATTTTGTGTGGATTGCCTGAGGCCAAGCACCAGGACTTTGCTTATAAAACGTGAGTTAACGAGTTTAATACTATTTAAAAATAAATTGATACAAGTAGTAAGTATCAAAATTTATTTTAAATTTGAGTGTAATATTAAGTAAGTAGTCACTTTGCCTATGTAAAACCTATACATTAACGATCCCATCTATTTCTCATTTTACCTGTATGAGCATCTCTCCTGGTGTACCTGGAGTGAAGATGCTTCAGTTTATGAGCTGTAACCAAAAATCTAACTAGTTAATTTCAATAGCAACATATGAAACAGAGGTACTCTACTACATGGATGCCCTTTACGAGCAGCCATTTCAAAACCCTGCCGCAGAAGAAGGTGCTTGCGCTTTTGTTAGCTGCAGCATGTCTGTCGCAAGGCCCGCTGCAGGCGAAGGCTTTTGGCACAGGCAGAACACATGGTATTCTTCGTGCTGCCGTGCAGACGACAGAGGTGAAGGGACGTGTGACAGACAACAATGGAGAAGGAGTACCCGGTGCAACAGTTGTTGTGAAAGGGACGACTTTGGGCACAGCTACGGATGTAAATGGTAACTTTACACTTAATGTGCCTAACGGCACCGGCACCCTGGTGGTATCCTTTATAGGTTTCAAAACACAGGAAGTACCGATAAACAACCGGTCCACGATCAATGTGTCGCTTTCTACAGATGCGCAGGCGCTGCAGGAAGTGGTAGTGACAGGATATGCTACCCAGCAAAAGAAAGACCTGACCGGATCTGTAGCCATTGTGGACGTAGGTGAGATGACCAAGCAGCCGGAAGGGCAGGTAACCAGCATGCTGCAGGGCAGGGCCGCCGGTGTAACGGTGCTTGGCTCTGGCCAGCCAGGAGCAAGCCAGCAGGTACGTATCCGAGGCTTTAACACCTTTGGTAACAACAGTCCGCTGTTTGTAGTGGATGGCGTTCCGACACAAAACATCAATGACCTGAACCCGAATGATATTGCCTCTATGCAGGTGTTGAAAGATGCGGGCTCTGCCTCTATCTATGGTTCGCGAGCGGCGAATGGCGTGGTGATCATCACGACCAAAAAAGGTAAAAATAAAGTAAGGGTAGAGTACGACGGTTACTATGGTACGCAGCGGCCACCCGAAGGCAATGTATGGGATCTGGCTTCGCCGCAGGAAATGGCTGAGTTAAACTGGCGGGTTGCCAAGAATGAAGAACTGTATGGCTCCGGCACCAACCCAGAGCTGCCTGATTACCTGGTAGCCGGCAACGTAACCGGCCTGATGGAAGGCGACCCACGGGTAGACCCGACACTTTACAATGTGAATCCTTTCTATACTGGAGGCAGCGGTGAGCTTGGCTCGTTCTATCGCATCGTAAAAGCGAACAAGCAAGGCACCGACTGGTTCCATGAGATTTTCAGCGCGGCGCCTATCACCAACCACAACATAGCTGTGAGCGGCGGTAGCGATCAGGGTAGCTATTACTTCTCTGCAGACTATTTTGACCAGGAGGGTACTTTGATCAATACGTACTTTAAGCGCTACACTGTTCGTGCGAATAGTACTTATAATGTGCGGAAGAACATCCGGGTAGGAGAAAACCTGGCCTACTCTATCATTGATAACCCGCGCATTGGTAACGGCGAAAACCCTATCAACATGGCATACCGGGAGCAGACCATTATTCCTGTGTATGACATAATGGGCAACTTTGCCGGTTCGTTCGGTAGCGGATTAGGAAATGCCCGTAACCCGGTAGCGCAGTTGACTAGAATTGGTAACAACAATGTGCTGAACAACCGCTTATTTGGTAACTTGTTCGCTGAGGTTGACCTCTTTAATGATTTTACAGTTCGTTCCAGCTTTGGTGGTGAGATGTATAATAACAACAGCCACTCTTTTACTTATCCGGAGTATGAAGGAGCGGAGAACAACACCTTTAGCCAGTTCAACCAGGATGCTAGCAATGGCTATAACTGGACATGGACCAATACGCTGACCTACAAGAAGAACTTCAACGATGTGCACAACCTGAGTGTGGTGGTGGGCACCGAGGCTTACAACAACTTCTACAATAATCTCGGCGGCTCAACGCAAGGCTACTTCTCGTTTGATCCTAACTTTACCACGCTCAGCACAGGTTCTGGTACGCCAACGAACTACAGCGGCAGAGGTGAAGACGCACTATTCTCCCTTATCGGAAGGTTAGACTATAGCTTCATGGACAAGTACCTGTTGGGATTTGTTGTGCGTCGTGATGGTTCTTCCCGTTTTAAAACCAACCAATACGGCACTTTCCCGGCCATAAGCGCCGGCTGGCGTATTTCGCAGGAAAGCTTTATGCAAGGCGTCTCCTGGATCACGGACCTAAAGCTTAGAGGAGGCTATGGCGTTATGGGTAACCAGTTGAACGTAGATCCAAATAATGCTTTTACCACGTATGGTTCTAACCGAAACGTTACGTACTACGACATCAACGGTACCAACAATTCTGTAACAGAAGGCTTCAGACGAACACGCATCGGTAACCCGGATGCCAAGTGGGAATCAGATATCAACAGTAACATTGGTATTGATGCAACAATTCTGAATGGAGCAGTAGATATAACAGCTGATTACTATGTGAAGGAGATCAAGGACCTGCTGTATAACCCTGAAATTCCAGGTACTGCCGGTAGCGCCACGGTGCCGTTCGTAAACATTGCCCAGATGCGTAACAAGGGCTTTGATGCCGCTGTTACAGGCCACATAGGCGTTACTTCTGACCTCAGACTGGACATTACAGGTACCATCACTACGTACAACAACAAAATTCTGAAGGTATCGAATGGAGCCCAGGCTTTCGATTTGGAGGCACGCCGCTTTAACGGCAGCAACATTATCCGCAATAGGGTAGGAGACCCAATGAGCTCCTTCTTTGGCTACCAGATCGATGGTTTCTGGGATGATGCCGCAGAAATCAATACTGCGAATGAGGGAGCAAAAGCGGCCTCTGGTGATACGGCTGCTATATATCAATCCGGTATTGGTATTGGTCGCTTCCGTTATGCTGACACAAACGGAGATGGCATTATCACACCGGATGACAGAGTAATCTTAGGTAGCCCGAACCCAGACTTTACCTATGGTCTGAACATCTCCGCAACATACAAGAGCTTTGATTTCAGCATGTTCCTGTACGGCAGCCAAGGCAACGAGATCTGGAACCAGGTAAAATGGTGGACAGATTTCTATCCGAACTTCCTGGGTGCAAAAAGCAAAACAGCTGTGAATGATTCCTGGACGCCCGAGCACCACGATGCTACGGCTCCAATCCAGGAGAACGTAGGTTCTTTTAGTACGACCAACGTTCCTAACTCCTACTATGTAGAGAACGGTTCGTACCTGCGGGCTAAAAATGCACAGCTAGGCTATACTTTGCCAACAAGCCTGACCAGCAAGTATGGCATAGAGCGATTTAGAGTATATGTGCAGGCAGCAAACCTGTTTACGATCACTAACTATTCTGGAATTGATCCTGAGATTATCAACTATAATGATAATGGTTCACCAACGACGACAGGCTTTGGTATAGATGAAGGAAATTATCCAACCATGCGTCAGTATCTGTTTGGTGTAAATATTTCCTTCTAGGTGTTGTATTTTAATATTTTACATATGAAAAGGTTTAAATATATAGTCTGCGCGGCCATGATGGCATCGCTACCACTCATTACCTCATGCGACGATGAGTTTCTGGACAAACCCGCCATTGGTGCGCTAAGTGATCAGGTGCTTGCTAACAAGGCCGGTGTTGAAAAACTATTGATCGGAGCTTATGCTGCCCTGGATGGAATTGATATTGGTAACTGGGAAGTATCGCCTACCAACTGGGTGTATGGCAGTGTAGCCGGAGGAGATGCCCACAAAGGCAGTAACGGAGCGGATCAGCCGGGTATCAACCCTATTGCCACGTTTAGCATTGACCCAAGTAATGGCTTTATTAACCTGAAGTGGAGAGCCATGTATGAAGGTATCTCCCGCGCCAACTCTGTGCTGAACCTGCTGAACCAGGCAGAGGACATTTCGGAAGGTGATAGACAACGCATTGAAGCAGAGGCACGTTTCCTTCGCGGGCATTATTACTTCGAATTGAAGAAGATGTTCAACATGGTGCCCTGGATTGACGAAAATACCACAGACTTCAATCAGCCGAACAACGTGGATATCTGGCCGAATATTGAAGCAGACTTCCAGTTTGCAATGGATAACCTGCCGAATATCCAGGCTGAAGTTGGCCGGGCTAACAAATGGGCTGCTGCTGCATACTTAGGCAAAGCCTATATGTTCGAGCACAAATTCGCCGAGGCGAAAGCTATTTTTGACCGGGTAATTGCTGAGGGTGTAACATCAAACGGCCTGAAGTACGGCTTGGTAGATAAGTTTAAAGATAACTGGACAGCTGCTGCCGAGAACAATAAAGAATCGGTATTTGCTGTACAGATGGTAGCTAATGATGGTACTAACGGCATTTCTAACGCGAACATGGGTGAGATGCTGAACTATCCATATAACAGCCCTTTCCGTTGCTGTGGTTTTTACCAGCCAACATTAGACCTGGCGAACTCTTTCCGCACTACAGCGGCAGGCTTGCCTGAGCCGGATACTTACAACTCCGATGCACTTAAAACTGACCAGGGAATTGAAGCTGATAAACCGTTTACGCCCGATCAGGGTCCTGTGGATCCACGCCTGGACTGGACTGTAGGCCGCCGTGGTATTCCTTTCCTGGATTGGGGACTGCATCCGGGTGCTGCCTGGATACGGGAACAATCTTCTGCCGGACCATATTCTTCTGAGAAGCATGTCTATTGGCAGGCCACAGCTGATACTTACTCCGATCAGCACTCCTGGGCACCAGGCTCCGCTATCAACGTACTGATTATCCGCTTTGCTGATGTGCTGCTGATGGCGGCTGAGGCAGAAGCGCAGTTAGGTAACTTGGCACAGGCCGAAGAATACGTGAACATGGTGCGCACCAGAGCGGCCCGACCTGAGAATATTGTTCGTACATACGTAAATCCAAAGGAGCCACTGGAAGGCTTTACGGACAATCCAGCTGCTAACTATAAAATTGCTACTTATCCGGATGGCTATTTCAGCAGCATAGGTCAGGATAAGGCACTAGAAGCAATCTACTTCGAACGTAAGCTGGAGCTTGCACTGGAAGGTAACCGCTTCTTCGACCTAGTACGCTGGGGAATAGCCGATAAGGTTCTGAACAAGTTCTTTGACTATGAAGGAAGTAGAATTCCGGATGTGAAAGGTGGTAACTTCGTTAAAGGCAAAAACGAGTACTTCCCAATCCCGCAACGGCAGATCGACCTTCAAACGGTGGACGGTGTTTCAACACTGACGCAAAACCCTGGATACTAGCAGGTAGTAATTTATATTCCGGTTGCAATACAGTAACAGGATAGAACAAAAGCCTCCAGTGCAGCAGCTCTGGAGGCTTTTTGCATCCTTCTTTATAGGCATGAAAATAGGATCACATTTCTGCCTTAATTTTGGCATATTGCCTGTTGAAAAGAACCTAAAAACCAGCTACTTGGTTTGTAAATCAGTAGCTGTTGCTCTATGTATCTTGTCTGTTAGCCCTTTACATTATGCGCCTTTCCAATATCAAACGTCTTTTGCTACTCACCCTGGTAGTGCTTGCAGCGCCGGCATGTAAGCAGCAAGAAACACATCTTTTCGAAAGCCTGCCGGCAGACGAGACAGGTGTTGCTTTTTCCAACCGCATCCAAGAATCTGATACTATGAATGTGCTCCAGACAGAATATGTCTACAATGGCGGCGGCGTAGGTATAGGAGATTTCAACAACGACGGATTACCGGATATCTACTTCACAGGCAACATGGTATCCAATAAACTCTACCTGAACAAGGGCGATTTCAAGTTTGAAGATGTAACGGCAAAGGCCGACGTAACAGGAGCTGGAAAATGGTGCTCTGGTGTGGCGTTGGTGGACATCAACAACGATGGCTGGCTGGACATATACGTAAGCGCCACCATGAAGAAGGATGCGCCTAGTCGGGCCAATCTGTTGTACATCAACAACGGCCCCGGCAAGGATGGGGTGCCAACCTTTACCGAAGCGGCGGCTAAGTATGGCATTGCCGATACAAGCTATACAACCAATGCAGCCTTTTTTGATTATGATAATGACGGTGACCTGGATTTATACTTGCTTGTCAGTGTTATCAATGCAGGCGTGCCTAGTACTTACCGGAAAAAGTTAACAAACGGGACTGCCCAGAATACGGATCGCCTTTACCGTAACAATGGCGATGGCACCTTTACCAATGTATCGCGGGAGGCAGGCATTCTGGTGGAAGGCTTTGGCCTGGGTGTAGCAATCAGCGACATTAACTTAGATGGCTGGCCGGACATTTATGTGAGCAATGACTATCTTTCAAACGACCTGCTATACATCAACAATCATGATGGTACTTTCACCGACAAAATAACGGATTACATCAAGCATACCAGTTACTCGGCAATGGGTAACAGCGTGACCGACATCAACAACGATGGTCTGGTAGATATTCTGGCACTGGATATGCTGCCCGAAGGCAACAAGCGTAAGAAAATGATGCTGATGGCGAACAACTATGCCACCTACCTGAACAACGACAGGTACGGCTACCAATATCAGTATGTCCGCAACACGCTGCAGCTAAACCAGGGGAGTTCGCCGCAGGGGCACCCGGTTTTCAGCGAAGTATCGCAGCTAACCGGCCTGTACCAGACAGACTGGAGTTGGACACCGATGGTAGCTGATTTTGATAACGACGGCCTGCGGGATGTGATCATCACCAATGGTTTTCCGAAAGACATTACGGACCTGGACTTTAGAGTATACCGCAACGGACCCGCCGGTTCAGTAGGAGGCTTTAAGTACCTGACCGACTCGATACCTGTGGTTAAAATATCGAACTATGCTTTTAAAAACAGGGGTGATCTTTCATTCAGCAACGAAACACAGAACTGGGGAATCGATCGTCCTTCTTTTTCGAACGGGGCAGCTTATGCTGACCTGGACAATGATGGCGACCTTGACTTTGTTGTAAACAATATTAACGACAGCGCCCTGGTATACCGCAACAGCCTGTATACCGCAAAAGCTGGCAGTACGGCGAAACATCACTTTTTACGCCTCAAGTTTAAAGGCGATGCTCCGAACGGGGCTGGCTTAGGAGCGACAGCTACCATATACTATGGCAAGGGCCAGGTGCAGTTTCATGAAAACAGTGTGTATAAAGGATACTTGTCTTCCGTCGAAAATATTGCTCATTTTGGACTGGGAGGCATTCAGAAAGTGGATTCGCTGAAAGTGGTGTGGCCGGGGGGCAAGTACGAGGTACTCCATAACATAAAAGCAGATCAGGTGCTGACACTCGAACAGCGGCAGGGCCAATACAAAGTTGTACCTAAGCAAGAGGGAGAGCACCTCGGAAAAGAGGCATTTACAGAGGTTTCCCAAGCGTTGGGAGTTCGGTATAAAAGCTCTGAAGACGACGAGATAGATTTTAACTGGCAGCGTACCTTGCCGCACAAACTGTCGCAGTATGGCCCTGGCATTGCAGCCGGCGATGTAAACGGCGATGGCTTGGATGACTTTTATGTTGGTGGAGCTGCTGGGAAAGCAGGAGGCCTTTTTACACAGCAGCCCGATGGCACTTTCCGCTTAGCTAAAGGAAGTATTCCGGCGGGCAAAACAGGAGAAGATATGGGCGTTCTGCTTTTTGACGCAGATAATGACGGCGATCAGGATCTATACGTTGCCAGTGGCAGTTACGAATTTCAGGAAGGCTCAGCGCAGTTGCAGGACCAGTTGTACCTGAACGATGGGAAAGGCAACTTTATACTTGGCAAAGATGCACTCCCTGCGTTAACCGCCAGTGCATCCTGCGTAAGAGCAGCCGACTATGACAAGGATGGCGACCTGGATCTGTTTGTGGCAGGCCGCGTGGTGCCCGGAAAGTACCCGCAAGCTCCGCAAAGTTGTCTGCTCCGAAACGACGGTGGCCGCTTTGTAGACGTGACGGCAGCCGTTAGCCCGGAGCTACAAAACCCGGGCATGATCACGGATGCCTTGTGGTCTGATTTTAATGGCGATGGCGAAATAGACCTGGTTCTCACAGGAGAGTGGATGCCGGTAACTTTCTTTCAAAACACCAATGGCAAGCTTCGAAATGTAACCAAAGCAACAGGCCTTGCCCCGTACACCGGCTGGTGGAACAGCCTGGCCGCTGGAGACTTCGATAACGACGGCGATATAGACTATGTGGCGGGTAACCTGGGTCTGAACACAGAGTATGTCGCCTCTGCCAAGCAGCCTTTAAGCATCATAGCAAAAGACTTCGATGGTAATGGAATACTGGACCCGGTGCTGGCCTGCTACTTAAAAGCAGAAGATGGAACCATGAAGCCCTTTCCAATGCATACGCGCGATGACCTTAACGGGCAAATGGCCCGCACTCGTGGCCTTTTTCCGCAATATATTACTTACGCCAAAGCTACGATAGATGAAGTGATCCCTAAGGCAGAACGGAAGGATGCTCTGATGATGCAGGCAACACACTTCCAGAGCAGTTATGTGGAGAACATAGGACAGGGGAAATTTAAATTGAAGGTGCTGCCGAAGGCTGCTCAGCTGGCGCCGATTTATGGCATACAGCCCGAAGATATAGACGGCGACGGCAACCTGGATTTGCTCTTGGTCGGCAATGACTATGGAACAGAAGTTTTTACAGGCCGCTATGATGCTTTTGCCGGGCTTTACATGCGGGGAAATGGAAAAGGAGAGTTTTCGCCTGTAATGCTGAAAAATAGCGGCTTTTTTGTAGACGGAGATGCCAAGGCCATCGCCCAGGTTTTTGATGCGAAAGGCCGGAAGCTAACGCTTGTTACCCAGAACAACGATAGCCTGCGCATCTTCAGGAGTACAGCCCAGGAGGCTGGTCAAAATAAGGTGCTGGCGTTGCAGCCACTCGACTGCCTGGCTATCATCACCTATAAGAATGGCAAAAAGCAGCTAAAAGAACTATACTATGGGCAGACTTACCTGTCCCAGTCATCCCGTAAGCTGAACCTTACAAGCGATATGGCATCCGTGCAGATAAAAGACTTTAGTGGCCATATCCGGCAAGTGCAACTGTAACACGTCGCTGCTACATTCCAATTGAGAATCATCGGGCAGAACCGTTACCGTTCAGGTAGAAATGCATGGGGAGCCTGAACTGCTAAATGAATGCCTGAGAAGTAAAGATCAAAGCTAAAGGTTGTATATTAGCCGGAACGGAGCGGAATGTTAAACGGGGCTAAGCGGAATTTTTTCTATACTTAAAAGGTTAAATGCTATACTTGGCCTTGTCAGTCGTAGTCCCATAAATCAATTATACAAATGCGCATCACTTTGAAGATGAAAGGCTTTTTAGCTCCTCTTGGCCTTGTACTTGGGCTCTTTAGCCTAGTAAGTTGCGCCAGAACTTCACCGGAAGCATACAACAGGCTTGCTGCTGACCCGGAACTGCTGCATCAGACATCCAAACAGCTTACAACTGTTATCATCCATGACATTTTTAAGCCCCCGGTTGCCAGTCGCATTTATGCTTATGCTAACCTGGCTGCTTATGAAACGCTGCGTGCGCAATCGTCCGAATTCCACACCTTAGCAGGCAAGATCCGGGATTTTAAGCCTGTGCCTGCACCTGAACAAGGGAAGGAGTACTGCTACCCGCTGGCTAGTATAAAAGCGTTTATCGCTGTGAGCAAGGGCCTGACCATTTCTCCTAACATGTGGGATAACTATGAAAAGGAGCTTGACCGCAAGTATAAGGAGATGGGCATACCAGAAGATGTGTATACCCGCTCTGTTGCTTATGGAGAGCAGGTAGCCGGGCATGTGCTGGCTTATGCCCAAACAGATAATTACAAGTATACGCGCAGCTACCGGCACGTGCTCACACATACTGCAGGGTCGTGGGAGCCAACTCCACCTAATTATGCTGAGGCTTGTGAACCAAAGTGGAACGCCATTCGCCCTTTTACCCTCGATTCCTGCTCGCAGTTTATACCAGCTCCTCCTGCTCCCTATGATTTAACGCCGGGTAGCCCGTTCTATAAAATGGTGAAGGAAGTATACGCCTACGTGCAGCACCCGACAGCAGAGCAGAAAGCTATTGCTTACTTTTGGGATGATAATGCCGCTGTAACTAACATAAAAGGGCATCTTTCTTACCTGAATAAAAAGATGTCACCTCCGGGGCACTGGCAAGCTATTATCAGTATCCTTGCCCGCAAGAAAAAGCTGGATATGATGCATTCGCTGCAAGCCTATACGTTTGTTGCCATCGCCCAGCATGATGCTTTTATTGCCAGCTGGGATGAGAAGTACCGTACCAACCGCATTCGTCCGGTTACAGTGATCAACCAGCAGATGGATGAAACGTGGGAACCCTTTCTGGAAACACCGTCATTTCCAGAATATGTAAGCGCCCATAGTGCCATATCTGCCTCCGCTGGAAAGATACTCCTGCATTTGGTAGGAGATAACATCGCTTTCACGGATTCGACAGAGTATGAATTTGGCCATGGCGTCCGGTCCTTTAACTCTATAAAAGAGGCGTACGTGGAAACGGCTGTGAGCAGAGTGTACGGCGGAATCCATTTTCCTGATGGCTCTCTGCAAGGCACCGCACAAGGAGAGGAAGTGGGCGAATGGGTATGGGCTAAACTAACGGGTAACCCGGCGCCGCAACCTCCGAAAGATGCCATTGCCAAGCAGGTAGCCGCAAAGTAGTCTGCTTAACAACTACTTTCAATAAATGCCTACTTAGCAGATTCACTTTCAAAGAAAATAACGCACCAAGGCGTCAGTAACATTTGTCATAAGTATAAAAAGGATGCAGCAGGCGCTAGTTACTACAGCGCCTGCTGCATCCTTTTTATACTTATACTTAGCTTAGAATTTTAGCCAGGTTTTTATAGCTGGTGGTGATGCTGTCCAGCGGGTTGCCAGGGGTTTGATCCTGCTCTACAAAGTAATACTTCATACCTGCCAGCTCGGCTTTATCGAAAATGCGTTGAAAGTTGATGGTGCCATTGCCAACTTCTGTAAAGAACTTCTTCTCGGTGTTATCCATGTCTTTCACGTGCCACATCGGGAACCGGCCCGGGTGCTGCTCAAATAAAGCTACCGGATCATGGCCGGCCTTGGTGGCCCAGTACAGGTCAAGCTCCATGCCTACCAGGTCCTTGTCTGTTTGCGCCAGAATCAGGTCATAAGGTACCTGTCCTTCCAATGTCTCAAACTCAAAGTCATGGTTGTGGTAGGCGAATCCTACACCTGCTTTTTTGCAGGCTTCCCCCGCACGGTTAAACAGCTCGATCATGCGTTTGTACTGGTCCAGCGATTTGTGCTCGCTTGGGAACATGTAGGCGCAGGTCAGGTAAGCTTGTCCTGATTCGGCAGCCATGTCTACCAGCTGTTGCAGCCCGTTGGTCAGTGTCAGCAACTCAGGTGGCAGAGGCGCCTCTTCGGGTAGTTGTGTTCCCGGCAGCACATGGCTGCTGCGCAGTTTCATGCCCATATCTTCTACCATCGAAGCAAATTCTTTTGGTTTCATGCCATAGTAGTGGCCGGTCTTTCCTGCGGCAGATTCAAGGTTTTTATAACCGATAGCTGCTATTTTCTGCAACGTGCCCCGCACATCCTCGTCCATCTGGTTTCGGACAGTATACAACTGCAGCCCAACGGCTAGATCCTGCTTGGTCGAATTGCTGCCCGGGGCATTCTCGTTCGTAGCTTCAGCAACAGTAGAAGCACTGCCCGAACAGGCAGGTAGTAACAAGCTTCCCAGCGCCAAAGCGCCTGTCGTCTTAAAAAAATTTCTTCTGCTTAGCATTGTTTCGTATGTGGTTTAAGGTGAAAGTACCAGCATTCCTCTGAAGAAAAAAGAAGCCGGCGAAGTCAGTGATAGTACATAGAAAGATATTGATTACGCCATTCAAAACCAAACTTATACTTAGTTGTATTCAAGGAAGCAGGCCAGCAATTTACCCGCGGCTAGTGCAAAGAACTGGTGTAGGGGCTGCCGTAGCAGCCAACAAAGGCAGCTTTACTACACATGGCAGCATCTTTCGTGTTAGCAATAGCAGGTAAGCATAAAAGCAGCGCAAGCTTTCGGACAAGGAAACATTTAAAACTGGTTTCAACCTGATATAATTTTTAACTTTGAGTACGGAATATAAATGTCCGCAACGGTAACGTATAGCACATGAAAAAGATAATCATATCGGTGGTAGCCATTCTGGTGGTTATGACGGCCATTTTTTACTTAATTCTTAAAAAGAACCCCAAAGCGGAAACGGTAGCAGCACCGGTGGCAACCACCGCCACTAATGATATTCCGCAGTTGCATTTAACACAGCTCGACGGGACCAAACTGATGTCTAAAGACCTGAAAGGGAAAGTGGCATTCGTGTTTTTTCAGCCGGATTGTGACCATTGCCAGCGCGAAGCGGTGCAGATACGCGAGCACATAAATGCGTTTAACGACTATCAGGTATACTTCGTGTCAGATGCCGAACTGCCGCAGCTCCGTAAGTTTGCCCAGGATTATGGCCTGGCCGAAAGTAGCAATTTTTACTTTGCTCATATCCCGACAAATGATATTTTTGATACGGTAGGTTCTATACCGACGCCTTCCATGTATGTTTTTTCAGAGCATGGGCGCTTGGTAAACTCCTTTATTGGCGAAACCGCAATAGAAGAGATACTGAAGTACCTGTAAAAGCTCTCCCCATCCTGCAGCTAAGGTTCCGCCAAGCAGCGTGTTTGTTTCGTGCTTAAGCAGCTTCTTTACTGCATTAAGTCGCTTCCGGCATGCGGCAGTTGCAGTCTACAACCGCCACTCCATTGCTACTGTGAAGTAACCAGCAGCAGCAGTTATCTTTGGCGCATTGGCTGCCGGGCAATTGTTATAAGTATACTTGGCAAGGTATGCCTGTTGTTTTTGTGGCTCCTAAGTACAAGCTAATCAGCAACTTTTCTCTTTTTGTTCTGTTGCCAGTATACGGTTGCAGTTCCCGCTTATACTTGCACGAACTGCCATCCGGCTTTACAAGGCTTTGTTATAACATGTGCTCACTGGTAAGCTTGCCAAGGGCTGCAGTATGGCTTTGGCGTAGTTTGTTAACCTTTCGTCGATAAAGTTTGGCGGTTTGGCGATTGCTTTTGCATAAGACGAAAGACTTTTTTATAGTTAGCATGATGTTATTAAGTAGATTCAAATTAAATTTGTATTAAATGCACTCTACAGAAGGTGCATCAGAAAAAGAATATTTTTTTTGTAAGATTACATGTCAGTAAAACAAGAGGTCAATCTCAAGAATAAGTTAAAAGAAGTCTTTGGCTATAGTCAGTTCAGAGGTAATCAGGAGTTGATCATCAACAATATCATCAACGGGAAGAATACCTTCGTGATTATGCCAACCGGTGCGGGCAAGTCGCTGTGTTACCAGCTACCTGCCTTGTCGGTTCCGGGTACGGCCATTGTAATATCGCCGCTGATCGCCCTGATGAAAAACCAGGTAGACCAGCTCAATGCTTTCGGGGTGAATGCCCAGTTCCTGAATTCTACTCTGTCTAAGTCGGAGATCAATAAGGTAAAGAAAGAGACCCTTGCCGGCGAAGTAAAGCTGCTGTACGTGGCACCGGAATCGCTGACAAAAGATGAAACGATTGAGTTTCTGAAGGCCTCCAATATTACGTTTGTAGCTATTGACGAAGCGCACTGTATCTCGGAGTGGGGCCATGACTTCAGGCCAGAGTACCGCCGTATTCGTGGCATTATTGACCAGATCGGTGAGCTGCCGATCATTGCCCTTACGGCAACCGCTACCCCGAAGGTGCAGCTCGACATCCAGCGTAACCTGCAGATGGACGAGGCTTCGGTGTTTAAATCGTCTTTTAACCGCACCAATTTATACTATGAGGTGCGCCCTAAACATAACACCAAAAAGCAGCTAATCCAGTACATCAAAAAGCACAAGGGCAAAAGTGGCGTGGTATATTGCCTGAGCCGCAAAAAAGTAGAAGAAATTGCGGAGTTGCTGCGTGTAAACGATATCAAAGCGCTGCCCTATCATGCCGGACTGGATGCCAATGTGCGCATGGCCAACCAGGATGCTTTCCTGAACGAAGACTGCGACGTAATTGTAGCGACCATTGCTTTTGGCATGGGCATCGATAAGCCGGACGTGCGCTTTGTGATCCACTACGATACGCCGAAGTCTATTGAAGGCTATTACCAGGAAACAGGCCGCGCCGGTCGTGACGGATTAGAAGGTAACTGCCTGATGTTCTACAGCTATGATGACATCGTGAAGCTGGAGAAGTTTAACAAAGACAAACCGGTAACCGAGCGCGATAACTCCAAGCTGTTGCTGCAGGAAATGGCCGCGTACGCAGATTCGGCTGTGTGCCGCCGCAAGCAGTTGCTGCACTATTTCGGCGAAGCTTACGAGAAAGACTGTGGCTTTTGCGACAACTGTCTGCACCCGAAAGAGCGTTTTGAAGCGCAGCAGGAAGCACAGCTTGCCCTTAAGACCGTGCAGCAAACAGGAGAGCGCTTCGGCATTGATCATATCACCGCTGTGCTTACGGGTTTGCGCAACCAGTATGTTACCAGCTACGACCACGATAAACTGGAGGTGTTTGCCGCCGGCAAAGAGCAGGACGCTCAGTTCTGGAGCTCGGTGCTGCGCCAGGTGCTGCTGTCGGAGTATCTGGAAAAGGACATTGAGAATTTTGGCGTTGTAAAACTGACACAGAAAGGGCTGGACTTTATTCAGCACCCACACCCGATTCAGCTAACGAAAGACCATAATTACGAGCAGGAAGTGAAGGAGGATGAAGAAAAGGAAGAGACACAGGCAGCTGCCGGGCACGACGAAGTGCTGTTTGACCTGCTGAAGAACCTGCGCAAAAAGCTGGCAAAAGAGAAAGCATTGCCGCCTTATGTGCTGTTCCAGGACCCATCACTGAAGGAAATGGCCACCGTGTACCCAACCACCAGAGACGAACTGGCGCATATTGCCGGCGTGGGTATGGGCAAGGTGCAAAAGTTTGGTAAGCCGTTCCTCGACCTGATCACCAAGTATGTAGAGGAAAACGATATTGTGACAGCTGCTGATGTGGTGGTGAAAACGACGGTTAACAAGTCGAAGATCAAAATCTACATCATCCAGCAGATTGATAAAAAAGTGGACCTGGAAGAACTGGCTGCCTCGAAGGAGCTGACAATGCAGGAACTGATTGCTGAGATCGAACACATCTGCTACTCCGGCACCAAACTGAACCTGAACTACTACATCAACAACGTGCTGGACCAGGAGCGCCAAGAAGAAGTATACGACTACTTTATGCACGCCAGCACCGATAATATCAGCGTAGCCCTGCAGGAACTTGGCGCTGACGATTATACTGAAGAAGACCTGCGCCTGATGCGTATCAAGTTCTTGTCGGAGTATGCCAACTAGTATAGCTGCTGATGCCGCACTGCATAGTATAAAAGACCGCCATGCTTCTATGGCGGTCTTTTTGTTTTATACCACGTATAAATCCAGTTGAGTGCTGCAAGGGCAAGTATAAATTTATAACTTCGCAGCAGCACGCTGTACGTGCCAACGGACATAAATAGTATCAAACAGCCATTAACAAGTATAGAATGAACGTTCTGATTATCGGATCCGGTGCCCGCGAGCATGCCATTGCCTGGAAACTAAGCCAAAGCGAATACTGTGAGCAAGTGTTTGTAGCCCCTGGCAATGCCGGAACGAGTGCCTTCGGCACCAATGCCTGCATCGACATACATGATTTTGATGAAGTTGCTAAGTTTGCTACCGATTTTAATATCATGATGCTGGTAGTAGGGCAGGAGAATGCACTGGTAGAGGGCATACATGATTTCTTCCAGCGTTCAGAATACTTAAAGCATATTCTGGTAGTAGGGCCCAAAAAAGCAGGTGCTATGCTGGAGGGCAGTAAAGATTTTTGCAAGTCGTTTCTGCAGAAGTATAACATTCCTACGGCCCGTTACCAGGCGTTTACCGAGGCAACTTTCCGCGAAGCCACGGAATACCTGCGCCAGCACAGCTACCCGGTCGTAATCAAAGCTGACGGATTGGCAGCCGGTAAAGGCGTGATCATCGCGCAGGACTTTGAAGAGGCGGTAGATGCCCTGGAGGACCTGTTGCGCAACAAGCGCTTTGGCAAAGCAAGCAGCAAAGTGGTGATAGAAGAATACCTGCAGGGAATTGAAGTGTCGGTGTTCATCTTAACCGATGGCAAGGAGTATGTGCTGCTGCCTGAGGCAAAAGATTATAAAAGGATTGGCGAGGGCGATTCCGGCCTGAACACCGGGGGTATGGGCGCCATATCGCCGGTGCCATTTGCCAACGCAGCTTTTATGCAGAAGGTGAAGGAGCAGGTAATACTGCCAACCTTGCAGGGCATGCAGGAAGAGCAACTGGATTACAGTGGTTTCCTGTTTATCGGGCTGATGAATGTAAACGGCGAGCCTTATGTGATAGAGTATAACGTGCGCCTCGGTGACCCTGAGACAGAGGCGATGCTCCCGCGTATCAAATCTGACCTGTTCGAACTGTTCCGGGCCCTGCACGACCATAAACTAGGCGAGTTTAAGTTAGAGGTAGACCCGCGTACGGCAGCTACGGTGTTTCTGGTGTCGGGCGGCTATCCGGAGGGCTTTGAGAAAGGCAAGGAGATCAGCGGCTTGGAGCAGGTACCCGAAGATGTGCTGGTTTTCCATGCCGGCACCAACATGGTGAATGGCAAATTGCTGAGCAACGGCGGCCGCGTAATTGCTGTGACCGCACTAGGCGATACCATGGATGAAGCGCTGACTAAAGCCAATGCCGCCGCCGAAAAGATCACCTGGCAGGACCGTTACTACCGCCACGACATCGGTTTCGACCTGAAAGGCACTTATATGTAAGACCTGCCGCCACCCTAATCTTAACCTGGCAGGTAGTTTTCTCCCTATAAATAAAGAAAGGCTGGTGAATCATCACCAGCCTTTCTTTATTATAATACTCCTCAACTGTTAGCAATACTCCTCAAATGCTCCCTGCAGGTTGTCTACAATTCGGTTGAGTTCGTTGCCTTCAATGTGGTAGCGCTCAATCATGTGCACCAGCTCGCCGTTCTTAAACAGCGCAATAGCAGGAGACGACGGCGGGTAAGGCAGCATGTGCTCGCGTGCTTTGGCCACGGCGTCCTGCTCCATGCCGGCAAATACCGTAACCAGTTTGCTTGGTCGTTTATCAGATGATGCAACAGCCATTTTAAGGGCCGGCCGTGCTTTAGCAGCAGCACATCCACATACGGAATTTACTGCTACCAATACTGTTCCTTCGGAACTGATCGCCTGCTCCACTTCTTCAGGTGTCATCAGTTGCTCAAAACCTGCTGAGGTCAAATCCTCGCGTATTGGAGCAACCATATATTCAGGATATGTTCCCATGATTATTCTGTTTTTAATGAAAGATTCAGCTGCAAAATTAACGAATTTCTTTTATAAAAGATAATCTGCACGGCTTGTGCCTGCTCCAATGCAATTTAAATGCCAGATACGCTTTAATAAATACGAACAAATTTAAGATGCGGGCAAACTTTAATACGCAGTATAAAGTATACGATGATGAACTTAAAATTAGCCAAGCTACCAATTAAGTTAGCTAATAGCTATAAAAGTATGGCGAGTTTAATTGTTACTATTTTTGGAAAGTTTCGTGTTGTAGATCAAATAAGTAGCGCTACACCCGTGTAAAAGAGCAAACATATCTGCCGGTATAGTGGATGTTATAAAATCAGTAATTAACAAGAGTATGCCTAGTTTACAATCAGTAAGGAGCAGCTATCTGACCTGTGCAGGAAACAGAAAACTGCTTTTGCAGCAACGTGGTATGGCGCGGTATTTCTTTCTAAGTGCCAGAGAAGGGCGGCAGCCCGAAGTAATTGTTGTGCTCAACAGCGATTCCAAGCAGGTGCAGGTACCTATGCGCGATGAAGATGTAGATCTGTCCTGTTTTTTTGAACGCTGCATGACGCTGAAAGAAATGGCCGATACTGCCCAGACACAGACCTGGAAAGTATTTAGCAATTGGGAAGAACTCATCATCGACCATCAGCAGATGGGTGTAAACCGCGAGGTATTGCAACGCATTAAGGTATGCCAGCATGACTTGTGCCACCACATGGCCTTGGCTGAATAGCCCGTCTGCTATGCCCGTCAAGCTTCCTGTTTCTCTTTTTCTATTCTAAAACTACTTACACCCCGCTGAAGGCATTAAAGCCGCCGTCCACCAGCATCGTTTCTCCGGTTACAAACTTTGAGGCATCGCTCAGCAAGTATACCAGCGTGCCGGTTAGTTCCTCCGGGTTGCCTAGTCGCTGGAACGGCGTGTTCGTCACAAATTTATTGGCGCGGTCGGTGTAGCTGCCGTCGGGGTGCAGCAGCAGCGTGCGGTTCTGCTCCGTCAGGAAAACGCCGGGAGCCAGCGCATTTACTCTTATTTTGCCGCCGTAGCGCAGCCCCAGTTCCACCGCCATCCATTTCGTATACGCCTCAATGGCCGCCTTGGCCAAAGTATAGCCCATCACGCGGGTAAGCGGCCGCTGCGCCGTCACCGACGAGATATTCACGATCGAGCCGCTTCCTTGCTCCGCCATCACCTTTCCAAAGATTTGTGTAGGAATGACAGTGCCGAACAGGTTCAGGTCCACGGCCTTTCGCGTGTCTTCCACCTTCGCGTCAAACACGTTCTGGTCCGGGCCGATGGTGGCGCCGGCGATGTTGCCGCCCGCTCCGTTCACCAGGCCGTCTATTTTACCCCAGGCGGTTAGCACCTGCTTCTTGGCGGCCTTCATCTGCGCCTCGTCTAGCACATCGCCCAACACTGCCATGGCCTCGCCACCCACTGCCTGTATCGCCGCCACACGCGCCTCAGCGCGTTCGCGGTTGCGGCCCAGCACCGCCACCTTAGCACCCGCACCAGCCACTGCCAGCGAAAAAGCCTCGCCCAGCACGCCCGTGGCACCGGTTATTACCACTACTTTGTTTTGCAAAGAGAATTGTTCCAGCACCTTATTCATACTTTATAGAACCTGAAAAGCAAGCATGTGTGTAAATATAGCAATTTTGTACTTGAGGGCCAGCCATGGAAGTATATGTGGATGTATAAGGAATGCTGCTTCCTCATTTATGTACCTTTAGCGCTTTTCAGGGCTCCTCTTGTAGGGAAACTTTTCAATCTTCTAAATCGACGGCATGAAAGCTTATTCAGGTGTTACAGCCTCTGCTTTGTTGCCAGCTTTTCGCCTCGCCGGCGGGGCCTTACTTTTCTCCTTGATGAGAAAAAGAGAGGGCCCCTACCCCGTAAGCAAAAGAATCAAGACGATTTTGAACTCGCTGACGTTCAAACAAAAATTGTTAAATCATGCACTTGGCAAGGGCTTTATACTTTGTACCTGGGGAACGGTAATAGTATTTGTAGGGGGTAAGGGCTCTGTATTTTCTCTACAAAATGAACTATGAGGAGGGGAATGGGGCGCATCAATGTGAGCACGTCTGCGCACGATTGAATCGATAAGCTATAAAATGGCCTTGTATGCTGTTTCCTAGCGCAAAGGAAACCGCACAAGTATAAAAAAGCTGCGCCTCCGCTTTCTGTAAAGCGGAGGCGCAGGCAATTCATTCAGCTGCTGCCGGGGCAGCCACTTTCATACTTAAATGTAGCGGTTAATCAGGTTCTCCAGGTACTCCTGGCGACCGCTACGGGTTTCCGGCTCGCCCTGCGCTGCGGCATAGTTGCGCAGGTCCTCCAGCGAAAGGTTGCCCTGCTCAAACTCCTTGCCCTTGCCGCTGTCGTAGGAGGCGTAGCGCTCCTCGCGGATTTTCCTGTAATCGGAGTTTTGTAAAATCTTGTCGGCCGTGATGAGGGCGCGTGCAAACGTGTCGGCGCCGCCGATGTGGGCGTAGAACAAATCGGCCGGGTCGGTGGAGTTGCGGCGTATTTTGGCGTCGAAGTTGATGCCGCCTCCTTGCACGCCGCCAGCCTCCAGGAACACCAGCATCGCCTCGGTCAGCTCGTTGATGTTGTTCGGGAACTGGTCGGTGTCCCAGCCGTTCTGGTAGTCGCCGCGGTTAGCGTCGATGCTTCCCAGCAAGCCCGCGTCGGCGGCAGCCTGCAACTCGTGCTGGAACGTATGGCCGGCCAGCGTGGCGTGGTTCACCTCAATGTTTATTTTGAAATCGTCCAGCAAATCATACTTGCGCAGGAAGCCTGTTACTGTCGCCACGTCGTAGTCGTACTGGTGCTTGGTCGGCTCCATCGGCTTGGGCTCAATAAAGAACGTGCCTTTAAAGCCCTGCTGACGGGCGTAGTCTTTGGCGGTGTGCAGGAAGCGGGCGAGGTGCTCCTGCTCGCGCTTCATGTTGGTGTTCAGCAGCGTCATGTAGCCTTCGCGGCCGCCCCAGAACACGTAGTTCTCGCCGCCCAGCGCGATAGTCGCGTCCAGGGCGCCTTTCACCTGCGCCGCCGCGTGCGCCAGCACATGGAAGTCGGGATTGGTGGAGGCGCCGTTCATGTAGCGGCTGTGCGAGAACACGTTGGCCGTGCCCCACAGCAGCTTCACGCCGCTAGCCTGCTGCTTCTGCTTGGCGTATTCCACCATCGTCTGCAGGCGTCGCTCGTTCTCAGCCACGTCGTTGGTATAGTCCACCACGTCCACGTCGTGGAAGCAGTAATAAGGCATGTTCATTTTGGTGATGAACTCAAAAGCCGCGTCCATTTTCTCCTTCGCATTTTCAATCGGGTCGGTCTTGGTGTTCCAAGGGAAGTTCAGCGTGGGACCGCCGAAAGGGTCAGAGCCATTGGCGTTGAACGAGTGCCAGTACGCCACTGCAAAACGCAGGTGGTCTTTCAGCGTTTTGCCGGCCACTACTTTGTTTTCGTCGTACCAGCGGTACGCCAGCGGGTTGTCCGTTTCCGGTCCCTCATACTTAATCTGGCCGATGCCCTTAAAGTACTCTGTGTCTCCTATCAGCGGATTTGCCATAATACAATCGTTATAAGTTATCGTTTAGTTTTATTGAGTTGATGTTCAAAAAGGTAAAAGTTATAGTATAGCTCGTAAAAAACGATGTTTCACAAAGTATACTATCAGTGCGAAAATCCCCCTTTTAAAGAGGACTTTTCCTAAAAGCAGCAGCCTCTCTACAAGAGTCTTGTATCTTATGCCCTTTATCTTATATCTAACTACGTTACTTCAGCTTTTCCTCCAGCAGCGCCTTCCACTCCTGGTACAGCGGCTCGTACTGCGCCGTGGCCTGCGGCTCCACCAGCTTCACCGGGCGAAACTGGCTGAAGGCGTCTTCGGCGGAGGCGAACACGCCCGCGCCGATGCCTGCGCCGATGGCCGCACCCACGCTGCCGTCGTTCTGGTATAGCTCCACCGGTACGTTGGTGGCATTCACAAAGGCCTCGGCAAACAGCGGACTCAGGAACAGGTTGGCTTGCCCGGCGCGAATCACCTGCGGGTGCATGCCATTTTCGCGCATAATGTCCAGGCCGTAGCGGAATGCAAAGGCAATGCCCTCCTGCACCGCCCTAAAAACATGCGCCTGTGTATGCAGGTTCAGGTCGAGGTTCTGGAAATGTGCGCCAATCTGCCGGTTGTTCAGCATGCGTTCGGCGCCGTTGCCAAACGGCAGGATGCGCAGGCCGTCGCTGCCCACGGGCACGGTAGCCGCCGCTTCGTTCATGGCGGCATAGCTGGTGCCGCCCCCGATATGGTGCCTCGTCCAGCTGTTCATAATGCCGGTGCCGTTGATGCACAGCAGCACGCCCACCCGCTTCTCGTTGGTGGCGTGGTTTACGTGGGCAAAGGTGTTTACGCGCGACTGCTGGTCGTACACCAGCTGGTCGCTCACGCCGTAGATTACGCCTGATGTGCCCGCCGTAGCCGCTACCTCGCCCGGCTTCAGCACGTTCAGCGACAGCGCATTGTTGGGCTGGTCGCCCGATTTATACGTCACCGGAATGCCCGCCTTCAGGCCCAGCTGCGCCGCCACCTCCGGCCGCAGCCGCCCGTGCTCCGAAAACACCGGTTTCACCTCCGGTATCAGCTCCTTCTCAAACTTAAAGTACTGCAGCACATCCTCCGACAGCGCATCCTGCTGGAAATCCCAGAAAACGCCTTCCGACAAAGCCGAAGGGCTGGTGGTGATGGCACCGGTCAGTTTCATGGCGATAAAGTCGCCGGGCAGCAGCACGCTTTGCACCTTTTCATAGGTCTGCGGCTCGTTCTTCTTCACCCACGCCAGTTTGGAGGCGGTAAAGTTGCCGGGCGAGTTGAGCAGGTGCGAAAGGCTCTTTTCATGGCCGATGGCGTCGAAGGCGCTGTTGCCGATTTCCACGGCGCGGCTGTCGCACCAGATGATAGAGTCGCGCAACACCTGCTGCTGCTTATCCACCACTACCAGCCCGTGCATCTGGTAGGCAATGCCGATGGCGCCGATGTCCTGCGGGTTATACTTGCCGCTGGCGTTGGCGCGGCCGAGGGCCATTTGCGCGTGTTCCCACCACATCTCCGGTGACTGCTCGGCCCAGCCGGGTTGCGTGGAAGTGATGGCGGTTTCGGTGTCGGGGTACTGCGCCGAAGCGACGCACTGCTGCGTTTGCGCGTCTACCACGGATACTTTGATGGAAGAGGTGCCGATATCGATGCCAAGTAATAACATGTATGCCTGAGGTTTAGCTGCTGTTTGGTTGTTTTAACGCTTGTTTAAGAAAAGCCGTTCGCTTTTTATGCCAACGTTGGCATAAAGTTGAAAACTTTTACATAAATTCACAAGTGTTTACTTACTTATTCTTTCCCAAAAAGAGGCGAGCCATACTTTAAAATGTATACTTGCCACTGGAAAGAAGCTTTACCTTTGTTTGTTTTAGATTTCATCCCAGCAGCAGCCTTTGAAGAAAGTTACCATACAGGATATTGCCAAAGAGCTCAACATCGCCTTCTCCACGGTAGCGCGGGCGCTGAACGACCACCCGGCCATCAGTGAGGCGACCAAAAAGGCAGTGCGGGAAACGGCGCAGCGGCTCAACTACCGGCAGAACAAGCTGGCTTCCTCCCTGCGCTCCGGCCAGAGCAACACCATCGGTATCATAGTGCCTAGCCTCGACGTCAGTTTCTTCAGCTCTGTCGTGCATGGCATCGAGAAAATCATGAACGAAAATGATTACAACATTCTGCTCTACCAGTCGAATGAGTCGTTCGAAAACGAGAAGAAAGGCATTGAGACGTTCCTGAACTCCCGCGTGGCAGGCATCATTGCGTCGGTGGCCAAAGAAACGACTGCGTATGAGCATTTTTCCGAAATCAAGCGGCGGCGCATCCCGCTCCTTTTTTTCGATAGGGTAGTGGAGGCGCTGCAGGTGCCCTCCGTCACGATAGACGACTACAAAGGCGGCTTTCTGGCCACCGAGCATCTGATTCAGCAGGGATGTCAGCGCATCGTGCATATCACCGCCCGGCAAAGCCTCGGCATCTTCCATGAGCGGCTGCGGGGGTATGTGGATGCCCTGCAACAGTATGGCCTGCCCATAGACGAGCGGCTCATCCTGTACGGCGACTTCTCGCTGGACTTCGGCCGCCAGTGCGTCCGTGACCTGTACCAGCGCCACGTTGCCTTCGACGCGGTTTTTGCGCTGGAGGATTTTACCGCCATGGGCGCGCTGCAGCAGTTGCTGGCTTATAATGTGCGGGTGCCGGAGCAGGTTGGGGTTATCGGGTTTGCCAACGAGTCATTTGCCGCGCTGGTCACGCCCGGCCTCTCCACCATCGACCAGCAGACGGTGCCGATGGGAGAGGCCGCCGCCGCGCTTTTTATACGCATGCTGCGCTCCGAGGACCTGTACAACAACCTGCCCGAGCGCATCGTACTCGACCCGCACCTGATTGTCCGCGCATCGACGCTACGCCGCACCACTTCCTGATTTTCTGCTGTCTGCTGCCTTTGCATAGTTGCTGAATGGCGGACAGCTTTAACCACCCCTAACCCCTCCGGGGAGGGGAATTCACTCCGATTTATACTTTCTGTTTATACTTGGTTATCTATACTTGCTGGCGCGAATCTCCAGATTCGTGCCTTTACATGAAGTGCAGTCTGTGACTGCACGGGCGCGCAACGCCCTAAAGCGGACTTCCAATGAGCAATAGCGCAGTTCCTATAGTATGACATTCTCGCTCACAGTTGCTTTTTGGCCCTGCGGCCCAATCAGGTTGCAAACCCGACATCATTTTTAGACACAGATTTGAAAACCAGCGCAGTAGATTTAAATATAAATAAGCTGCTCTTTCGGACATCCTCGTCCTCAGGAACAGCTTATTTACAAAACGGCTGCGGCATCTTTTATACCTTACTTATAGTTTGCAGCGGCTTGCAGGATGGCTTCAAAGGCTGGCTTGGGCTGGTACTGGCGGTCGAACACCATGGAATAGCTGGTGCGCCCTTTGATGGGCCAGTTGTTGAGCCAGGAGTCGTTGTCGGTGACGCCCCAGAAGGTCACGCGCTCAATATGGTCGCTGTGCTTGAGGAACAGAGTGAACAGGTCCTTGTAGCGTGCCGTCAGCTGCTGCTGCACCGAGTCGGGCAGGCCGTTGGTGTAGAGGTTATACTTCTCGTCGAAGCCGAAGGTCGCGTCGATGTCGGCTCCCTGGCGGTGGCTGGGGTTGGGCAGCACGTCAATGTCCAGCTCCGAGAACGACACCTTCACGCCCAAATCAGAAAAAGCCTGGATACTGGCCTCCACGTCGTCCAGCGAAGGCGCGTGCAGCCCGTAGTGCCCCTGCATGCCGATGCCCGAGACTTTGATGCCCTGCGCCTGCAGGCTTTTTATCAGGCGCACGGCCCCATCGCGTTTGCTCGGCTTCCAGAGGTTATAGTCGTTGTAGTACAGCTCCAGGTTGGGGTCGGCGTTGTGGGCCGCCTCGAAAGCCTTGGCGATAAAATCGTCGCCGATAATTTGCTGCCACTTCGACTGCCGCAGCGTGCCGTCATCGTTCAGAGCCTCGTTTACCACGTCCCAGCTGTTGATGCGGCCTTTGTAGCGCCCCACCACGGTGCTGATGTGGTCCTGCATACGTTTCAGCAACAGTTCGCGGCTGGCAGGCTTGCCGTTAGCGTCTTCAAACACCCACTCCGGCGTTTGCTGGTGCCACACCAGCGCGTGCCCCACTACAAACATGTTGTTCCGCTCGCCGAAGGCCACATACTTGTCGGCGGGTTCAAAGTTATACTTGTCCGGCTTAGGGTGCACGTTCTCCCACTTCAGCAGGTTCTCCGGGCTGATTGTGCTGAAGTTCTGTACGATGATGTTCTTGGCCTTCTCATCCCGTTCATAGGCCTGGTTCCAGTTCAGGGCGGCGCCAATGTAAAACTTGTCGTGCAGGGCTTGCTTGAGCGTAGTAGGAGCGGCGGCATCGATAGGAGCCGCTTGCGCTGTGGCTTGCTGGTTGGTGGTATTTTGGCTGGTGCAGGAGGATGTGGCCATACAGGCCAGCAGCAGCGACTGGACCAACAGTGTCTTCAATCGTGTCATAGGGGATGATTTACTTTAGTGTGAGGTTGAAATCGAGCAAGTATAGTTTTAACGAGGATGGGCTCCTGATTACCGCTCATGCCGCAGGTTTAGCGTCAGCGCAACTTGTGGCTATGCATGAGGCCAGTTTGCAACTGCCAACTTCCAATTTATACTTCCGCCAGTTAACTTATGCCTTTACAAATTGGCAGCTATTCCCCACCACAAGTCGCCGCTGTGCTCAAACTTGCGGCATGTTAAGGTGTTTTAAGAAGACGCCGGCCAAAGTATAACTGGAGCTTAAAACCCGATGGAGTTGCCGCCGTCCACGGGCAGCACGGTGCCCGTCACGTACTTGGTGCCTTCCGTGGAGAAGAAGTAGACTGCCTCGGCCACGTCCTCGGGCAGGCCCAGCTTGCCCATCGGCGTGCGCGAGAGCACTTTGTTTTTGCGCTCAGGTTCGCTGTCCAGCGCCTTAGCCGACATATCAGTGGCGATGAAGCCGGGGGCCACGCAGTTCACGCGGATGCCCTGCGGCGACAAATCCACAGCCATCGCCCGCGTCATACCTTCAATGGCGGATTTAGACGCGGAATAAGCGATAACCTTCGGGATGCCGTACTGCGAAGCCATGGAGCTGATGTTGACGATGGCGCCGCGCTGGCGGGGCAGCATGTTTTTTACCACCTCGCGGCTCAGGGCAAATACGGCCGCCACGTTGGTATGTATGATTTTCAGGAAATCAGCATCAGTCACCTCGGTAAAAGGCTTTTTCATGTTGATGCCGGCGTTGTTCACCAGTATGTCGATAGGGCCATGCTCTTGCACAAGGCGCTCCACCAGCGCCGGAATTTGGTCCAGTTGCGTCAGGTCGAAGGAAGTATAGGTGCACAGGTCTCCGAAAGCTTGCTGCGCTTTTTGCAGCTTTTCCTCGTTTCGCCCAATGATAATCGTCTTGATGCCGTTGCGGACAAACTTCTCGGCAATAGCATAACCTAGGCCCGATGCGCCGCCGGTAACAATGGCTACGGGAGGTATTGAAGTAGTATTTTCGTTCATGCGTTGGATGTCGTCATTAAATGCCGGGCACAAATTTAGGGTCCAGCTGCTCATAATAGTCTAATGTATGGTCCGGCTTTTCTACACCTGCCGGAATCGGCTGCTTCGAGAACGTCTGGAAGTAGAGCAGGCAAGCGTTGCGCCACCACTCCGCCTCCTGCTCCTGAATAGCCAGGTAGGATTTGACGTGTTGAAAGCGCTCCGGGTCCACATAGGGTTCCGCTTTGTCCCAGGTCTGCTGCATCTGCTGCACCTCGTTTACGCCTTCCTGATACGTATAGCAAAGTTCATCCCAAAGCGTTTTGCCGGAGTTCATTTTATAGTTCCAGGGCACGTGGTGGAACCAGAGCAGGAACTTTTCAGGGCATTTATCGAGGCTGGCAAACTTTTCTTCCACCGGCGGGAAGTACTGGGCCACCGCGTTGCTGCCACTAGCGGTGCGGTCAAATCCGATGCCTTTTTCATCGGCCCGGTGGTAGTATACGGCGGTCCAGTCGGCGCGGGGGCCGCCCTCCACCCAGGGACCGGGGCCGTAGTGGTGGCCGCGGCCCATGATGTGGTGCAGGCCCAGCGGCGTCATGTAATGCACCACGGCCTCCCGTGAGGTCATCATCATACGTTGAATCGGGTCCACAAACTGCTCGTTATTACTGAAGGTCATCCGCAGCCATTCGCTGGCTATTTCTTCGGAGGAGAGGGTGTGGTCCCAGGCGAGGCGGCCAAAGGCATACCAGTTAGCCTGCCCGAAAGGATGGCCGGTCCAGTTGCGGTCGTCGCCGATGTTGGCCACGCCGGCCATCCCTGTGACACGGTGGTTGTCCAGCGTACCGTCTACTACCTTTGCCACCGTGGAGCCTTTGCCTTTGGCGTAGGTGTCGGCGGTGAGGGTTTCTTTGAACAGCGGGGCGAGGTAGGCTAAGTGTGTGCCCTGCCCCAGGTACTCCTGCGTGATCTGGAACTCCATCATCAGCGGCGTTTTGGGCATAGCCCCAAACAGCGGGTGAAACGGCTCGCGTGGCTGAAAGTCAATGGCTCCGTTCTTTACCTGCACCAGCACATTGTCGCGGAACTTGCCATCCAGCGGCTTAAATTCATTGTAGGCCTGCTTGGCACGGTCGTCGGGTTCTTTATCGCTGTACACAAAGGCGCGCCACATCACGATGCCGCCGTGCGGGGCCACGGCATCGGCCAGCATGTTGGCGCCGTCAGCGTGGGTGCGGTTATAGTTTTGCGGCCCCGGCTGCCCCTCCGAGTTGGCCTTCACCAGAAAGCCGCCGAAATCGGGCACATACGTATAAATCTCGTCCGTTTTTGCTTTCCACCAGGCGCGCACCTGCGGGTCCAGCGGGTCAGCCGTTTTCAGTCCACCGAGCTCAATCGGTGCGCTGAAGCGGGCAGTGAGGTATACTTTCAGGCCATAGGGGCGGAAGACATCGGCCAGCGCCTTTACTTTCATGAGGTATTCTTTGGTGAGCACCAGTGCGTTGGCGTTCACGTTGGTGAGCACGGTGCCGTTGATGCCGACGGAGGCGTTGGCGCGGGCATAGTCGATGTAGCGCGGGTCGATGTAATCGGGCAGCGTGTGCCACTTCCAGAGCGAAAAGCCGGCATAGCCGCGCTCCACGGTGCGGTCCAGATTGTCCCAGTGGTTGAGTACGCGGTGCTTTACCTTAGGCGCGCTGGCGATAGAGAGGTGGTTTATACTTTGCTGCGTCTGCAGTAGCCGGAGGAAATGGAACGCGCCATACAAAACGCCTGTGTCCGTATTGGCGGCGATGACGGTGCAGGGCTTGCCATTCATGGTTTTGGTCAGGAGCAGGTAGCCCTCGTTGCCTATACTTGCTAGCTGGCTTTTCAGGTTGAGCGAGGCGATGAGTTTAGAGTTTGCTGGCGTGCCCGCCACAATTGCCCCTGCCTGCGTCGGCTGCCGCGCCACGGACACGGTGATGCTCAGCAGCCCCTGCAAACCTGTCTGCAGTTCCTTTTGCGCCGCCTGCAGTGTAGGGGACTCGCCTTCAAAAACCAGCTCCTTTGCCGCCTGCCGGTAGGCCGCCAGCTTCGCCTGGTCCTGCACGGGGTCGTACCGCAGCCATAGTCTGTAGCCGTCCTCGGCGTAGGCACCTGGGTGCACGAGCAGAACTAAAAGCAGCAGGCAGAGGTAAGGCAGCAGTTTTTTCATCAGGCGATAAGTATGGCTGTAAGTATAAGTATAAGTATAAGTATAAGTATGGCAGAATATCCGCTACGCTTGCTTTTCAGCCTGCTTCCTTTTGGAGGAATCCCGCACAATGAGCTCCGAGCGCAGCGTGATGGTGTTGGTCATGCTGGCATCCGATAGGCCGTTGATCAGGTGAATCAGGCTTCGGACCGCCACTTCCCCCATTTCATAGCCTGGGTAGTCGATGGTCGTCAGGCTGGGTTCCACGATGCGGCAGATGGCATCGTTGTTGAACCCCACAATGGCAATGTCCTCCGGAATGCGTTTGCCCGCTTGTTTAAGCGCCTTCATACAACTAACAGCGCAGAAGTCATTTGATACGAAGAGGCCGTCCGGAGCCGGGTTCATGCGCAGGATCTGCTGGGCAGCCGCTATACCGGCAGCCTCGTCCAGTTTCTCATTTACAAGCACGTGCGCGTCATTAAAAGGCAGTCCGTTGTCGATCAGCGCATATTTGAATCCTTTCAGGCGGTCGGCATACACATTGATTTTCAGGTTGCCGCTGATATGTACAATGTTGCGGCAGCCCTGCTCAATTAAGTGGGACGTGGCTTTGTAAGCCGCCTGAATGTTGTTGATCACAATGCCGGTGCTCTGGTTGTGCTCGGCCACACGGTCGAAGAACAGCACCGGGATGCCTTTGCTGAAGAACGGCTCAAAGTGGTCGGTGTTCTCGGTATCATATGCCAGCGACACCAGCAGGCCATCCACGCGGCTATCGAACATGGTGCGGGCGTTAGCGATCTCTTTCTCTGCTGCCTCCAGCGATTGGGTAATGATCAGGTTAAAACCCGCTTCATTGGCTACCGTCTCCATGCCTGCCAGCACCGACGATTGAAAGTTGCTGTTCAGGATGGGCACGATCACGCCGATCGTGTTCGTGCGCTTGCGGCGAAGGTTGCTGGCAAACAGGTTAGTGCGGTAGCCCATCTGACTAGCGGCATCAAAGATTTTCTGTTTGGTGTTTTTGTTCACCGCCGGGTGGTCGTTCAGTGCACGGCTGACCGTGGTAGGCGACACGTCCAGCTCCTTTGCAATATCATAGATGGTAATTTCTTTATCCATGGCGGGTAAATTTAGGAACAAGATATGCAACCGATTTCATATTTAAAAGCATGTGAGTTGTTTCTTTTGTAGCTGAAGCCAGATTAGTATGAGTAATCACTTTTTATAAAATTAACAAAAAAGATTGTGAATAGACGCTTAATCGCCGTTGAAGCTTCTTTTATAGCTGCAAAAGTGCATCCCGGTAGCTTTCTCAAGTATGAAACAAACACAATTGAGGTCCATGGTTTCAAAATTATTGAAAACAAATTCATGAAATCGGTTGCAATTATGAATTAATATAAACAGTTTTACTAACGCTTGGTGAGTAGTTACTCATTGCGGTTTGGTTTGGCGGCAGGTAAATAGTGCTGCATCTTAAAGCAAGGTAGGCATTAGGTCACGATAAACCGAATCAATGCTGCCTGGACCTCCTGCCTGTGCAGCAACCACGCGGGGCAACCGACCGACCAGTCAGATGTAGCTGCTGAGTGAAGTTTTGAAGAGTGAATCCATCCTTGTGCCGGAGTTGGCTCCGGAGATACCAGTGTCAATAGTAGTAATCCTAACTTCAAACATGAATATCTATGAAATGTGATTTTACACAAAGCCCCAGATCGATGATTTCACGGTGGCGTTTACCAGAGGCTATCCGGCTGGTGGCGCTCCTGACCTTGCTGCTGGTAAGCGCACAGGCCATGGCCCAAACATCAACGGTGACCGGCCGCGTGACAGATGCAGAAACAGGACTGGCGCTGCCAGGTGTGACAGTACTACTAAAAGGCACGACAACGGCTGCCCCTACTGGTGCAGATGGTCAGTACACGATCGATGTGCCCACTGGTACCGGTACACTGGTGTTTACCTATATAGGATATCAGCCGCAGGAGGTACCCATCAGCAACCGCTCTACTATTGATGTGCAACTTGGCACAGATGCCAAAGCGCTGCAGGAGGTAGTGGTGGTAGGCTATGGTACGCAGCGGGAAGAAGCGGTGACAGGCTCTGTTGCCTCGATAGGGGGAGATGTGATGCGCGAAGTGCCATCGGCTAACCTCTCGCAGGCGCTGCAAGGTCGTTTGCCGGGGGTGGAGTTTTCGCAAACGTCATCCCAGCCGGGTGCAGCCATGCAGATCCGGATTCGGGGTACCCGCTCGCTCACTGCCACAAACGACCCGCTGGTGGTGCTGGACGGTATTCCTTTTGCCGGAGCCATTGGCGACATCAACCCCAACGATATCAAAAGCATCGATATTCTGAAAGATGCCTCGGCTACCGCCATCTATGGCTCACGCGGCGCCAACGGCGTGATACTGGTTACAACAAAGGCGGGCCAGATGGGGCAGAAAGCGCAGATAACTTACAATAGTTTTTATGGCGTGAAAGACGTTTTTGCCAAATACCCCATGATGAGCGGGCCGGAGTTTGTGGCGCTTCGCAAGGCAGCGGGGCAATACACAAATGCACTGGATGAGTCGGATGATGTAAATACCGACTGGCAGGACCTGCTATACAGAACCGGAGTAACCACAAGCCATGATTTAGGCGTGTCGGGTGGCACGGAGCAGGGCCGCTATAGTTTCAGCGCAGGTTATTACAAGGATAAAGGCGTGATTCCGACACAGCAATATACCCGCTACTCCATGCGTGGTACGCTCGACCAGGGAGTAGGAGATTATGTGCGCCTCGGCTTTACAACTTACAATAACTATAACGTGACAGAAGGCAACAATGTGGGCCTGTACGGCATTTTAAGCTTGTCGCCTATTGCTAACCCTTATAACGAAGATGGCAGCTGGAAAAGAACGATCCGGATGCCTTTAGATGAAAGTTGGCTCTATACAAAAGATATTTTAAGCGGTTTAAATGATAAGTGGCTGAGTGAAACCAGGGCTTTCGGAACGTATAATACACTCTATGGCGAGGTGCAGATACCCGGCGTAAAAGGCTTGAAGTACCGCGCCAATCTGGGCTTGAACTACCGCCAGAGTAACGGCGGCAGCTACACCGGAGAGGGCATAAACAGCGCCACGCCAACTACTCCTTCCACCGCTTCCATCAGCAATGCACAAACGACTGACTGGACCATTGAAAACCTGCTGACCTACGACCGCACCTTTGCGGGAAAACATAACGTGAATGCAGTAGCCTTGTACTCTGCTTCAGAAAACCACTACAACATCTCACGCATCGGAGCAAGGGATATTCCCGCTGACGCTTTCCAGTTCTATAACCTGGGGCAGGCTGCCGGCGAAATCACGATCAACCCGAATGACCAGGTTTACCGGGTAAGCGGCCTGCTGTCGTGGATGGGGCGTGTGATGTACTCTTACGACGACCGCTATATGCTGAGCGCGACGGTTCGCTCCGACGGTTCTTCGCGGTTGGCGCCGGGGCATAAATGGCATACTTATCCTGCCGTATCAGCCGGATGGAACATTGCCAGAGAGTCGTTTATGCAGGATGTCAGTCTGGTAAATATGTTAAAACTGCGCGTGGGCTTCGGGCAAACCTCCAACCAGGCAGTGGACCCTTATGCTACCCTCGGGCGCTTGGGCACGCGGCCGTACAACTTTGGGCCTGATGATTTTTATACCGGCGTATATGTAACCGAAATCCCGAATCCTAACTTAGGATGGGAGTTCTCTAAAACCTGGAACTATGGCCTGGACTTCGCCCTGCTGAGCAACCGGCTTTCAGGTACGGTAGAGTACTATGTTACCAATACCGAGGATATTCTGCTGCGCGTTAATCTGCCTTCTACATCAGGTGTGAACACCGTTGTGTCGAACATAGGAAAAACCCAAAACAAGGGGCTGGAGCTGTCGCTCAACGGCATCATCCTGGATAACCTGAACGGCTGGACCTGGGAGGCCGGTTTGAACATGTATGGCAACCGCAATAAACTGGTTGCACTTGCTTCCGGACAGGATAGAGATGAATCCAACTGGTGGTTTGTAGGCCATCCGATCAACGTTATCTACGATTACGAGAAAGTAGGCCTTTGGCAAGCGGAAGATCCGTACCTGGACATCCTGGAACCAGGCGGAAATGTAGGGATGATTAAAGTGAAGTATACCGGCGAGTATAATGCCGATGGTACGCCTGTAAGAGCAATTAACCCGGATGACCGCCAGATCATGGATGTAAATCCAGACTTCCAAGGCGGCTTTAACACCCGCGTATCTTACAAAGGATTCGACCTGAGCGCTGTCGGTGCTTTCCAGAGTGGCGGTATCCTCATCAGTACCCTCTACAGCTCATCCGGCTATCTTAACATGCTAAGCGGGCGCCGCGGCAACGTAAGCGTGGACTACTGGACACCAGAGAACACTGGCGCCAAGTATCCAAAACCAGGGGGTGCTACCAGCAGCGACAATCCAAGGTATGGCAGCACGCTGGGCTACTTCGATGCTTCCTACCTGAAGGTACGCACCATTTCGTTGGGGTATAACTTTGACAGCAACAACTGGTTGAAAAACGTTGGAGTGAACAGGCTACGGGTTTATGTAACGGCTCAAAACCCTTTTGTGCTCTTCTCGCCTTACCACAAAGAATCCGGGATGGACCCTGAAACCAACTCCTATGGCAACGAAAATGCGGCTGTAACTACGGCTTACCAGCCTCGCCTGCTCACCATAGGCACGAACGCGCCTGCTACGCGCAGCTACCTGGTTGGTCTTAATTTCACCTTTTAAACAGGATAATGATGAAACGTATTCATAGAAAAGCTTTTTTAGGAACAGCCCTGCTGATGACGTTGTTCCTGGCGTCGTGCGAGGACATTTTGGAAGAACAGCCACGCAGTATTTACGAACCCGGTTATTTCCGTACGGAGAAAGGCGTCTACGGCGGCCTGACGTCGATGTACGCCCACTTACGCTACATCTACGGGCAAGCTTACTACTATAACGCCACCGAAACCGGTACGGATGAAGCAACCTACGCGCAGAGTGCGGACGAAAACTTCAAGGTGATGGACCTTTCAGGCCAGGGGGTGATTACGCCTTCCAACAGCCGGGCCGATGTGCTGTGGGGCGCTGCTTTCCCGAACATCAACACCGCCAGCGGCATCATTGAAAATGCTGCTGAAGTCGGCACCATTTCGGATGCGCTGATTGCCGAAGCCCGTTTCTTCCGTGCCTTCGACTACTTTCAGCTGGTGCAGACCTTTGGCGGGGTGCCCTTGGACCTGGGTGCCGGAGAACTGAAGTTTAACACCAATCCTGTGAGAACTTCTGTGCGCAACACTGTGCCGGAAGTCTACACCAAAGCCATTTTTCCGGACCTGCTGGTTGCAGTAGAAAACCTACCGGTAAGCCCACGAATCACTGGCGGTGTAACCCAGACGCTGGCCCGCCTCTACCTGGCAAAAGCCTACCTGACTTACGGCTGGTGGCTGGAGAACCCCAACAACATTCCAACTTATCCGGAAGCTCCCCGCACCGACCCGGACGGGCATGATGCCCAGTGGTATTTTCAGCAGGCATACGACGTAGCCACAACCGCTATTGATGCCCCGGGCCCTTTCGGTTTACAACCCACATACTATGATGTGCATGTGGCAACAAACGACCGCAATCCTGAAATACTGCTATACGCTGACCATACAGAGACAAGCGAGTTCTACAACGGCGGCAGCCTGACGTATAGCAATGGCGGTGCCCCTGATAACTTTGCTGTTTGGATGATGACGTGGAACTACACCAACATCCGAAGCGCGACTGACCCTAGCTGGACAAATGTGATCAGCTCTGTGCAGCGTGCCGCAGAACAACACCTGGGCCGCCCGTGGACACGTATGGCGCCCCCGATTGGTGTCATCACGAATACCTTTGCCGACAAAACCAATGACTCCCGTTACGACGGTACCTTTACAACCGTTTACCGGGGCAACTGGCCGAAAGGAGGCGTTGATGCACCGGTTGTGTACAATGCCAACAGTTTGCCGGTTGAACCGGGTGGGGCCATCCTTACCTTCCTGAACGAGCAGCCCGCAACACCTATCAGCTACCCAGTCGGTGCCGGTAAAAGTAATATTGGTGCAGGCGAGTTGCCCGGCAGGTCTGATTTTGTGATCGCGCCAGAGGGCATCAGCCGGATCGTATACCCGGGGCTTTGGAAAATGGGCACCTACCGCACCGACAATGGCGACGGATTAGGGCAGCCAAATGCCGCCAGTACCCGGCCGTTTAATATTGCCAAGTTCTCGGAGTTATACTTCATCGCGGCCGAAGCAGCCGTAAAAGGGGCAGCGCCCCAAGCTGGTAAAAGTCCCAGAGAACTGATCAATGTGATTCGTGCGCGTGCCGGCCAGTGGCGTTATGACAACAACGGCAATACTGCTAAAGTGGAAGATCATAGTGCAGAGATGCTTGCTGCCACGCCAGAAACGATAGACATTAACTATATTCTGGCAGAACGTTCGCGCGAATACTATGGCGAAGGCTACCGTTGGTTCGACCTGGTACGTACCCAGAAATGGGAAGAGCTTGCTGCTACGTACAGAATTGCTGGCAGCAACTACGGAGATCATACGCCACAAACGATAACGCGCCAAATTGAACCCTACCTATACTTGCGCCCAATTCCGCAGGGGCAGCTCGAAGCGATGCAAGGCGGTAAGGAAGCGTACCAGAACCCTGGCTATAATTAAGCAGGTGCAAGTTTAAAGATTGGCTGCTGAAGTAGAGCAGCCAATCTTTAAACTTTTTATGCAGCGGTAATCATCCCGAAGCATTATTTCTTTCTGCCGCTGCTGGATTTATACATAATTACTGCCACCTTACATACCTGTATTCGCTGCACAAGACCAAATGAATTGAATGAACAAGTATAACTTACATAACTATGTGCTCGGTGGCTGCCTGGCCCTGGCGCTGCTCACCGCCTGCGACAAAGACGACAGCAACGATACGGGTAGTAGCTTACCCGACCCCGTGGTGCCCCCCGTAGCCAGCACGTTAAAAGAAGCAGCGAGTTTTCCGGTAGGTGCGGGCATAGGCTACAACCTGCTGCTCAACGACCCTAAGTACGCCAGCACCGTAGCCGAGAACTTCAACAGCCTCACGTTCGAGTATGCCTTGAAGCAGGGGGCAGTGGTACAAAGCGATGGCACCTATAACTTTAGCAAAGTAGATCAGCTGGTAAACTATGCTGCCCAGCACGACATGCGCGTGCATGGGCATACGCTGGTGTGGTACCAGAACAACAACGGCACCTATCTCCGCGCGCTGGTGGCAGGCAACGGCGGTACCTCCTACGATGAAAGTGGCGAGAACCTGCTGGCCAACGGCGGCTTTGAAGAAGGCGATGACGACAGCTTTACATATTGGTCAGCCTTTAACGGGGCCACCGCCTTTAGCGCCGCCACCGCTCCTGACGTGAAGGAAGGAACGCGGGCTCTGAAAGTGACGGTAACGGCCGATAATCCCGGCAACCAGTGGAAAGTACAGTTGGCCAGCGACAAGTTAGATACCGAGGTAGGCAAGGCGTACAAGGTGTCATTCTGGATAAAAGCGGCGCAGGAAGGTGGTTTGATGCGCCTCTCCACCCAACCCACCGCCAGCTACCAGGGCGACCAGACCATTGGCACCACCTGGACCCAAGTGATCTGGACCTTTACGGCCCAGGACGCGCAAACGCAGCTCTTGTTTGACATGGGCGCCAAAGCCGACACCTACTACATCGACGAGGTGACGGTGCGGGAAGTCAGCATCTCCGGTCCGGTGAATAACCCGGCTGCCGCCGCCGCTGTGGACAAAGCCATGAAAGACTACATCACCGCCGCCATGACGCGCTACAAAGGCAAGATCAAGGCCTGGGACGTGGTGAACGAAGCTATTACGGATAACACCGGGCAGTTGCGCACCAACCCTAATCCTGGTACGCCTACGACCGGCGACACCTTTTACTGGGCCGAGTTCCTGGGCGAGGATTACATCGCTAAAGCTTTCCAGTATGCTCACGAAGCTGATCCAACGGCCAAGTTGTTCCTAAACGATTACAACCAGGAGGCCGACGGCAAGAAGCTGAATGCATTTGTGGCCCTCGTCAGTAAGCTCAAAACACAGGGCGTGCCAATAGACGGCGTAGGTTTGCAAATGCACATCAGCGTCAACACTCCAAACTCGGGCATTGAAGAGGCCATCCGGCAAATGGCATCTACCGGCCTGCTGGTACACATTTCGGAGCTGGACGTGCGGACGAATCCGTCCAATAGTGCCGCCTATACTTTCACCCCCGGCATTTCGAAGCTGCAGGGGGATAAGGTGCAGTTTGTCATCGATGCTTACCAGCGCCTGGTGCCGGCGGCGCAGCAGTACGGCCTTACCTTTTGGAACGTAACAGACAAGGACAGTTGGATTGTGCAGCAGCCCGATCACAAAGACAATCCCACGCTGTTTGATGCGAACTACGGCAAGAAAGACGCCTACTTCAGCGCTCTGAAGGCACTATTATCGAAATAAGGAAATAAAAGGATTTGGTTAGATTGATTTTGTTTAAGGTAAAGGGGATGTGCTGTTCACATCCTTTTTTCCTTATGTATACGACTGCCGTTGTGGTTGACAGAGGCGGCCGCTGCTAACCTTCCAAAAGCTTATACTATGAAACAAGTGAACTGTAAAATGCCCGTGCCGCAAAAGCAAAGAAGCGGAATGCCCCTAAGCCTTATCCGGATGCTGCTGGTCTGGGGAGCTTTCCTCCTGACTTTTACCTCCTTTGGCGCCGTTCGGCTGCCCCAGCTGGTGAGCGACGGTATGGTGCTGCAGCGAAACGCCAAAACCAACATCTGGGGCTGGGCCGACGCCGGGGAAAAAGTGACCATGAAGTTTAAAGGAAAGACCTACCGGGCTACCACCGGCCGCGACGGCAAATGGCATCTCACCCTCAAGCCGATGCCCGCCGGTGGTCCTTATACCATGGAGATCAATGGCAGCAACCGCATCACCGTAAAAGATATCCTGCTGGGCGATGTGTGGCTGTGCTCCGGGCAATCAAACATGGTGCACCAGATGAAGCTCCACAACGTGCGGTATGCCGAGGAGATCGCCACGGCCAATTACCCGCAGATAAGGCAGTTCTGGATTCCCACAACCACCAACCTGCAGGGGCCTGCCGAGCAACTGCCACCCAGCTCCTGGAAAACAGCGAACCCGCAGGACATCAACGATTTTTCGGCCGTAGCCTATTTTTTCGCCCGCAAGCTTTATGAGACGTACCACATTCCCATCGGCCTGATCAACGCCAGCGTGGGCGGCACGCCCATCGAAGCCTGGATGAGCGAAGAAGGCCTGCGGGAGTTCCCTACGGACATCGCCACCATTAACAGGAACAGCGATACGAGCTACGTGAACAGCCTTAATCGCCGCGCTGAAGCCGCTGCTGCCGCCAACCGGGCAAAGCCGGAGCAGGACAAAGGGCTGACGGGTCCGGTGAAATGGTATGAGCCCGCCTATGTGCCGAAGAACTGGCAGAACATCAACATCCCCGGCTACTGGGAAGACCAGGGCGTACGGGACCTGAACGGATCCGTGTGGTACCGCCGCGAAATAGAGGTGCCCGCATCCATGGCCGGTGTGCCGGCAAAAGTGTTCCTGGGTAGAATCGTGGATGCGGACGTGCTTTACATCAACGGGCAGCAGGTAGGCAACACCACCTACCAATATCCGCAGCGGAGGTACAGCATTCCGGCAGGCATGCTGAAGCCGGGCAAGAACCTGCTGGTGGTACGCGTGCAAAACTTTGGGGGCAAAGGCGGCTTCGTGCCCGACAAGCCCTACTTTATAGAGGCCAACAGGCAAACCCTCGACCTGAAAGGCACCTGGCAGTACAAGGTAGGAGAAGTATACCGCCCCGGCGCTGGTGGACCGGGTGGCTTGAATGCCCAGAACGAGCCAACGGCTTTATACAATGCCATGGTGGCGCCAGTAACGAATTATACCATAAAAGGCATCGTGTGGTACCAGGGCGAGAGCAATGCGGGGAACCCGGAGAAGTATAAAAAGCTGTTTCCGGCCATGATAGCGGATTGGCGCGAGAAGTGGCAGGAGGGGGACATCCCGTTCCTGTACGTGCAGCTGCCAAACTTTATGGACGCCACTTACCTGCCTGCCGAGAGCAACTGGGCCCTGATGCGTGAGGCGGCCCTGCAGACCCTGTCAGTGCCCAACACCGCCATGGCCGTCACCATCGATGTAGGGGAGTGGAACGATATTCACCCGGACGATAAAAAAGACGTGGGCGAACGGCTGGCGCTCGCCGCGCAGAAGCTGGCCTATGGCGAAAAGAACCTCGTTTCCTCCGGTCCGCTGTACGAGTCCTCCAAAGTAGAGGGCGATAAGATCATCCTCAGCTTTACAAACACCGGCAGCGGGCTGGTTGCTATAGACGGGGAGGAGCTCGCGCGCTTTGCCATTGCCGGGGATGATAAGCAGTTTGTATGGGCTAACGCAAAGATCGAGGGCGATAAAGTGGTGGTGTGGAGCGAGGAGGTGCCGGATCCGAAGTATGTGCGCTACGCCTGGGCCAATAACCCCTTTGGCGCCAACCTATACAACAAGGAGGGCTTGCCGGCTTCTCCTTTCCGAACAGACCAGCCGGTGGCAACGACTAACCGTTAACTCATTGCCATGAAAAAGACGCTCTACCTGCTTTTCGCCTTGGCTGTTTCTTCTGCTTCGGCCCAAAACACCACTATGGGCGCTAGCGGCAACTATCCGGCGCCGGTGAACTTTACGGCCGAGCAGGACCACCAGCACATGATGCAGCAGCTGGGTATCCAGTCGCTGCGGCCCGGGCCGAGCGGCGATGAGTCTGCGCCGAACCACGCCAACTACAACGAGGCCCTGGCCAACCCTTACCCCGACCTGCCACCGGTGCTGACCCTGGAAAACGGCAAGAAAGTAACCTCCGCGGCGATGTGGTGGAACAAGCGCCGCCCCGAGCTCGTGGAGGCGTTCGAAAAAGAAGTATACGGCCGCGTGCCCAAAAATGTGCCCCAGGTAACCTGGGAGGTGCTGATCAACGAAAAGGAGCGCGTCGGCTGGTTTCCGGTGGTCGCCAAGCAGCTGGTGGGCCACGTGAACAACTCCGAATACCCGCTCCTGAACGTGGACATCGCCATGACGGTGGTGACGCCGGCAAACGCCAAAGGCCCTGTCCCGGTGCTGATGATGTTTGCCCACAGCGCCCTGCCGGCTCCGGCCCAGCCGTCGCAAGAGAGCCTCGACAAGATCAACGCGGCGCTGAAGGAGCTGCTGGTAAAACAAGACCCGAGCCTGCAGGAGGTGTTTGCGCAGTACCCAGCCTATACGCCTATTGCCTCGCAGGTGCCGGCCTTTGGGCCACCGCCAGCCGGCGATCCACCCACCCCGCAACAGTTGCTGGCCGACGGCTGGGGCTATGTGCTCATCGAGCCCGGCACCATCCAGGCAGACAATGGCGCGGGCCTCACCAAAGGCATCATCGGCCTCGTGAACAAAGGGCAGCCCCGCAAGCCAAACGATTGGGGTGCCCTGCGCGCCTGGGCCTGGGGCGCTTCCCGCGGCTTGGATTACCTGGAAACCGACCCTGCCGTAGACGCCAAAAAGGTGGGCATCGAAGGCGTGTCGCGCTTTGGCAAGGCAGCGCTCGTGACCATGGCCTTCGACCGGCGCTTTGCCCTGGGCCTGATCGGCTCCTCGGGAGAAGGGGGCGCGAAGCTGCACCGGCGCAACTTCGGCGAGGCCGTGGAGAGCCTGACAAGCAGCGGCGAATACCATTGGATGGCGGGCAATTTCCTGAAGTATGGCGCCGCCAAAGCCATGTTTGGAAGCAAGAACGCAGGCGACCTTCCGGTGGACGCGCACGAACTGATCGCCCTGTGCGCCCCCCGGCCGGTCTTCATCAGCTACGGCATCCCCGAGCAGGGCGACGCCAAGTGGCTGGACCAGCAGGGTAGCTACATGGCCACTGTAGCGGCGCAGCCGGTGTACGAACTTTTAGGTGCCCGTGGCCTTGGCGTGCCTGCTGATTATAAAACAGCCCAAATGCCTGGCGTAAATGCGGGACTGCTGGACGGGGAACTGGCTTGGCGGCAGCATGACAGCGGCCACACCGACGCTCCGAATGTGAAGTACTTCATCCCGTGGGCGGATAAGCTCCTGCAGCATTCTGCCCGATAGCGCAAGTATAAATATGGAGCAAAGGCCCTCTTCGAAGGAGGCAAAAGGAGCTAACGTAGCTGCAAGTATAAATTAATGGACTTACATCATAAACAAGACAATATGCCTTTAATACAAAGCTGGAGATGGTATGGCCCGAACGACCCCGTGACGCTGCAGGATGTGAAGCAGGCCGGAGCAACTGGCGTGGTGAGCGCTTTGCACCACATCCCGCACGGCGCGGTGTGGCCGCTGGAGGAGATCCGGGAGCGTAAAAGCATTATCGAAGCCGCTGGCCTGCAGTGGGTGGTAGTGGAGAGCGTGCCGGTGCACGAGGCCATCAAAACCCGCAACGCCGACTGCGAGCAGTACCTGGAGAACTACCGTCAGACGCTCCGCAACCTGGCCGCCTGCGGCATCGATACGGTGTGCTACAACTTCATGCCGGTGCTGGACTGGACGCGTACCAACCTGGCCTACGAGCTGTGGAGCGGCGCCAAAGCCCTGTGTTTTAGCTGGTCTGAGCTGGCCCTGTTCGATATATTCATCTTGAAGCGGGCGGGCGCCGAGAACGATTATGCCGAGGCGGTCGTGCAGGAGGCCAGGGCCAAGTATGAGAAGGCGACGCAGGAAGAGCTGCAGCACCTGCACGACATCATCCTGATGGGCGTGCCGACCGAGGAGAGCGTGACCGTGGAGCAGCTGCAGCAAAGCATCGACATCTACAAAAGCATCGGCCACAGCGGCCTGCGCGAAAACCTAACTTACTTCCTGGCCTCCATCATGGACGTGTGCGAGGAAACCGGCATAAATATGACCATCCACCCCGACGATCCGCCTTTTCCTATACTTGGCCTGCCGCGCATCGCCAGCTCCAAAGAAGACTTGCTTTACATCCTCAACACCGTAGACCGCAAGCCGAACGGCATCTGCTTCTGCACCGGCTCGCTGGGCGCGGGGCCGCACAACAACCCTGTGGAGATTCTGCAGGCGGTGGGGCATCGGGTATACTTCGCCCACCTGCGCAACGTGTTGAAAGATGAGCGGGGCAACTTTTATGAGTCCGACCACCTGGCTGGCGACGTGGACATGTACGGGGTGATGCGCGAGCTGATCGCTATCAACAGCAAGCGGAAGCAGCCAATCCCCTTCCGGCCTGACCACGGCCACCAAATGCTCGACGATCTGCACAAGGTCACCAATCCCGGCTACTCCGCCATCGGCAGGCTGCGGGGGCTGGCCGAGCTGCGCGGCCTGGAGCTAGGCATCGCGCGATCCTTACCTAAAGACGAAGCACATGAGCAAAGCCATAACACGGCAAGTCGCCACTAGGCCCGGTTTTATGGGCGAGGACTTCCTGCTGCAAACGGAAACGGCGCGGCACCTCTACCACGACTACGCCAAAGGCCTGCCCATCATCGATTACCATTGCCACCTGTCGCAGGAGGTGATCGCCCGCAACCAGAACTTCGCCAACATGACGCAGATCTGGCTTGCCGGCGACCACTATAAATGGCGCGCCCTCCGCACCTTGGGCGTGGAGGAGCACTACATCACCGGTAACGCTACGGACGAAGAGAAATTCGTGAAATGGGCGGAGGCCGTGCCCTATACCATGCGCAACCCGCTCTACCACTGGACGCACCTGGAGCTGCAGGACCCCTTTGGCGTGACGGAGCTGATGTGCGGCGACAATGCCCTGGAGGTATACGCCCACTGTAACCGCCTCCTGCAGCAGCCGGCGTTTTCGCCGCAGGGTTTGCTGAAGCACTTTAACGTGGAGATGGTGGGCACCACCGACGATCCGGTGGACAACCTGGCCTGCCACCAGCAGCTCGCCCACTCCGGTATCAGCGTAAAGGTGCTGCCGAGCTTCCGGCCCGACAAGGCGCTGCACCTGGGCGGCGGAGAAACTTACCGCGCTTACCTGCAGCAACTCTCAGCGGCAAGTGGCATTGAAATTACAAGTATAGACACCCTGCTGGAGGCCCTGCAACAGCGGGTGAACTACTTCCACGAGAACGGCTGCCGCCTTTCAGATCATGGCCTGTCATACTTGCCTTCTCCAAGCGAACGCACCAGCGATTTAGACAGGGCCTTTGGCGCCGTGCTGGCCGGTAACGATGCAGCCACTGCCGCGCAGCAGGAGGCCTTTAGCGGATACATACTCCTGGAGCTCTGCAAGATGTACGCCCGCAAAGGCTGGGTGCAGCAGTTTCACCTGGGCGCCTTGCGCAATACCAACGCCCGCATGCTGCAGGTAAACGGCCCCGACACCGGCTACGACTCCATCGGCGACTTTCCGCAGGCGGCCACCATGGCTACTTTCTTCAATTCCTTGGAAAGCGACGGTCTTTTGGCGAAAACGGTCATCTATAACCTCAACCCGGCAGACAACGCCGTTTTTGCCGCTATGATCGGCAACTTTCAGCAGAGCGGCATCAAAGGCAAAATGCAGTTCGGGTCCGGCTGGTGGTTCCTCGACCAGCTGGACGGCATGAAGGCGCAGCTAGACGCGCTCTCCAACATGGGCCTCATCAGCTGCTTTATCGGCATGCTGACCGACTCGCGCAGCTTCCTGTCCTACTCGCGCCACGAGTATTTCAGGCGGCTGGTGTGCAACATGTTCGGCAACGACGTGGAGCAGGGCCTGCTGCCGGACGACACCGCCTGGCTGGGCAAGCTGGTGCAGGATATTTGCTACCATAACGCCAGGAACTACTTCTCCTTTTAACGAAAGCTAACCGTGTAACCGCCCCTGCCATGAACGCACCCCTCACCACAGAACCCGACGTAAAAAAGGCAACGATCGGCTCGTACCGCTGGACGATTTGCGCCCTGGTGTTTGCCGCCACCACCATCAACTACCTCGACAGGCAGGTGGTGGGCATCCTGAAGCCGGTGCTGGAGGAGCAGTTTAGCTGGACGGAGAGCGATTACGCAGGCATCGTGACGGCCTTTACCGCCTCTTATGCTATTGGCATGGTGGTGTTCGGGCGGATCATAGACAAAGTGGGCACCAAGATGGGCTACGCGCTGTCCATCATCGTCTGGAGCCTGGCGGCGATGGGGCATGCGATTGCCAGAACCACCTTTGGTTTTGGGGTGGCCCGGGCCGCGCTGGGCGTGGGGGAGTCGGGCAATTTTCCGGCGGCCATTAAAACGGTGGCCGAGTGGTTTCCTAAAAAAGAGCGGGCCCTGGCCACCGGCCTGTTTAACTGCGGCGCCAACGTGGGCGCCATCGCCGCCCCGCTGCTGGTGCCCTGGATCGTGACGACCTATGGCTGGCAGGAAGCCTTTGTCGCCACGGGAGCCATTGGCTTTTTGTGGCTGGTGGCCTGGTTTATACTTTATGAGATCCCCGCCAAGCAAAAGCGGCTCGGCAAAGCAGAGTACGACTACATCCACAGCGACAATGACGAAGCACCGGCAGAGGTGAACGAGCCGCCGGTAAACTGGGGGCGGCTCCTGTTTGTGCGCCAAACCTGGGTGTTCATCGTGGGCAAGTTCTTCACCGACCCCATCTGGTACTTCTTCCTATTCTGGCTGCCCTCCTACTTCAGCTCCACCTTCGACCTGAACCTGAGCAGCCTGGGCCTGCCACTGGCCATCGTCTACACTGCCACCACCGTAGGCAGCATGGCAGCATCGGCGGCGGCTACCTGTCGTCCTACCTCATCCGCCGGGGCATGCCCGTGTACAGGGCGCGAAAGGTGGCGATGCTGATCATTGCCCTGCTGGTGGTGCCCATCATGCTGGCCCGCTATACTTCGGATATGTGGGCGGTCGTGGGCCTGATCAGCCTGGCTGCCGCCGCGCACCAGGCCTGGAGCGCCAACGTCTTCACCATCGTGTCAGACATGTTCCCCAAGCGCACCGTGAGCTCGGTGGTGGGCATCGGCGGCATGGCCGGTTCCGTGGGCGGGGCGCTCTTCCCGCTGTTTATCGGGGCCGTGCTGGACTACTACACAGGCCTGGGTAACCTGACCGCCGGCTACAACATCATCTTCACGGTTTGCGGCCTCGCCTATGTGCTGGCCTGGGTGCTGATGCATTTCCTGACGCCCCGCGAAAAGCAGGTGGTGCTGTAGCAAAAGAATACCCCAAGTATAGGGATGATCTGAAGAAGAACACAAGCGGTGAGCCGGCTGCTTTTATTTAGACTGACATGAAGATGACAAATCTGAAAGATATATTCCCGGCGATGCGTCGGGAGTGGGGCGCAAGGGTGATGCGTCCCTGCGCCGTACTGTTTATACTTGTGTTTGCTACGCAGGCGGCTTGGGCCAGCACGGATTCCGCTTACGTCTCCTCCTCCAGCGGCAAAGGCTATTTTGCCCTGGCCGTGGGGGGTAAACCGGCGCCACTTTATACCAGTCCGCAGGACTGGCCGGGCGTGTGGCGGGCAGCTGGTGATTTGCAGGCGGACCTGGAGCGGGTCACAGGTGCAAAGCCGGCGCTGTATACTTCGGAGAAGGTGCCGCACCAGAAGCAGGTGGTGCTGATCGGCACCCTCGGCAAAAGCCCGCTGATCGACAAGCTGGTGCAACGCAAAAAGCTGAACGTGGCGGGCATCGCCGGCAAGTGGGAAACCTACGTGGTGCAGGTGGTGGACAAGCCGATGCGCGGCGTGGACCGGGCGCTGGTGATAGCCGGCAGCGACAAGCGCGGCACCATTTTCGGCATCTATGATGTGTCGGCGCAGATCGGCGTATCGCCCTGGTACTATTGGGCCGATGTGCCGGTAAAGCAGCAGCAGAACCTCTACGTGCTGCCGGGCCGCCACACCGATGGGGAGCCGAAAGTAAAGTATAGGGGCATTTTTATCAACGACGAGGCCCCGGCGCTGACGGGTTGGGCCGTGGAGAAATTCGGCGGCGTGAACCATCAGTTTTATGAGAAGGTATTCGAGCTGATCCTGCGCCTGAAAGGCAACTACCTCTGGCCTGCCATGTGGGGCAAGGCCTTTAATGCCGATGACCCGCTGAACCCCCAACTGGCAGATGCGTATGGCATCGTGATGGGCACCTCGCACCACGAGCCGATGCTGCGGGCGCAGCAGGAGTGGAAGCTCTACGGCTCCGGCCCCTGGAACTACGAAACCAACGCCGACACGCTGCGGGCCTTCTGGCGCCAGGGCATCCGCAACATGGGCAGCCACGAGAGCCTCGTGACCATTGGTATGCGCGGCGACGGCGACGAACCTATGAGTGAGGGCAGCAACATTGCTTTGCTGGAAAAGATCGTGAAAGACCAGCGCCAGATCATTGCTGAGGAAACAGGCAAGCCCGCCGCCGAAACGCCGCAGGTATGGGCCCTCTACAAAGAGGTGCAGGATTACTACGACAAAGGCATGCGCGTACCCGACGACGTGACGCTGCTGCTAGCCGACGACAACTGGGGCAACCTCCGCAAGCTGCCCAAGGCGGATGCCAAAACGCGTCCTGGCGGCTACGGCATCTACTATCATTTCGACTACGTGGGCGGTCCCCGCAACTATAAATGGATCAACACCAACCCGCTGCCCCGCATTTGGGAACAGATGCACCTGGCCTACGAGCACGGCGTGGACAGGATCTGGATCGTGAACGTGGGCGATATCAAGCCGATGGAGTTCCCGACCTCGTTCTTCCTGGACTATGCCTGGAACCCGGAGAAGTGGACGGCCGAGCGCCTGGATGAGTATACTCGACAGTGGGCAGCGCAGCAGTTCGGCGAAAAGTATGCACCCGAGGTGGCAGCGCTGCTGGCCAAGTATGGCAAGTACAACGCCCGCCGTAAACCCGAACTTTTGTCCCCCGAAACTTACAGCCTCACCAATTACCGTGAGTTTGAAACGGTGGTGGCCGACTACAACCAACTGGCCCGGCAGGCCGAGCAGCTCTACAAGCAGTTGCCCGCCGCCTACAAAGACCCCTTTTTTGAGCTGGTGCTGCACCCGGTAAAAGCCAGCGCCACCCTCAACGACCTATACTATACCGTCGCCAGAAACCGCCTCTACGCGCAACAGGGCCGCGCCGCTACCAACGCGCTGGCAGCGCAGGCCAAGCAGCTGTTTGCCACTGACCAGGAGCTCTCCCGAAAGTATAACGAGGAAATCGCCAACGGCAAGTGGCCCCACATGATGGACCAGACGCACATCAGCTACACCTATTGGCAGCAGCCCGATAAAGACGTGCTGCCGGAAGTAAAGGAAATAACTTTGCCAGCAGGCGCCGACATGGGCGTGGCCGTGGAAGGATCAAAGGACTGGTGGCCAGCGGCAAAAACGGAGGCCGTGCTGCCGGCGCTGACGCCATACAGCCCGGAAGCTACCTACATCGACGTGTTCAACCGCGGGCAAAAGCCCTTTGCCTACACCGTGCAAACGGGTGCGCCGTGGTTGAAAGTGGACAAGACAGAAGGCACAGTAGATGACCAGCAGCGCCTCTGGGTAAGCGTAAATTGGGAGCAGGCCCCTGCCGGAAAACAGCGCGTGCCGATCACGATCACCGGGCCGAATGGCCAGCGCGTGGTGGTGCAGGCGGTGGTAAATAACCTGGCTTTAAACGCGCAGCAGGTGAAAGGCTTTGTGGAAAGCAACGGTTATATATCGATGGAGGCCCCCGGCTTTAGCCGCACGGTGCACGCAGGGGATGCCTTCTGGAAGGTGCTCCCGGATCTGGGCCGCACAGGCTCCGCCGTTACGCCCTTCCCGGTGACGGCCAAGAGCAGAAAGCCCGGCGCAGACAGCCCCAGGCTGGAGTATGACCTCTACTTGCTGGACAGCGGTCAGGTAAACGTGCAGGTGCTGGTATCGCCCACGCTCAACTACAACGACTCGGAAGGCCTGCGCTATGCCGTAGCGTTCGACGACCAGGCGCCGCAGCTGGTAAACATCCACAAAGACAACACTACGCCGGGCTGGGACGAGTGGGTAGCCAATAATATCATCGTCACGCAATCGAAACACACCCTCAAAAAGCCCGGGCAGCATGTGCTTAAAGTATGGATGGTGGACCCGGGTGTGGTGGTGCAGAAGATCGTGGTAGAAACCAAAGGTGCCAAACCCAGCTATCTGGGTCCGCCGGAGAGCTTTAACATGGCCGAAAAAGCGAAACCCTGAAGCAACTAAAGCGGGATAAGGTGCACCTTTGTGGTAGATGACCTGCAGGATAAAAGCAAACTGTGGCGAATGTGTTGAAGAACTGCGGGAGTGCTGCTGGCAGGCGCTATGCGGTGATCTGAAGAATGAATGTGTTAGGCTTTTAAAGAAGATAAGTAGGAGGGGAGAGTCTAAGTATAGAAAGCGTTACTTCTTTCTATACTTAGACTTGATCAGGTCCAGCATTTGGTTGAAGTGGCTTTTGTCCTCGTTGGTTAAGTAGAGCCTCCAGAGGCCTTCTACCATCAGCATCAGGATTTCCGATTCCAATTCCGGCTGCGCATAGTCCAGCTTGCGAAACGCCTCCACCAGCTTCTGCATGACAGATTGCGAATAGCGCAGGTGGTGCTTCTGAGCTACTTCCTCATCTACCAGCCGGAACTGCATGCGCCAGAAATTGCGCTCCTCTTCTACCAGCTTCAGCGGCATATCAAGCACGTTGCTGATGAGCTTTTCAGGGTCACTCTCCATCACCACGCCTTTGCTCTTCTCCGTAATACGGCGGTAGCCAGCCTTGATGATCGTCTCTAGCAGGTTCTCTTTGCTGGCATAGTGCTTGAAAATAAGTCCTTCTGATACACCGGCCTCTTTGGCGATAAGGCTGGTGGGCGTGGCATCGTATCCTTTATCTGAAAACAGGTTTAAGGCTGTTTCCAGGATCATTTCTTTCTTCGTTTTAAGCATCTCGTTACTGATTAATGAATTGCTTTTTGCAAAACACCTGATAAGGTATAACGTTCCCGTTACCGGTGTAAGTATACTAATTAAGCAAGGGTGTCAATGAAAGCGCAAAGTTAATGAGAAGTTGTTATTACACCACTAGCCGGTGTTATTAAAACATCAAAGAAGTCGGAACTTTAATAACATACAGGATTTGCAGGTACAAGGTTGGGCTTATAGCCACCTGCGGGGTATAGCATTCCGACAATCCGGCTCAGAACGCCTTCTTTCCCCATTAACAACCACTTTTGTTTCATACTTCAATAAAGTACCAACTCATACTTGTGGCTGCAGTAGCATCCTGCTACAAGTATAAACTACGGCAGGTTTCCGGAATTTCCACAGCTAAAGGTGCTTTTCTCCATTGTATATAACAACTTTTTCTAGGTTTCTCTGCTGCTAAGCTTTGCCTGCTTCAAGAGGAAAAGGGTGCTGAAAAAGTACTTTTTTGCTATTTAACACTGCCAGTAGAATAGCAGCACCTGGTTTCAGATACAGCAGGCTGGGGGATAAGGCGATTGCAGCATAGCCGCAGAGAGAATAATACCAACTAATCCTTCCATAAAGTATAAATATTTCATACATTCAGAGGATATATCACTAACTGTTTATGCCTATGAGACTACTTGTAATTTTACTGCTTTTCACCACCTGCGCTACGGCGCAGAACCTGCCTGCCCGCTGGGACGAATTGACGGCCAGCGACTGGCCAAAGGCGCTGGAGAAGTCGTCCCGCACCTGTATTTTGCCTTTCGGTATACTAGAGAAACACGGGCCCCAGGCACCCATCGGCTCCGACCTGATTAAGGTGCGGGAGTGGGCGGCGAGGGCCACCAAAAAAGAGTATGCGGTGGTATTTCCAGATTACTTCTACGGACAGATCAACGAAGCGCGGCATCAGCCCGGCACCTTTTCGCTGCCTAACCGTGTAGCGATGGACCTGCTGGAAGCTACTTGTGAGGAAATCGCGCGCAACGGCTTTAACAAGATTGTGATTGTGAATGGGCATGGCGGCAACCCCGAACTGATCCGCTACTTTATACAGTCGCAGCTGGATAAGCGCCGCGACTACGCGGTATATTTCTTTGACCCACAGCAGACGCCGGAGTTTACCGCCAAAGTAAACAAGATGCGCAAAACAGACCCTGCCGGCGACCAACATGCCGGCGAAAACGAAACGTCCACCCTGTTATACTTACGCCCAGACCTGGTGCAGCAGGAACGCTCTACCCAGGAATCGGGCGAAAACCAGAAGCGGCTGGCACTGCCCGACAACCTCTACACGGGCATCTGGTGGTATGCCAGCTACCCGAACCACTATGCCGGTGAAGGAGCCAAGGCAACAAAGGAGTTTGGCAAGGTGCTGGTGGAGAACATGGTAGACGAGCTGGTTACGGCCCTGAAAGTAGTAAAAGCAGACACGAAAACGCTGCAGCTGCAGAAAGAGTATTTTGATAAAGTAGACCAGGTAGGAGGCAAATAGCAAGACGCTGGCGACAGAATCTGCTGCAGCTTTAAAGCTTCTTGTCAGGCTGGCAGATAGGAAAGTTTCTCACATTTAATATCTTGTATATGAATAAGCTTTTTACAGCAACTACTGCCCCGGTAACTGACCAGGGGCTGCTCCGGGAACCTACCCGGCAGCGTTACCTGTCGCTGGACGTGCTGCGCGGCATGACGATCGCTTTGATGATTGTGGTAAATACGCCTGGCAGCTGGCAGCACATTTATGCGCCTTTTGAGCACTCGCCCTGGAGCGGCTTCACGCCCACTGACCTTGTTTTCCCGACGTTCCTGTTTGTGGTGGGCAACGCCATGAGCTTCAGTATGCGTAAGTTCGAAAACAAGGAAAGCGCCTTCCTCCGGAAAGTATTTACCCGCACGGCTCTCATCTTTTTAGTCGGGTTGTTCTTGAATGCCTTTCCTTTCGTTACCCACACCGACTCCGGAGAGCTGCAACTGATCAATTTTGCTGATGTGCGGATTATGGGCGTGCTGCAGCGTATTGCATTGTGCTATGGCATCGGATCGCTGGTGGTGCATTATTTTAATAAGAACGGAGCCATCATCTTTAGCGTGATAGCTTTGCTGGCGTACTGGGCAATTATGTACTTCTTCGGCACCCATCCTGACCCGTACAGCCTGGAGCACAATGCCTCACTCAAGTTCGACAGCTTGTTTATCGCCCCGAAAAACATGTACCACGGCTATGGCATTCCTTTCGATCCGGAAGGGCTGCTGAGCACGTTGCCGGCCATCGTGAACGTGGTTGGGGGCTACCTGGCAGGTTTATACTTGCAGCAGCGCGGCAACAACAGCAACACCGTAACACGGCTGGCGCTGGCGGGAGTAATACTCGGAATCATTGCACTGGTATGGGATATATACTTTCCCATCAACAAACCTATCTGGACGAGCTCCTACGTGCTCTACACCATCGGTATTGACCTGGTAATATTAGCCGTGCTGATATTGGTGATCGAAGTGGCTGGCTCTAAAGGCTGGACCTACTTTTTTGAAGTGTTTGGTCGCAACCCGCTGTTCATTTATGCCATGTCTGGCATTGTGATCGAGCTGATGAGCATGATACGGGTAAACGGAATGGGGCTAAGTGGCTGGTTGTATGAAAATGCCTTCGCTACCTGGCTGGCGCCTAAAAACGCGTCGCTGTTGTTTGCCATCTGCTACATGCTGCTGCTGTGGTGCATCGGCTACTGGATGGACAAAAAGAGGATCTATATCAAAGTATAAGCAGCTAAGTATAGAGGTAGCAATTAGATCAGAGTATAAAAAGTACTGTCATTCTGTAAGAATCTTGGTAGAAGGGAGGTTAAGCATTCGCTATGAGCCCACAAGATCCTTTCAGGATGACAACTTCCTTAAATACTTATACTTACTTTAGCAACTCACTTCAACTGAAAGCAGCAGGTCGGCTATCTCCTTTTTAGCCGGCCTGCTGCTTTTTATACTTCCGTTCAGGTTTAAGCTTCCGAAAGTTGCGCAACAAGTTCCAGGCGTTTTACAATCGTGCCTTTCGTTAAAATTGTGCCCGGCGACAGCACTGCATTCGCCCCGATCCTGCAGTTGTCTCCCACCAGCGCTCCAAACTTTTCCACGTTTGTAGGAATGATTTCTTCGCCAGCTAGTACCCGGATCTGCTTGTCTTCCCGTTCGTTGTAGTGGTTAGCGATAATGGAGCCCGCTTCAAAATTCACCTTCCGGCCAATAATGCTGTCGCCAATATAGTTGAAATGCGCGATGGCACTTTCCTGCAGCACGATGCTTGTCTTTACTTCGCAGCCGGTGCCAATGGTGGTGCCTTTGCCCAGATATACGCCGCCCCTTAGATAGGCATTGGCACCTATAAAGCAGTTTTCCCCAATGATCACAGGCGCTTTCAACACCACACCTTGCTCTATAGTAGCCGTTTTATGTATAGCAATGCCTTCTTGAACAAGATAGGCGGCATCCAGGTGGCGCATCATCTCCTGCAATAGATTAGTAAGCTGCTGTGTCAGGAGCCACGGTGGGCTGTTCTGCGGAGTAGGGAAGGTGGCAGAGAAGCCGGTAATGTAATCGTCTATGGATAAGCTCATGTAGTAGGGTGTGCGGGGATACCAGTGTAGCTAAAATATAAGTTTCAAACGTCTTCTGCTTTGCTGGCCGAAGCAGCATCGCCATTAAGCCAAACCGGTTTTGTTTCCGAAGTATGGTCAGCCCCTAGTATGTCTTTGTAGAGCTCCGGCTTTCGTGCATTCCGGTAACGGTACCCGCCGGCAAGTGTTAGCTTCTCTTTGGTAATAGTGGCCATGGTTATTTCGTTTTCAAAGCTCTTCACCTCTGCCAGCACTTCGCCATAAGGGTCCAGGATCATCGCGTTGCCGTTCTTAAGGTGCTGGCCATCGTACCCGATGGGGTTGGAGAAGGCATAGTATACGCCGTTGTCGTAGGCGCGGGCGGGGAGCCAGCGCATCAGCCACCTGCGGCCTTTCGGTCCGTCGAACTCCAGCCGCAGCGGAACAGGATCGGTATGCCTGGCCTGCCATAGTTTATCTTCCACATACCCGCGGCCCGGCATTGCAGAGGGTGTGCACATGGTTACATGTGGCGCAAAAATGAGCTCTGCTCCCAGCAGCGCCGTGGCGCGCACGTTCTCTACCACGTTGTTATCGTAGCAGATGAGAATGCCGCACGTCCAGCCTTTCAGGTCAAAAACGGTATAGGCTGCACCTGCTGCCAGGTACTGGCTGATGAACGGGTGAATCTTACGGTGCTTCGCCACAAAACCATCCTGGTCCACGCAGACATAGGTGTTATACAGTTTGTCATCTTCTATCTCCACGAGGCCGGCTAAAATGACGATGTCGTACTGCTTGGCCAACCGGATCAGTTGCTGCGTGCTATCGCCGTGGGGTACCTGCTCAGCCAGTGCCACCACCTCCTCGCGCGTCAGGTCTTTCAGGAAAGTATAGGCCGTCACAGACATTTCGTGGAAGCTGATCACGTCAGCACCACGCGCCTTTGCTTTGGCAGTTAGTTCTTCGATCACAGAAAGGTTGTAGGCTTTATCCCCATCTTTGGGCTCAAACTGCGCAACGGCAACATTAAGGTTTTTCATATCGCTTTCTACGGAGGAGGTAAAGTATGGATGTGGCCTTTTGAATTGAAAAATTTACCAGAAGATGCACCTGCTTTCCCCGATGGCAGTATAAGCTATTCCACAGAGCAGGGCTGCCTGCGGTTAAGCCTTTAAGTTTATACTTCAGGTGTGTTAATGTGAAGCGATCAACGTGCTACGGACGCTTGCCTGTTTCTGATCATTGAAACACGGATAGGTACTCCGCTTGTTAACATCCCATGAAGCAAGATGGCAGAAGTGCTGAGTTTGCTTTATTCCAACATGCCTATTGTTGAATATTTACTGGCGGGCAAGCTTCAGTTTTAGTATCTTCACTGGAATTTCGCACTTTGTATATGCTCTTGTTTCAGAACAGCCTGATTAAATTAGACTATAACCCCGCTACCGACATTGCCGTGGCGGAGTATCCTGACCTGCACAACTACTTGCTTCCTGAAATAAAGCACAGCATTGATCTGATGGTGGATACCCTCAGGAGCTACGACGTGAAGCTGCTTATACTGGACGGCACCCGAACAGTATCTACGGTTGAGGTGGAGCAGGGTAGGGAAATCGCCATCTACCTGGCAGCGGGACTAATGAAAACGCGCCTACAGAAGCTAGCCCGTATGCAGTCTGTTGCTGATAATGTGGAGCAAAGGGCGCAGGACAACGTGAAGCACATAGAGAAAACACAAGTACCCCCCTTCCAGATTCAGGCGTTTACCAGCAGGGCAGAAGCGATTGAATGGCTGTTGAAGGGCGCATAAGAGGAAAGCAAAGCTAGAAGGGAAGCCTTTGCTAAGATTTGCTTAAGAAAACCGTCTTATTTGACTTGGCAGATGCCTTGGCTGCTTCCAGGATCTCAACTGTCGTTACATTGATGGGTAGTTCATACAGGTCGTACTTCTCCAGTTTCAGTTTGCCGCTTACGACCGCCGCCAGCAAAGAGAAAGGATCGGTATAGGGGGCAGGGCGAGGAGCCAGCTGCAGCGCCTGTTCAGGTGACTTCTCCTGCAGGCGCTGTCGAACGGTAGTGGCATCCACGGCAATGGCATAGCCTTTCGTGCCATACACTTCCATGTCCTTTCGCGAGAAGGTCCAGTTCCACGAGGCCTGAATGATGCACTGCGCTTTGGGGTACTGCAGAATGATCGTGGCTTCGTCGTCTACCTGCTTATAGATCGCAGGCTTGTTCTGGTGAGCTACCGCTGTCACAGAAATTGGTTTTTCGCCTTTCATCAGCCAGGTCATCAGGTTGGCTCCATAACATCCGAAATCCATCAAAGCGCCGGCGCCGTTCTTTGCCGGGTCGGTCAGGATCTCCAGGAACTCCTTGCTGACGCCGATCTCCTGCGGCCCCTGGTGCCCGTCGTTCACCATCACCTTCCGGATGTCTCCTAATTTTCCGGCAACCACCAGGCTATCCACATACTGGTTGCTGGCATACCACGACGTCTCGAAGTTGGTGAGCACATGAATGTTGTTTTGCTGCGCAAGCGATTGAATCTCTTTAGCATCGGCAAAGGTGGTGGCCAGCGGTTTTTCCACCATCACATGGATCTTGCGCGGCGCACAGGCCCGCACAATAGTTACATGGTCGCTGATGGCCCCGAAGGCAGAGACAGCTTCGGGCTTCACCTGGTCAAGCATGTTGCCGAGGTCATCGTAAAACAGCTTCTGGTCCAGGTTATAGCGCTTCGCATACTTAGCAGCCAGCTCCTTGTTGGGCTCATAAATGCCGACCAACACCACGTCCTTTTTCCCGTCCCTGTTGAAAAACCAGTCCACATGCCCGTGGCTCAAACCCGCTAAAGCAATGCGTACCGGCGCCTGGGCAAAGGCCTGGCTGAAGAACAAACTACAAATGAGGCAGGTGAAGAGGAGTTTCATAGGCTGAGGAAGTATAACTGTAGTAAAGTGGAATAAGCGCTAAAAGTTGCTAATTGGCATTGAATGTTGCCCGTTAATGGACTATTCCTTAGCTCCTCATACTTGCCTATACCTCATATAGTTGCTCATTTTAGTTTTTGGAGAGCAGCACAGGACATAAATCGTAAGTAGAAAAGAAAAGGTGGTGTGGCACAAGGGCCTGGAGAAGTTCTTTCTGAAAGGAGACTCGTCAAAGCTGCCAGCGGCACACTTAAACAAGATCAGGCTAATCCTGTCTACGCTGCATGCTGCCGTAACAGTTCAGGATATCAATGTGCCCGGTTGGGACCTGCATCCCCTGAAGGGCAATTTAAAAGAGCATTGGTCTGTGAAGGTGAATGGCAACTGGCGCATAACCTTCCGGTTTATAGGGGATAAGATAGAAGTACTGGATGTAAATTACCAAGATTACTACTAGGCTGCTTAAAAATAGTAAATAGTATTACTTAAAGAATTCCAATTATGATCATGCACAATCCTTTGCACCCAGGCGAGATACTGCGGGAGTATATCAGCGGGACAGGAAAAACAATCACGGAGATAGCACAAGGGCTGATGATCAGTCGTAAAAACCTGTCCCTGATCCAGAATGGACATGCTGGTGTCAGTGCAGAAATGGCCTGGAAATTATCGGTGGCTTTTGGTACCTCACCGGAGTTTTGGCTGAACTTTCAGAAGAACTACGATCTGTGGCAGGCTAAACAGAAGGTCGATACCTCCCAGATCAAGCCTTTCTTAGAGTCTGCTGCCTAAGTGGCTAACTTCGATCAGGTGAACACCTGATCGAAGTTAGCTGTGTAGAAGTTTTTGTATAGAGTAACACAGTCCTTTTAACTATTAGCCTTTGAAAGCTTTATTCAAAGTTTTTACCACTTTGTAAAAGTCAGAGAAGTTATTAAGATTGCCAAATGCTTCTTTCTTGAATGCGTCTAATACTTTGCTCTTCAACTCATTCCTTGCACTCTTGCCGTTATCAGAATTTTCCATTGCCTTCTGCACCAAATCAGCATTCTCAGCATAAGCCAGTTTACAAATGTTAGCAGGCACAAGACCTTCTATGCATTTCTTTCCCGTTTCGTTCTTGCCAATAATTATGAATTCTTGATTTTCTTTTAGGTCTAAGGTTTCTAACGTTTTTTTCACTTCACTGTATTTGTCTAAATCAACAGTAACGACAAAGCGCTTAAACCTGTCCTTTATAAATCTTACAAGAATATTATTTTTAAGATTACCTGCTCCGCCATAAGCAAATATGTCGCCTTCAAACTTTAGTCTGTTTGCTCCATGTCTCGAATCTTTGAGTAATTCGAAGTACTCCTTGTCTGTATCGCCTTCAACTAAAATAATGTCGTTCGAATTACTAAATATGGTTGATTTTAAAGGGCCTAAATCATCGCCATTGATGCCTAAAGAAAGGGCAAAAGGCTCATACCATTTTTCTTGTGCAGTATCTATAACCTCTGATCCTTTATTTGGAAGGCTAAAGTTTCTCTCTAAAAGGATATTAGCTTTAGGAGACTTATGGCTTAAAAGGTAAGGGCTATGAGTTGCTACAATAATTTGAATTTTAAATTCAATAGCTATATCCTGAAGAATTCTACCAAACTCAGCTTGAGCAGAAGGATGTAGAAAACTTTCTGGTTCCTCTATTATGACTACAGGTGTGATTCTGTCAGTTAAGTCTCCTGAATTCTGCATTCTCTTGGCATTCATCAAGTTCATGAGAATAAGAGTTCTATTTCTTGTTCCACTACCCCATTCTTCAAGAGGCACTTCTATATCCTTTTCCTTTAGTGAAATGACAATGTTTTCTCGCTCAAACTTGAAACTGTTAATCTCTAGTGACACATCATATTTTTCCTGTAGTCTACCTAACAAACCGCTCAAATCGGTTTGATGCTTCTTCAAAGACTTAGTAACAGCATTTTCTAAAGACAACTTCTTTTTAGAAATACTATCTGCATCATCATGGCTTAAGTATGATGATAAAGTTTCTTTGCTAAAACCCCTCGTAAAAAAGAATGGGTGATTTTCTGTAGAGTTATGGAATAACACACTTTTCGATCCACGTAGCCTTCTTAGCAGTTCATCTCTTTTGTATTCATCTTCAATAAGATGATTTCCGAAGTATACATTAATGTTGGTCTTCTTGTGTTGGTGCGAATGCGTGGCCTCTATCCTAAGAGTTTCATCAGAGCGGTTAAATTCCTCTTCATTTTTGAAAATGAGTTCTTTTAAGAATTTGAAATTTCCTGTATCAGTATCTTTATTTAGCTCCACTTCTAAAAGGACAAAGATCTCCTCTTTGTCCTTGTTCTTTTTCTTCCAATGAGTAAAGTCATTATCATAATCTAAATCAGAAATATGATTTGAGTAAATCTTATGCTCGTAGGTAAGGAAGTTAGTATCGCTTTAATTAAGTTTGACTTACCAGAGTTGTTTTTGCCTGAAATAGCATTGTAATATGGATTAAATTCTATATCTATATCTTCAAGGCTTCTATAATTCTTTGCTTTTAATCTCTTGATTATCATAAGGAGTGATGTTTCGGTAACAAGTGTGGAAATTATTACTTTGACAAGACTAATTGATACTGACAGTATAGCAATAAATTTATAGATAATTATAAATATTATTTTAATAAAATACTAAGGACAATATGTGCGGAAGGGCGCAGGACAGGAAGTTAGAAACTATATGTATGAAAAATGTATGCAAACAAAAAAGCCACTTAGCAGTTTTACCTGTAAGTGGCTGATTATTAAGTGGTCGCGAAGGGAGTCGAACCCCTAACCTTCTGATTCGTAGTCAGATGCTCTATCCAGTTGAGCTACGTGACCATTCCGTTATGGTGATGCAAAGTAAAGGTGTTTTTTCGTTATACGCAAGACCAAACTAAAAATTTGCTTCATTTTTTACGGTGGCTTTCCGCAAGGCCTTCTTTAGGGCACGGTCAAAAACGAAGTATAAACCGCCTATCGAGATGATTATCAGCAGGATCATGAGCAGTTTGCCGGAGCCGCCTGTCTCGGGGCTTTGAAGCAATTTAAGGATGTCGCTGGCCTGCTCGCCTATCCAGTAAAAGAAAAGTGTGCGTGGGAGCATGCCCACAATACTTGCCAGGAAGAACTTCTTCTTATCTACCTGTAGCAGCGAGAGCACAAAGTTCATCAGCGCAAAAGGCAGCACCGGCGAAATACGGGTCAGGAAAATAAGGCTCCAGCTTTCGGCGCGCAGTTCCTGCATCAGGTTGCGGGCATTCTCAAAGCGGTTCAGGAAACTCATCATCTTGCCGTGGTCTACCAGTTGCGCCAGGTTATAGCCCACCAGGGCAGCTACACCATACGAGAGCACCACTCCCGGAAAGGCCGCCCAGCCCAGGTAAAAGCCGCTTACCAGTGCCACAAAGGTAGTCGGCGTCAGGGCCACCGCCATGGTAAGAGACACTACGGCAAAGTATAACAGCAGTTGCCACCAGTTCAGCCCCTGCAGCAAGCCCTGGTGCTCGTATAAAACATACGCCAGCGTAGAACTCACAACCACAGGCACCGCTACCAGCAAAAACATGGAAATAAACGTGGAGGCATTCTGGCGGATGAGGTTCTGTAGCAGGGTAAGTCGCTTCATGTATAGTCTAAGTATAACTTAATAGACGAGATACAAAGGACGAAAGATACCGGAGGCTTTAAAACAGTTAACTCTTTTTACTGTTGGCCTGTAAGCAGGACGCGTCAGGAGTTGCCCGTTAAAATTAGTAACTTGCAGCGTTGCCCTTAAGCATAAAAGGAATCAACGCAGTAAAATGGACGGCAGAACAGGGCTTGCGCGACAGCATACGTGTTGCGGAAAATAGCAGAAAGTTACCGTCTGCTGTTGTGCAGGTTTATCAGCAGCGAAGCGTCGGCAGGCACTGTTTATTCCGGCGGCGTAGTTGCTGAACTTATACTTGCAAGCCTGATCCTGTTTGTTATTTTGCTTGAAGGGCAGCTTTTAAATTATATCGCATCACTTACTATAAATTCATACTTACCTATGAAGTTCGGAACAAAAGCCATACACGCTGGCGTGGAGCCAGACCCAAGTACCGGCGCCATCATGACGCCCATTTACCAGACATCTACTTACGTGCAGCGCTCGCCCGGCGACAACAAGGGTTACGAATACTCGCGCACGCACAACCCTACCCGTACGCAGTTGCAGAATGCACTGGCGGCGCTGGAGAATGGCGAGCACGGCCTGTGCTTTGCCTCGGGAATGGCCGCGGTAGATGCTATCATTAAAATGCTGAAGCCTGGCGATGAGGTGATCTCTACCAACGACCTGTACGGCGGCAGCTACCGCATCTTTACCAAGATATTTGCCAACTATGGCATCAAATTTCACTTTACCAACATGGGCGACCTGCGCCAGGTAGAGGCGTTGGTGAACGAAAACACAAAGATGATCTGGGTAGAAACACCGACTAACCCGCTGCTCAACATCATCGATATAAAAGGCTGTGCTGAGATAACGAAGCGCCACAACCTGCTGCTGGTAGCCGACAATACTTTTGCCACACCTTACCTGCAAACGCCGCTTGATTTGGGTGCCGACATTGTAATGCACTCGCTGACCAAGTACATGGGCGGCCACTCGGATGTGGTGATGGGCGCTTTGGTGGTGAAAGACGATGACCTGGCGCAGCAGTTGGCCTTTATCCAGAATTCCTGCGGCGGCACGCCCGGGCCACAGGACTGCTTCCTGGTGCTGCGTGGCCTGAAAACGCTGCACCTGCGCATGGAACGCCATTGCCAGAACGGCCGTCAGGTAGCAGAATTCCTGAAGAACCACCCGAAAGTAGCGAAAGTATACTGGCCGGGTTTTGCCGAGCACAACAACCACCAGGTAGCCCGGGAGCAGATGCGCGATTTCGGCGGCATGGTGTCGTTTGAGTTGAAGAGCGACAAGGCAGAGGATGTAACGCGGGTGCTGGAGAACTTCACCTTATTTGCACTGGCCGAATCGCTGGGAGGTGTAGAATCGTTGTGCGGACACCCGGCCACGATGACGCACGCCAGCATACCACCTGCCGAGCGTTTAAAAGCCGGCCTGAGCGATTCCCTGATTCGCCTGAGCGTAGGGGTAGAGGATGCCGAAGACCTGCTGGCTGACCTGGCGCAAGCCTTAGGCTAGGCAAGCCGGTTGCCATACTTTAAAAGCCGTTCTCTGCTACAGGGAGCGGCTTTTTTCGTAGCATACCTAAAGCTTTACTTCATGGAGCAGGATAAGATACTTTTTAAAGAGCGGCAGCGGTTCCGGCAAGTATGGCTGTGGGTGGTGGTGCTCGGGGTGGCCGGTTTGTTGTGGGCTGGTTTTGTATACCAGGTGCTGCTCGGTGGCACCTTTGGCAACAGGCCTGCGTCGGATGTGCAACTGGCAGTATTGGCAGTGCTGTTGGGAGTAGGGCTGCCGTGTTTCTTTTACACCATGCGGCTGCAGACGGAGGTTGTACCGGGCGAACTGCGGGTACGGTTTTACCCCTTTCACCTGCGCCCGGTGAGCATTCCGCTGCACCTGGTGCGCGACTTCGAGCGCGTTACTTACAATCCTATCCTGGACTATGGCGGCTGGGGCATCCGCTGGACCTTTTATGGCAAAGCCTACAACATGTCGGGCAACGAAGGGGTGAAGTTATACTTCTACAACCGAAAGCCGCTGTTGATAGGCTCGCAGCAGCCGGAGGCATTATACGAGGCTATCCGGCAGGCGCGGGAGAAAAGATGAAAGCAGTCTTATTGCTGTGAACTGCAGGTAAACAAAAAAGCGCTGCCAACCCTACGGCTGGCAGCGCTTTGCTTTTAATTAAGCGGTTTTATACTTAGGCTTTGATGCCCAGGATCTTGTAAAGCTCCGTAAAGTCCGGCGTCAGGACGATCTCGGTGCGGCGGTTTTTAGCTTTTGCTTCCGCTGAACGGCCCGTATCTACAGGCATGTAGTAAGAGTGGCCTGCTGGCGTAATTCTGTCCGGCGACAATCCTTTGTCAACCATCAAACGTGTGATCTCAGTGGCACGCAGTACACTCAGGTCCCAGTTGTCAGTCAGGTATTTCATGCCGTTGGCTACGCTCACATCGTCGGTGTGGCCTTCTACCATTACGCCTACCTGCTGGTTCTTCTTCAGCACATTCACCAACTGGTTCAGGGCTTTTTTGCCGCTGTCGTTCACTTTGGTGCTGCCTGTTGCAAACAACAATTTATCCGACATTGACACATATACTTTGCCGTCGCGGATGTTTACACTCAGGTCGCCTTCGTTAAAGCCCTGCAGCGCCGTGTTTACCTCTGCACGAAGGTCGTCCAGGATCTTCTGCTGCTCGTTCATGGCGCGCTCCATTTCGGCCAGGCGCTGCTCCCGGTCTTTCAGGCTAGTGCTCAAATCATTTACTTTCTGCTGCGAGGCGGCCTGCTCCCGCTCCATCGCTTCTTTGCTGGCTTTTAGGTCCTCATACTTCTTAGAAGACACGCATGACGCCATCAGGGTAGCGCACAGGAACAGGGAAAGGGAGGCTTTGAAGAAATTGAATTTCATGGGTGTTGATTAATTGTTGTTTGAGTATAGAACTGGTTAATGTAAAGTATAAACTTGGCAAGGATTGCAGTCCGCGCCATAAATATAGATAAAAGATGCTATATAGCGCTATTGTTGCCTTCTATTCTGAACGGATCTACTGCAATAATATTTCCATAAACATATATTCTGAATAATTTATTTTTAGTTTTTTCCCCCCGCCTTTCCGCCGCATTTACCGCAACTTGTGCTTTCCACGAAGTATAGAGAAGAGGCATGATTTGCAGCAGCAAGTCTACGCTTGGTGCGCGTTATACTTGCTGCCGGGGCCAAGGCAGCACAGTTGTCTGTTACTGCAGCATAAGTATAGCCATACTTGAAAGGCCAATCAGAAATACCGGCAGGAGGGATGCGTAGGCCGAAGACCCGAATCCGTTCCGGTGATAACGGTTGTATGCAGAACAACTATAAAGCTTGGTACTAGTCAGCCAGGAAGCAGAAATGTTGGCTTTACTTCAAAAGTCCTTCGCGCTTTAGCTGGTCGAAGATAAGCTGATCGACAGGCGATACGCGTGGGCGGTCCTGGTACGTCAGCCATACTACTTCTGCTATTTCTGCACTGGCGGTGATGGTGCCTGTATACCGGCCGGTGTAGCACTGCATTTTAACGTCGATGCCGGCAGCATGCCCATGCGCCTGCGCCTGGAAGATGCCATACAGGCGGAGCGTGGCCGGCAGCAGGTGTACGGTTAGTTCTTCGTGTATCTCCCGCAGCAGTGCCGCCTCATCTGATTCATCGGCTTCGCGCTTGCCACCGGGTATGTAAAAAGTATCCTTGCCACGGCTGCGCGTACTTAGCAATTTGCCGTCCTGTAGCTCGATCCAGGCCAGTTTGTCGATCAGTATCATGCAGCGAAGATAAGCACCTTGCTGCTCAATCTCTAAACCTTAAGTGCCGCATCGGGCCTGTAGCGGCTTCATTTTATTTACCAAAGAACATGATTCCGTTGCCCTTGTGCTTAGAGTTAAAGTATACATTTTAGAATCTACCACCTACGTAGGCAAATATGAAGAAGCGTCTTCGGCGCTGATCTGGCAAACAATAAAAGGGAGCGGCCCCTGAAGTTTTATCTTCAGGGGCCGCTCCCTTTAGCAGTGAGGTTACTGCCGCATGATGTGGTGGTCAGGACGGAAGAGTTTAGCTTCTATCTGCCAGGTAAATTAATCATTAACCCAGGCAAGGGCCTGCGCGCGCTCCGATGTATCAAAGTGCTTTACTTCTGCACTGGTAAAAGGACTAGCGGCAGATGAAAGTAAGTTGAGCCATTTCTGGTCGCCCACAATGGCGGCTTTGCTGAAGTCTGTGGCGTGTTTCACATCAAACTTCACGTCTTTCCAGAGGGCTTTTGCCGAATATTCGTCTACCTCCTGCAGTTCGGCATATACCTTTATTTTGCCGTACTGCTTTATTTTCTCTTCCAGTACCGGAAGCATTATGTCATAATCGTGCTTATCGACCTGGCCGGAAATACGGAAAGCCGCTAAGTCTCCTTTTGTTTCATCTAAGAGTTGTAGCATAATATTGGTATTTTAAGTTTACGTGTTATTTAATGTTTAAACTACGTAACCAACACCTCCTCCGTTTTTTATTGCGCTTCAATGCGCGCAAGTTCCTGGTGTAGCACCACCCCGCTGTTCACAGTCTTGCCATCGGCAAAACGAATCTGGTAGGGCTTGCCCGACATACCGGACTTGGAAGCCAGCTCATCAATAAAGCCGTTGGCGTCTTTCACCTCCTCTTTATGTTTCTCCCATTTAGATTGCAGGTGGTCGGCTGCGCGCTCACAGTTGTACTCGCTTCCATTGCGGATGAAGGTGGCTCCCTGCATGTGGCGCACATATGAAATCAGCTGCTGCACTTTCTGTTCTTCTGTCAGGTGCTTGTTTGTTTCTTGGGTGGATGAAGTAGCAGGGCTGTTGTTTGCCTGCGCCATGCACGCAACAGGTGCTCCCAACGCAAGAAGGGCGCCCAGGGTAATATACTTTAGCATAGTTGTATCAGGTTAAAGATGGCACAAAGGCTGCCACCTACCTATACTACCATTTTTCGGACGCTTAAGTTCTGGCATGTGCTGCAGCCAATAGCAGAACTCAAGCACCTGGCAGCAGATTTAACGCGTAATGGCAGCTACTTTGCGGAGGAAGAAAGCCGGCGCATGCTTGTTTGCACGATAGCGCCTGGGGTTTAAACAAGTATAACTTTCCCTCTAAAGAGCCGTTTCAAAAAAGTTATGCAACATTTTATTGATATAGCTTTTGGCATTCATGATGAGACGCTCACCTGGTGGCAGATGTCGCTTCGGGCAGTGGGGATCTTTTTTGCGGCCTTGCTTATTATCCGAATCGGTAATCACCGCATCTTCGGTAAGAATACTGCTTTTGATATTATCCTCGGCATTATCTATGGTTCTATTCTAAGCCGGGCCATCAACGGGAGCGCTCCTTTTTTCCCTTCTGTTGCCGCCGCGTTTACGCTGGTGCTGCTGCATAAAGGGTTGGCAGCCCTGGCTTATCATAGCCATTCCGGCATCGGCAATCTGCTAAAAGGAAGCCCAAAGTTGCTGGTGAAAGACGGAGAATTGCAGCGGGAGAACATGCGGCAGAACAGCGTAACTGAACATGATCTGGAAGAGGCGATGCGCAGTTCGGGGAATACGGCAGATCCCAGGCACATCAAAGCAGCTTACTTGGAGCGTAGCGGCGATATCAGTATTATTAAAAAAGACGGTTAAGCAGGGGTTATAAAGTAAACGGCCTCTCCCGCTAGTGCAGGAGAGGCCGTTTTTATTTTTATACTGATGTGCTTACGCCATCTGTGCTTCCAGTTTCTGCGACAGCACGTTCTTAGGCACGGCGCCTACTTGCTTGTCTACTACCTGGCCACCTTTAAATACCAGTAGCGTTGGGATGCTGCGGATGCCGAACTTGGCAGAGGTCTGCGGGTTGGCATCTACGTCTACTTTGCCAATTACCACTTTGCCTTCATATTCGCCAGCCAGTTCTTCTACGATTGGGCCTACCATGCGGCAAGGGCCGCACCATTCTGCCCAAAAGTCTACCAACACGGGTTTATCTGAATTGATGATCTCATCAAAATTAGCGTCTGTGATTTCTATTGCTTTGTTAGCCATAACGTTATTATTTTGTTGTGTTAAATACGTCGTTTAAATATAGTAACAAGTACAGGTTTTGCAAAAATTTGCCCAAACTCTGGTCACCTGACAAGCTGTCGGATAACCGCCCAACTCTTTTTGTTTCTATACACTTTATACTTACGGCAGAATCAACCGCGAGGTGCATATTATTTGTATAAACAAATGTTGCAGATAAAAGTTTCAGATGCAAGTATAGGAACGAAAAAGTAATGGGGAGTAGGTGTTGGGGTAAAAGAAGGCATAGAAACTATGTGTAGGTTGTAACTCTATCTGCAGCAAGCATGCCGGGTTCTCTGGTATAGGTGCCGGCAGAAATGTAGGAGAAAAGTCCGGTTCAGATGCTTCATAAGCATCTGCTGCTTTCAATTGACTACTTTAACTTCTATAACCTTGTCTTTGCTTTTAAAGTTAAGGAGTCTTGCCGATAACTAAAGCATAGCAAAAGCGTTGATGAAGTATGACTGCGTAAAATCTATCTTTATCTAAGGATAAGCTGGATGTAGCCGATTTTCAAAGCATGTTGCCTGTTTAGGTATAGCTTATTGGCACCGGCTAAAGTTAGGTAATACACGGTAAATAGCGTTGGTAAACTATAAATCAGAACGATGAATATTACTTTAGAACAAGCTCAAGCTATTATCAAAGCAGCTATAAGGAAATCAGAGCAGATGGACGTTAAAATGAATATAGCTGTTGTGGATACCGGGGCCAATTTAGTTGCTTTTGCCAGGATGGATGGCGCTTGGCTGGGTTCAGTGGATATAGCCATTAAAAAAGCGAGAACAGCGCGTTTTTTTGATATGAACACAGGTGATTTAGGAAAGGCATCGCAGCCAGGGGGATCTCTGTTTAACATCGAAGTTTCTAATGGAGGACTGATCACTTTCCCTGGAGGAATTCCTTTGAAAAATGGAAGCGGAGATATCATAGGTGCTATCGGCGTGTCGGGAAGTACTGTAGAAAACGACCATGCGGTGGCACAGGCAGGCGCAGAAACGCTATAAGCAAAGGCAGCAATATAATCGAATAGCAGAATTTTATAACTACAAATCGATATATAGCTAAGAAAGCAAAAGAGGTATGCTATTGTGGTGGCACACCTCTTTTGCTTTTTTCACAAATGTGGCAGCATCTTCAAACCTCCACATCTTTAAACTTTTAAATTCTCACATTTTCAAATCCGCTAAATCAGCTTACACTCACCCAGACCCATGCCCTTTACAGAAGATAGGAACACCTTCGGGTCGATGCGGTACTTGCGGGAGTACATCGGCACGGCTATTTTCTCATCGGGCACGTGCAGCGTAATCTCCAGGCGTTTCTGGCCGGCGCTCTCTACAATAGCTGTTTCTAGGGCCTCGGCCAGGTTTTGGTTAAAGTGCTGCAGGTTGATGTTGAGCTGCACGCCCTGCGCCATCTTATCCAGCACATCGCCGAGTAGCTGGATGTTGGAGGGTTTCAGTTCCCACTGGTCCTCTGTCTTATAGCGTAGCTGCACCTTGCCCCGGATAAACAAGTATAAACCCTGCTTCAGGTAAGGCGAGAACTTCACGTAGTCCTCCCCAAAAAGCGCCATCTGCATCGTGGAATCGTAGTCTTCGATGGAGAACAGCGCAAAGGGGTTGCCGTTCTTGGCCGTGCGCAGCACCACCTCCGACACCATGCCCGCCACGTTCACGTCACGGTTTTTATACTCCTCAATGCGGTCTAAAGAACAGGTGCAGTAGGAGTCAATCTCCAGCTTGAACTGGTCGAGCGGGTGGCCCGACATATAAAAGCCTACCACGTCTTTCTCGTGTCGCAGCATTTCGGCCTGCGTCCAGGGCTGCACCTCCGGAATTTTGGGCATCGGCGCGGCCACCGCGGCACTGCCGCCAAACAGCGACTGCTGGGCCGCCTGCTGCTCTGCCTGATAGTTGTTGCCGTAGCGCACCGCCTTCTCCAGCAAACTCATACTTTCGCCCTCCGCCGTTTCCATCAGTTGGGCGCGGTGGTACAGCTCCCACGAGTCGAAGGCGCCGGCCAGGGCCATACTTTCAAACGTCTTCTTGTTCACGGCCCGCAAATTCACGCGCTTGGCAAAGTCAAAAATATCCTGGTAGAGCCCTTTCTCCTCTCTCTCAGATATGATGGCGTCCACCGCCGATTCGCCGGTGCCTTTGATGGCTGCCAAGCCGAAGCGGATCTGGCCTTTTTCGTTCACGTTGAACTTGAGCAAGGATTCGTTCACGTCCGGCCCCAGCACCTCCACGCCCTGCTTGCGCGCCTCCTCGATAAAGAACGTCACCTTTTTGATGTCGTTCATGTTGTTGGTGAGCACGGCGGCCATGTACTCGGCCGGGTAGTGGGCCTTCAGGTAACCGGTCTGGTAGGCTACTACGGAGTACGCGGCGGAGTGGGAGCGGTTAAAGCCGTACTGGGCGAACTTCTCCATTACGTCGAACACCTCAGAAGCTTTCTTGGCTGGAATGCTGTGCTTCTCGGCGGCTCCTTTGATGAACTTCTCGCGCTCCTCGGCCATCTTCTTCATGTCCTTCTTACCCATGGCGCGGCGCAGCAAGTCGGCACCGCCCAGCGAGTAGCCGGCCAGGATCTGGGCCGTCTGCATGATCTGCTCCTGGTACACCATAATGCCGTAGGAGTATTCCAGGATCGGCTTCAGCAGCTCGTGCGGGTATTCTACCTCCTCGCGGCCATGCTTGCGGTTAATGAAGTTCGGGATGAACTGCATTGGGCCCGGGCGGTACAAGGCGTTCATCGCAATCAGGTCTTCAATGTTGGTTGGCTGCAGGTCCTTGAGGTACATGCGCATGCCTTCCGACTCGAACTGGAACGTGCCGATGGTGTCGCCGCGCTGGTAGAGCTGGTAGGTTTTTTCGTCATCAATCGGAATTTCGTCGATATCAATTTTTACGCCGTGGTTTTTCTTGATGAGCTCGATGGCGTCTTTGATGATAGTGAGGGTTTTCAGGCCCAGAAAGTCCATCTTCAGCATGCCCGCGCTCTCGATCACCTTGCCGTCGAACTGCGTCACGAGCAGGTCCGAGTCTTTGGAAGTCGAAACCGGTATATAATTCGTAATATCGTCGGGGGCAATGATCACACCGGCGGCGTGGATGCCGGTGTTACGCACCGAGCCTTCCAGCTTCTCTGCCAGCTTCAGCACCGCAGCACGCGCATCGTTTCCTTCGCGGATGGCGGCCAGCTCCAGGTTCTCGATAAAGGCTTTCGCCAGCGTCGTTCCCGGTGTGTCGGGCACCATCTTGGCCAGTTCGTTCGCCTCGGCCAGCGGCAAGGAGGTAGAGCGGGCTACGTCCTTAATCGACGATTTGGCCGCCATAGTACCGAAGGTAATAATCTGCGCTACCTGCGTTTTGCCATACTTCTCCACCACGTAGTCAATCACGCGCTGGCGGTTCACGTCGTCAAAGTCAATATCAATATCGGGCATTGACACACGCTCCGGGTTGAGGAAGCGCTCGAAGAGCAGGTTATACTTGATCGGGTCGATGTTGGTGATGCCGATGCAGTAGGCCACCGCCGAGCCCGCGGCCGAGCCACGGCCCGGCCCCACGGCCACACCGATGTCGCGGCCCTTGTTGATGAAGTCCTGCACGATGAGGAAGTAGCCGGCAAAGCCCATCGTCTCGATGATGCGCAGCTCATAGTCCAGGCGCTCTTCGATCTCCGGCGTCACCTTGGTGTAGCGCTTGGCGGCACCAGCAAAGGTCAGATGGCGCAAAAAGGCGTCGGCGTTGGCATGCTCTGGCGGAATCGGGAAGTTGGGCAGCAGGATGTCGCGCTTGAGCTTGGGCGGCGTGATCTTGTCGATGATCTCGTTGGTGTTGTCCACGGCGTGCGGCACGTCCTTGAACAGCTGGTTCATCTCGGCCTGCGTCTTAAAATAGAACTGGTCGTTAGGGAAACCGAAGCGCGTTTTCGGACCGGCCTCGTCGATGCGGTTGAGCATCTGGCGCACGCTGGAATGGTGGCCATGGCTGTTGCGCACGTTGTCCACCGTGTCGTAGATCACCTTCTGGTCATCCGACAGAAAGCGGTAATACTTGGTGGCAAAGTCGCCTACGGGCGTGCTCTGGTCCTCGCCGGTGTTCACGCACAGCAGAATATCGTGCGCGTTCCAGTCGTCCTGGTCCACGTAGTGCGAGTCGTTGGTGCAGATGACCTTGATGTTATACTTCTGGGCGAACTTGAGCAGCACCTGGTTCACGTCTTCCTGGCTTTTGCCGGTGCCGTCGATGTTCTGCAGGCCGTGGCGCTGCAGCTCGATATAGTAGTCCTCGCCGAACAGATCGAGCCACCATTTTAGGTTTTCCTCAGCCGCTTCTTCCCCTTTCCAAAGGATGGTTTGCGGCAGCTCAGCACCGATGCAGCAGCTGGTGGCGATCAAGCCCTTGCTATACTTCTGCAGCAGCTCTTTGTCGATGCGCGGCCATTTGCTGTAGATGCCTTCGATGTAAGAGAGCGAGCACAGCTTGGCCAGGTTCTGGTAGCCCTCCTGGTCTTTGGCCAGCAGCAGCTGGTGGTGGCGCACGTCCTTCACCTCTTTGCTGAAGGTTTTCAGGTGGCGGTCCTTCACCAGGTAAAACTCGCAGCCCACGATCGGCTTCACGTTATACTTGTTGGCCTCGGCCACAAAGTTAAAGGCGGCGAACATGTTGCCGTGGTCGGTCATGGCCACGGCAGGCATGCCATCGGCCTGCGCCTTTTTCATCAGCGCGGCAATGCTGGCCTGGCCGTCGAGCAGCGAGTACTGCGTATGCGTGTGTAAATGCGAAAAAACAGGCATTTCGGGGAGTTAGGGATTAAATATCTTGAATTCTGAATGAAGCTGTATAAGTATAAAGCTATACTTGCGGGTCATTCTTGGGAGGTTAAAAGTACGGAAATTCGGGCGGCTGCCCAAGTATAAACAGCTGTTCTTACAACAAAAAAGCAGCGGAAAAAGTCTCCGCTGCTTTCGTATTTATACCTCCTGTTAGCTGCTTCAATATCTACTGCGCTGAGGTTGTTGTAACTGCTCCATCTCCTGCCCATCCTGCTGCTGGTTTACCATATACAGCGTACGGGTTGGGTAAGCGATCTCGATACCTCGGTTGGAGAACTCTTTATAAATACCCAGGTTGATGGCCTGCTGAATGTCCATATACTTGGTGTAGTCGGGGTCGAGTACATAGTATACAATCTCGTAATCCAGGCTGGAATCGCCGTAAGCTTTAAAGTGAATCCGGTCAGAACGTACGGGATGTTGTGCATCGATAATGGATCGGATGATATCGGGTATCTGCTCGAGTTGCTCATAAGGCGTTTGGTAGGTAACGCTGATCTTGAACACGATCCGGCGCTGCTGCATGGTTTTAAAATTGTGTATGCGCGAGGAAGTTAAATCGCTGTTCGAGAACACCAGCTGCTCGCCTGATAAGGTGCGGAGGCGCGTTGTTTTCACGCCAATGTGCTCTACAACCCCATTTTCGTCACCGACCACCAGGAAATCGCCCAGTTCAAAGGGCCTGTCCAGGAAAATAACAAAGTAGTTGAACAGGTCTCCGAGAATGTTCTGAGCCGCAAGGGCCACGGCAATACCACCCACGCCCAGGCCAGCAATAATGGCGGTTAAATCATAGCCCAGGTTATCAAACAAAAAGCCAAGGCCAATAAACCAGATCACAAAGTTGATGATCAGGCTTACAGCCCCCATCTCGCTGGCAGCGCTCACAATGTTGTGCTTCTTACGGAAATAGGAGTTGATGACCAGCACCAACGTAGAGGTCACAAACCGGATCACCAGAATGGTGATAGCGACAGTGGTGGCAATGTTGAGGATCTGATTTGCCCGGGCGCTCAGGTTGAGGTAATCCAGGCCGGCATACACGATGCAGATGTTGATGATCGGGATGCCGAAGCGCTCAAAGCTGCTCACCAGGTGGTTGTCAAAGGTGGTACTGGTATGCTCTGTCCACTTGGTAAGCCGGGTTAAAATAACCCGCTTAAACAGCTTGATCAGCAGTAAAGCGATAAAGACACATCCTAAAACAAGCAGATAGTCCCGGACCGTATTATGGTAATAAACCCGGTCCAGAAATTCATTTATATTCGTATTCATTTTTACTTCAGATTTAAGTTAGTTATACCGGCCTTCCGGTCATAGGTTTCTTTTCTCTCCCGCTATTGTGCCTTCTCGCCATACTACTTTTCTGAGAGTCAGAGAGGTAGCGTTAATAAGTGGAGCAAGGACTTTGGCGAAAATGATGGGCTGCTCCAATTTGATCGTCGGCTTAAAGGGCAGGACCGTTAGCAAGCTGCTTGAAAGTATAACGCGTGCTGTGTGCCCGTACGTACACAAGAAGCAGTGGCAGCCAAGCAACAAGGCCACATAGCATTACGGTATGGAGCAAGCGGAAACATCGACAAACAGGTTAAGCGGTATGTTCAGGGCATTGAGCCACAAGAACTACCGGTTATTTTTTATAGGACAGGGCGTATCGCTGATCGGTACCTGGATGGAGCGCATCGCCATGAGTTGGCTGGTGTACCGCCTCACTGATTCTGTTTTTTTGCTGGGGATGGTGAGCTTCTGCAGCCTGGCCCCCTCTTTTGTGCTGGGCCCTTTTGCAGGAGTGATCTCCGACCGTTTTGACCGGCACCGGATACTGGTCATCACGCAGACGCTCTTTATGCTGCAGGCCAGCGTGGTAGCGGCGCTGGTGCTCACCGATACCGTTACGATCTGGCATATTCTAACCCTGAGCACCTTCCTGGGCATCGTTAATGCCTTCGATACTGCTACCCGGCAAGCTTTCGTAATTGAGCTGGTGGAGGACCGGGAGGACCTGAGCAATGCCATTGCCCTGAATTCGTCGTTATTTAACGTGGCGCGCCTGGTGGGACCTTCCATTGCAGGGGTAATCATTGCGGCAGTGGGCGAGGGGGCTTGTTTTCTGATCAATGCGCTGAGTTACCTGGCGGTGATCGGCTCATTGCTGCTGATGCATACCAAGCCTTTTGTACCTTCAAAGCATAAGCGCAAAGTATGGCAACAGCTGCAGGAAGGCTTCCGGTATACGTTCCGGTTTCCTCCTATCCGGGCTATTATTCTGGTAGTAGCCGGCACCAGTCTCATCGGTATGCCCTTTAGTGTGCTGATGCCTGCTTTTGCGCGCGATGTGCTGGGCGGTAATGCCAACACGTTGGGCTTCCTGATGGGCGCCTCCGGCATTGGGGCACTGGCTGGCGCCTTATACCTGGCCCCCCGGAAATCAGCTGTAGGGCTGGGCAAGGTGATTATAGGAGCAGCTGTGCTGTTTGGCTTAGGGCTGATTGCTTTTTCCTTTACAAAGGTGCTATGGCTCTCGCTGGTGTGTATGTTGTTTACGGGGTTTGGGATGATCGTGCAGCTGGCTTCCTGCAATACGATCCTGCAAACCATTGTGGAGGAAGATAAGCGGGGTCGCGTGATGAGTTTTTACTCGATGGCTTCGCTGGGCATGGCGCCTTTCGGCAGTTTGCTGGCCGGCGCACTCGCCGACAGAATCGGTGTAGGCTATACATTCCTGGGCTGCGGTGTCTTACTGATCCTGCTCATTATCCCATTTGCTACCCAGCTCAGCCGCTTGCGCGAGATGGTGGTGCCCATTTACCGCCGCCTGGGCATTTTGCCTGAAATTGCTACTGGCCTGCGAGCAGCCTCCAGCCTTACCGGTCCTGCCAAAGAAGCGTCGCCCTGATGTAATGAATTAGAAGCTTGTATAAACACCAAGGCCGGCACTAGATAGCGCCGGCCTTGGTGTTTATACTTGTTGAGAAACGTTACTTCTTCTTGATCAACAGCTTTTCACCAATACTTACCGAAAAGTCGCTCTTGTTATTCCACTGCATGATGTCTTTGATCGTGACGCCATACTGACGGGAGATCTGATACATGCTTTCGCCGGCCACTACGGTGTGGTAAGCACTACCGCTGCTGTTGGTGTTACTGGCAGGGACAGTTTCTGTGGCTTTGGCTGGTGCGGCAGTGGCAGTAGGAGCCTCTACCTGCAATTCCTGACCCGGGTGTAGGTTGTTATCAGACAAGTTATTCCAGCGGCGCAGTTCATCGATTGATACTGTATATTTTTTCGAAATCTGATAAAGCGTCTCGCCGGCAGTTACGGTATGGGTGCCGTTGCCGGACTTGTCGGGAGCAGTACGTGTCTTTACTGTCTCCTCTTGCACCGGTGTGGTTAGCGGTTCGGCAATCAGGAGTTCCTGCCCAATCTTCAGGGGTTCCTCGCCCAGGTTGTTCCAACGGTTGATGTCGTTGATGGTCACGGCATACATTCTGGAAATACTGTAGAGCGTTTCGCCTTGTTTCACTGTATGGCGGGCAGCTTGTTTGGCTGGTTCTGCTTTTGGCGCCGGAGCTACAGCAGTCGGAGCAGGTTTTGCGGCAGCCGGTGTTTTGGTTGGTCCTGCTTTCGGTTTGGCTGGTGCAGCGGCTACTGGTGTTGCCGGCTCTTTAAAAACTGATTCTGTTGCTGGAGCTTCTTCCTCCAAAAGTGGGTCTGTCACGGTAGCTGTCGTCTTTGTTGGCCAGTTAACAGTATCAACCGCCAAGCCCTCCGATTGCGGCAGCGTAGCTGTGTCAGGTACCGCTTTGGCAGCGCCCGGATATAAAGCCGGGGTATTGCGCTCCGCCACCGGCACTTCAAAAACTCCCATAGCGGAAGTATCTGGCTGCAGTGCTGCATCTTCTTCCACTGCTACTTCCTTTTCTACTGCTGGTGCCGGCGTTGGTTTAGAGGCTGTTGCTTTTACCGGAACAGGTGCCGGCGTAACAGGAACACGCTGCTCGACAACTGCCGGCTTCACTTCTGCCACTTCAGCTTTCGGCTTCTTCTTATTTCCCTTCAGGCTGTTAATGAACCTGGTAAAGATATTTTCCTTCGGCTTAGCATTATCTGTTTTGCTTGCAACGGTACTGCGCGTCTTTGCTGTGGCAGTGGCAAGGGGCTCGCGCGTGCTGCTGGCAGGTGCAGCGGCTACCTGTTGCTTGTTCAGGTCACGTATTTCTACTGGCGTAACAGCGGGGCGGCGCTTTTGCAGCCACAGCACACGTCCCGGTACAGGCACCTCGTTGCGGCTCATGCGGTTTTTAAAGCGCAGGTAGTTCAGCTTTATGCCATAGTGTTGCGCAATCTGCTGCATGTCTTCCCCGGGCTGCACCACGTGAAACTCTGTGTCGGCAGCGGATTTCTTCGGTTCGGTGTAGTAGGCAGCTCCTTCCTGTATGTTGTCGAAGCTGTGCAGGTCGTTATACTTCAGGAAGCGGCGCGTTGAAAGGCCGGCCTGCAGTGCAAGCTTGTCTTTGGTATCGCCAGGGCGGGCAATCAGGGCGTTCAACCCGTTGCGCTTAACCATTGCAGTGGCTGTTGCCGTGCTGGTCTGGCGGCTCGTAGGTGTGGTATTGTTCGATGCCAGTAAGCCGTCGCTGCTGCCGTTGCGTACCGGTATCATCACATAATAGTCTTTATCGGAGGGGATGCTGTTGCCCAACAGCCATTTATTATAGCGCTCCAGCTCCGAATAATCTGTTTTGGTTGCCAGCGCAATGTCTGCCAGGCTCTGGCCAGGAGCGGCCCGCAACTCACGCAGCGAAACGGCAGGCGTATTCTTCCCCACAAAATTGTCGTAGGCGATCTTATGCGCCAGGAAAGTTAGCACGTAAGGGTGCGACTTCTCTGTGATTTCCATCTTTTTGGCGCCATTGTCGGAGGGGGAGGTATACGGTTTTACCCCGTTATAGCCCAGGTAATAGGAAAGCAGGGCATTAAACCAGTTGTTGTAGTTGTTGTTGCTGCGCTTAAAGTAACGGGCTGCACCGCGGCTCGCCTCTACAATGTGGCGGCGCTCGTCCACCACATTATCCATCCGTAAATTAAAGTCAGCGGCAGCTTCTTTCTTAAACTGCCAATAACCCACGGCATTAGACGTAGAGATCGCGTCGCCGATCAGGCCACTTTCCTGCAGGGCCAGGTACTTGAAATCATCCGGCACACCTTCTTCTTTAAACACGCGCTCGATGATCGGGAAGTAGGCATCTGCCAGTTGCACCTTTATCTGAAAATAGGTGGGGTTATGGCGCAGGGCATCCACCTTCTTCTGAATTTCCTGCTGTGCTCCATCCGAAAGTTTCAGGTGGATGTCAGCAAAATAGACATTTTTAGGAACGGTTACCTCCTGTGCCATTACCAGCAGCGGCAGCAGTAGTAAAAAGAGAAGCGTGCAATGTTTTCTCATAACTAGGGAACTATACTTGGCTAAATCGTTGACAGAGGCTCTACTTACCGTTTAGACGGCCGCAGTTAAATAGCTATGTGCTAATATGTTCAGCAGCTATTATTGCTGTCGCGAAATTAACGCAATTTGCCGGGCAATCTAAAATCGTTAACCAACTTATTCAATTAATTTTTGCGGCTTCGGGGCGCTACCTGTTGGGGCTGCAAGTATAAAACGGAGTAACCAGCAGATTATTAGCTTATTGAATTAAGAGGGTATGCCGGCAGCGGGAAAGCCACAGATCTTAGAGCAGCAGCATTCGCGTTTGTCGTTCGCAGAAGTGTGTAGTGGCCGTAGGGAAAAAGAAGATTGCTATGGCAGAAATTAGAAGTACTGACACAAGAGGAGGCTCCGTATTTTAGGGGCCAGCGAACGGCTCCGGCTGTTGCTGAGAAACAAAAAAGGGAAAAGCTTCTTTTTCCCTCAATTTAAACGTTTATACTTGTCTAAAACAGGTGTACGGCTGCTTTGCCAAACTCTGTTACGAGCAGCGTCAGGGTGGCGCTCCAGAAAAGGGAGCTCCAGAACATGTGAATGAAGATGTGCTTGCGGGGAGCGCCAAACAGTGCTACCACTATAGTGCCCAGTATAGGCGTGAAGATCACAGGCGTCAGAAAAGCGATGCCTTTCACGCCGAACCGCTTCCAGAGCAGCACAATACGGCGGTTTTGCTTGCAGAAAACAGGCTTACATTGCGCCCGCCGCCGCTTCGATACCCATTTGGAAAAGGCACGGCCGATAACAGAAAATATAATGACGCTCGTCATCATACCTGCCATTGTTAATAAAACGGTTTCTACATAAGATAAGCCCAGCGATACACCTGTCAAGGGGCCCCCTAGAAACTTAACCATACTCACCAGGTATACCGAAAGGTATTTCAAAATCTCCACCAACACGTCTCAAGGATTAAAATTGTACTCCAATATAATAAATACTCCTAATAAAGAAGTATACGCAGTCCATTATAATTATTAGTATGAATTTATCAATAATCTATTAGAGTAAAATGTAATAATGAGCCGTAGGATCAGGCAGCGGTGTAACAGGGGAGTATTGGGAAAAGTTCAGGTTATACTTTTGGCCCGAAGGCCAGGTCGCCGGCATCACCCAAGCCTGGCACAATGTAGGAGCGCTCGTTCAGGCACTCGTCCAGAGCGCCCAGCCAGATCATGGCCTCGGGCACTTCGCGCTGTACCAGCGCAATTCCTTCGGGCGAGGCAATGGCGGCGGCAAAGTGCACCTGCTTGGGTTTGCCGTGGCGCAGCATGCCTTCATACGCTTTTACAAGCGAGCGGCCGGTAGCCAGCATCGGGTCAGCCAGGATCAGGATCTTGTCGTGCAGGTTGGTAGAGGCCAGGTATTCCATGTTGATCTGCAGCTGCGTGTTTTCCTCTTCAACGCGGTAAGCACCCACAAAAGTACTGTAAGCCTTGTCAAAATAATGCAGCATGCCCTGGTACAGCGGCAGACCTGCCCGCAGAATGGTAGCGAGCACCGGCTGCTCCGTCAGCAGCATGGTGTTGGTTTCGGCCAGCGGCGACGTAATAGTTTGCTGGGTATAGGGCAGGGTTTTGGAGATCTCATAAGCCAGCAGTTCGCCCAGCCGCTCCAGGTTTCGCCGGAAGCGCATGCTATCGCCCTGTACGGTCACATCGCGCAGCTCCGCAATAAAATGATTGGCAAGCGAGGGCGTTTCGGTTAAGATATGGAGGTTGGTTCGGTGCATAAAGCGTTCAGGTTAACAGGCGAAAGATACTCATCCTGCCGTACATGTGCCATAGCCACCACATTATTTTGGCAAATAGACTGCTGGCCGGTGGCCGGGGTACAAAGAGGCTCGCAGCAGGCACAAAATCAGCCTGTTTAGCAAAACAATCTTTCATAAAAGAGTACCTTCGCATTTCTGTTTTACTTTGCCCAACGACCATGCATTTTATCAGACCTCTACTATGCGCTTTAGGCCTTTGCCTGGCCCTCCACTTTGCTGCCCAAGCGCAGGATGTATACGTGCCATATGACCGGGACATGTACCACCTGATAGACCGCTACCAGATCAAGTATGGCGACCAGGTGCCACAGCTGCAGACGGCGGTGCGTCCTTACGGCCGGCAGAACGTGGCGGAGTTGGCTGAGGTAAGCGCCCGCCATGCCCGCGGCGGCGTAGACCAGTTCAACACCGAATACCTGCTTAACGATAACTGGAACTATACTACCCAGGAAAATAACCGCAGCGCCCGCCCGCTTTTTAACCGCTTCTATGAGAATCAGACAGACTTGTATCATTTCGAGAACGAGGACTTTACATTACGGGTGAATCCGGTGCTGGGCTTGGAACTGGGGGTGGATAACCAAACGGACGGGTTGCGCTACGTAAACACGCGCGGCGCGCAACTGGAGGGCACCATTGATCAGAAGTTTGGCTTTTATGCCTTTGTTGGAGAAAACCAGGCCCGTTTTCCGGGCTATGTGATGGCCCGCATCCGCCGCGACAATGTGGTGCCGCACGAGGGGTTCTGGAAACGCTTTAAGGAAGATGGCTATGATTTTTTTACAGCCCGCGGTTATGTGAACTATGCCTTGAGCAAGCACGTGGAGATACAGCTCGGCCACGACCGCCAGTTTATTGGCGACGGCTACCGCTCTCTCGTTTACTCGGACTATGCGCCACCGGCTTTCTTCCTGAAGTTGAACACCCATGTATGGCGCATTCATTACATGAACCTTTTTCAGGAGCTAACAGCCGATTACCACCGCCAGAATAATGATGTGCTGTTTCCGAAGAAGTACATGGCGCTCCACCGCCTGGGCGTAGACGTAACAGACAACCTGAACATCGGCGTTTTTGAGCAGGTGATCTTTGCGCGGGGCAAAGGCCGATTTGAGCTGCAGTACCTCAACCCCATTATCTTTTACCGGAGTATAGAGCAGGCGCTTGGTAGCCAGGACAATGCCATGCTGGGAGCCGATTTCCGCTGGAACATTTACAACCGTGTGCAACTGTACGGGCAACTGCTGCTCGACGAGTTTCTGCTGAGAGAGGTGAAAGCCAGCAAGGGCTGGTGGGGCAACAAGCAGGCCGCGCAGTTTGGGGCGAAGTACATCGATGCTTTCGGTTTGAGCAACCTGGACCTGCAGGGCGAAGTGAATGTGATCCGGCCCTATACTTACCAGCACCTGGATCAGTTTACCAATTACCAGCACTATAACCAACCGCTGGCACACCCCATTGGGGCTAATTTATTTGAGCTGATCGGCATTGTGCACTACCAGCCCCTGCCACGTCTACGGCTTACAGGCAAAGCTATTGCCACCCGCTACGGGCAGGATGTAGTGACCGCCACCGATACCCTGAACTATGGCAATAATGTGCTGCTCTCTTATGATAACCGCGTGCAGGAGTATGGCAACACGATCGGGCAGGGTATCAAAACCAACCAGCTGTACCTGGATCTGACCGCTTCCTTTATGCTCCGGCACAACGTATTCCTCGATGTCAAGCAGGTGCTGCGCCGTGCTGATGCCACTGACAATGCCCTGGACAGTAACACGGCCTATACTTCAGTCGCTTTCCGCTGGAACATTCCGCAGCGGCTGAACGAGTTTTAGCATTTAAGGATTCTGTACCATACAGCCTATACTTGTGAAAGCAGGTATAGCCTGTTTTGCGTTGTGCTCCTCCTTGCCAAAGAGTTATAATCTAGTAGTATACATCCTGAACCCACCCATAGCCCCTCCGAGGAGGGGAATTCTGCTGTTGCTTTTGGTAAAGTATAAGCGTTGTAGTTCCGGGTCCAACCATCCCTGCCCCTTAGAGCTGCGCTCGCAAGCTTCGAACTCGCGTTCTCGCTTGTATAAGGAGGGGAGTTCTGTTGTAGGAGCGAGTTGAAGGATACGTGCTATAGTATAAGCTTCGCTTCGTAGTTGCTGTCTTGTCCTGTTGGCCCAGTGAATTCAGAGGCTTTCTATTCACCTCAAGTCACGAATCTGGAGATTCGCGTTAGGACACTCGTTTATACTTGAGCATAAGTATAAACTGTAGCTATCGGAAGGATTCCAGTCCTTGGGTTGAGCGCCTTGGTGGGTTGCGGTGCCCGTAAGGGCAGCCCGCAGCGGAGCGAGGAGCAGGTTCACGCCACCGCGCGATGCCCGTGGACGTGCCCTCGCGGGCCAGAGCGCACCAAAGCCAAAGATGTAACAAGGCAAGTATAAAACTGAGGAGGAACGGCAACTAACAAGGATAGCCTGCTAGATAAAGTAGTAAACCACGGCTACCAAGTATAGCCTCTTGAATAAAGTATAAAGCAGTAACTACCAAGTATAGCTTATTAGATAAAGTATGAAGCGGCAGCGAGCAAAATCAGCCAGAGGGATAAAGGAAGACTTAGCACAAGCCACAATAAACAAGTTGGTCTGATAGAAAAACTGCGCATCACACCACATCTTACTTTATTCCCTTACAAAATAAGTATCTTTGCAGCGGCTGAGGGGCAGTAGCTCCTTGGCTGAAGTATAACTTGTAAAATAAACATGGTGGCGCCGAAGAGTGGAGCCACAGAGCTGACAACTAATCAAAGCATCTGCTCCAAAGGCGATACTGGCAGCTACACATAACTACATGAAGACGTACCTCCGCATACTACAATACGCTAGACCTTACAGCCGGTTTGTGCCCCTGTATTCGCTTTATACTATTCTGGGCATCATTTTCGGCTTGTTCAACTTCACGTTGATCATTCCGCTGCTCAACGTACTGTTTGGTGAGGTGGGCACCACCGAGGCAGCTCAAATGGTGGCTACCAAACCGGAATTCAGCCTTACCATCGACTTTATCAAGCAGTTTTTCAACTACTACTTCGGACAGGTGATTCTGCACGAGGGCAAGCAGGGGGCGCTGCTGTTTGTATGCGGCATCATCATCGCTTCGGTGTTTCTGGCCAACCTATTCCGCTACCTGGCTTTCCGGGTAATCGGGGCACTGCGAGCGCATGTGGTGAAGAACATGCGCCACAGTATTTACAAACGGGTGACGGAGCTGCAACTGGGCTACTTTAACAACGAGCGCAAAGGGGATCTGATGACACGCCTGACAGTGGATATTCAGGAAGTGGAAAACTCGGTGGTGAGCACGCTAACGGTAGTGGTGCGGGAGCCGATCTCTATCATCTCCTTCTTTATCATCCTTTTTACCATGTCCGCCAAGCTGACGCTGTTCACCCTGATCCTGTTGCCTATTTCCGGCGGAATTATTTCGGGTATTTCCAAGCAGCTGAAACGCAAGGCCCAGCAGGGGCAGAACTCGCTAAGCTTCATCCTGACGATCATTGACGAAACGATCAGCGGCATGCGCGTGATCAAAGCGTTCAATGCCGAGCCGTTTATACTTGACAAGTTCAACGAACAGAACGACCGCTACGCCCACATTCAGCGCTCCATTGCCAACAAGCGCGACCTGGCCTCGCCACTGTCAGAGTTTATGGGGGTATCTGTGGTGGCAGGGCTGCTATACTATGGCGGTTCTTTGGTGCTCAACAATCAATCCGAGCTGCAACCGGCCGAGTTTATCACTTACATTATCCTGTTCTCGCAGGTGCTGGTGCCGGCCAAAGCCATGTCATCGTCATTCAGCAACATTCAGCGCGGGCTGGTGTCGGGTGAGCGGGTGCTGCAGGTAATCGATACGGTGCCACAGATACAGGACAAGCCAAACGCCAAGGTATTGCCTGCCTTTGCCCAGGAGATTGAGTTTCGGCAGGTAGGCTTTGGGTATGGCGACAAGCCGGTGCTGCAGGACATCAACATCCACATTCAGAAAGGCAAAACAGTGGCACTGGTGGGGCCGTCCGGCGGCGGAAAATCTACACTGGCCGATCTGATTCCGCGCTTCTACGACCCAACGAGCGGCGGCATCTTCATCGACGGGCACGACATTAGAGATTATACGATGGAATCGCTGCGGGACAAGATCGGAGTGGTGACGCAGGAGTCTATCCTCTTTAACGACACCATCTTCAACAACATCGCTTTTAATAAAACCGATGCCACGGAAGAAGAGGTGATCGCAGCCGCAAAGATTGCCAATGCTCATGAGTTCATCATACAGGCGCCGGAGGGTTACCAGACGGTTATTGGCGACCGGGGCGGTAAGCTATCGGGAGGGCAGCGGCAGCGCCTGAGCATTGCCCGCGCCATCCTGAAGAACCCGCCCATCCTTATTCTGGATGAAGCCACGTCAGCCCTGGACACCGAGTCGGAGAAGCTGGTGCAGGAGGCATTGACCAACCTCATGCAGCACCGAACTTCTATCGTGATCGCGCACCGGCTGAGTACCATTCAGCATGCCGACGAGATTCTGGTACTGCAGCAGGGCCGCATTGTGGAGCGCGGCAACCACGAAGAATTAGTACAAAACAGCGGACTGTATGCCCGATTAACACAGATGCAGCTGACGGTATAACGATTAAATAGTATAATTTAAAGTAAAATAGTGGGTTACAACATGAATTTACAAGGGAGGCTTCTGAAAAGTGATACTTTTTTTTAGCTTTATAAAAATCATGATGTTGTATTTAGACCTGCTGTTTGCCCATGAGAGCTCTCAACGTATTTCTGAATGTAGTAACGCTGGCCTACGTGGTGCTAGCTATCCTTCTCCTGACATCTTTAATGAAGGAAAATTTTATGTTTAATGTTTCCACAGAGGCGCAGGTGCTTGCATTTTACAAGATGCTCCTGGGTGTAGGTGCGGGTATATTTGTAGCCAAACTGGTGGTGAGTAGCCTCTACATTGCTGGCATACGGTATGAGCAACACCAGGCGCAGCTAAAGATAAATGAGTTAAAAGCGGACCTTTACGAAAAAAGGCAGGATTTTAGAAATAACAGCCACAAACAAGCCAGAGCCAGTGAGGCCGAGGCGGCTTAAAAACCATACATGAATCAAACCATACTGGCAGAACTGACACATGCACAGCAAGTGCTGAACGCCTTTCTCTCTGACCCTGAAAACATTGCTGCCATTGAGCGTGCAGCCGATCTAATGGCAGCATCGGTGAAAGCCGGTGGCAAGATATTGAGCTGTGGCAACGGCGGCTCGATGTGCGATGCCATGCACTTTGCCGAGGAGTTGACTGGTCGCTATCGCGACAACCGCAAAGCGATTCCGGCTATTGCCATTTCCGATGCCAGCCACATGAGCTGCGTGGGCAACGACTATGGCTACGATGCCGTATTTTCCCGCTATCTGGAGGCTCTTGGCAACTCCGGCGATGTGCTGCTGGCCATCAGCACCAGTGGCAATTCCGGCAACGTACTGAAAGCTGCTGAAACAGCCAAAGCCAGGGGCATGAAAGTAGTGGGCCTTACGGGCAAAGATGGCGGCAAACTGGCCTCGCTTTGCGATGTAGAAGTACGCGTGCCGCACACCGGCTATGCCGACCGCGTGCAGGAGATCCACATAAAAGTCATTCACATATTTATCCTACTGCTGGAACAAAAACTGGTATAGTCCGGCAGCAGTTCTTAGAAAACAGCATACCCGAGGGAGGAGAAGTTGTACTACAAGTATAATGCTTCTCCCTGTTGTATTTAAGACCTTACTATCCGGGACAGTGCGCCTTTCGTATACTCCGCTGCCCGGCTCTTTTGTCTCTCAGCTATTTCTGCACAATCTTGCAAGTAGCTGTACCATCTCATTTTAATTTTGTACTTTAGCTTGTAAATAGGGCAGGCTTTTTTTGACTTGCGCTTACCTGCTGCTGGTGCATCTTCAGAAATCAGGCTGAAGTGCTGTGCCGGAGTTGCAACGCTGCTGCCACTTCGGTTTTGTTTCTGACGTGCATTGCTGTCTACAATTCGGAGAAGGGCAACTCATGCGACATAGAATTTATGCGCTGCTGAATATTAAGCCCACAGAGTACAAAGTGGTCCGCCAACTGTTCCTCGTGCAGTTCTTCCTGGGCATTGCCACCGCTTTCCTCTTTACCAGCACGCTCACGCTCTTTCTGCACACTTTTGAGGCGCAGTATATTCCTATTGTATACCTGTTATCGGCTGTGCTGCTGCTACTGGCGAACCAGTTCTATGCCAGGCTCGAGCATGCCTATTCTCCCCGCCGGCTGCTGCAGGTAATCATCCTGTTTTCAGCTATTTCACTGCTGGTTACTTGGGCGGCCGTTACCTTCCTGCCTTACCGGTGGCTGCCTTTTCTGTTATCTGCCTGGAACATGGTGGTGTATATGCTGGTGGGCTATGCCTTCTGGGGAATGGCCGCCATTATTTTTAACGTGCGCGAAAGCAAGCGCATTTTCTCTGTGGTAGGTTCGGGCGACATACCGGCCAAGCTGATGGGCTATGCCCTGGTGCCTTTGCTGGCTCCTTTGATAGGCGTAACCAATTTGCTTTGGATCTCTATACTTGCCTTTGTTGGCGCTTACCTGTTTCTGCAGCGGTTTCAGCACCATGCCATTGATGCGACACTAAAAAGCCACCAGCCACACCACCAGGAGGATGCAGCAACGGAGAATCCTTCTATCCTGATGCGCATTTTCCATAACCGGCTAATCTTTTACATTGCTTTGTTTTCCCTACTCGCTTTCAGCGCCTACGCCCTGATCGATTATACATTGCTGGTCGAGATCAAGTCGCGGTTCCGCAACAGTCCGGAGCTGGCTGTATTCATCGGCGTTTTCTTTGCGGTAGGCCGTATCTTGGCTATTTTCTTTAAGCTTATGTTCAGCAGCCGCGTGATCAGCCAGCTGGGGCTGAGCAATGCACTGCTTCTGTCGCCGCTGGTGCTGCTGCTTACGGCCAGCGCGCTGCTGTTGCCCGGTGAGAGCAGCACGACGGTATTGTATACTTTCGGGGTGATGGTGCTGCTGTCGGAGGTGCTGAAATCGGCTGTGCAGGAGCCGGCTTTTTTTGTGCTTTTTCAACCGCTTGAGCCACATATCCGCCTGAAAGGGCACTTGCTGGCAAAAGGTTATATGCTGCCCTTTGCCCTGCTGGGTTCCGGCCTGTTTCTGCTGCTGTGCGATCAGCTTCGGGGGGGCATCAGCATTCCGTTTATTGCACAGGTGTTGGTAGGGCTCCTCCTGCTCTGGATCGCCTCCATTTACCTGGTGAAAAAAGAATACCTGCAGACGCTGGTGCTGGCCATTCGGAAAGGCTGGTTTACGGGCACAGAGCTTTTTCTGAACGATGCCCCGGTGCGGGAACTACTTCTGCAAAAGCTAGAGAGCAAACACCCTAAAGACATTATACTGGCACTGGAACTGCTGGAGCGTTCAGGGTACAAACGCCTGGAAGGGCTGTTACTGGATCAGTTATACAGTCACTTTCCGCTTGTCCGGCGCTATGTGCTCTACAGGGTTATCCAGAAAAATATGAAAGATGTGCTTCCGCTGGTTACCAGGCAGTTACAGGAGCAGCCCCAGGATGAGCTCCGGCCGGAACTGCTGAAGGTATACTACTACTTTATACCTTCGGTACAGGCTACGGAGCAGGAGGCGCTTTCCAAGCTAAACTACTCCGCTTGCAAAGCCGCCTGTACGGGCCTGTTGCTGCGTAACGATCCTGCCGCACACGAGGTAGTACAAGAGACACTCGACCGGCTGGTTAACAGCAGCGACCTGCAGGACAAACACTTGGTGCTGGACATTCTGAACGAAGCACCCTACCGAAACTTTCAGCCGCTGCTGGAACATGTGCTGGCAATCAGTACAGAGGACCTTGGCAAGCGGGCGATCGAAACAGTAGGCAAAGTGCGGGAGATCACTCTGGTAGAACAGATGGTGCAAAAGGCCATGGAATGCAAGGCCTGGTATGCCCTTCAGAAATCGCTGGTGCTGTTTGGCGATGGCGTATTTGCCTCTGAGGCTTTAGCGCCTGAAATAGTATCTGCTGCTACCCTGGAGGCGGTGGTGCTTGCTGCCGGCAAGGTAAAGGGCGACTACTCTACAGCCTATCTGCTGCAACTGTTGGCCCGGCAGCAGACAGCACCCGATGCGCTGCTAGAAGCACTCTGGCTAAAGCAGGCCGTCCTTCACCCGGCTGATAAGCAACTGGTGAAGAACTGGCTACAGGACAAGCTGACTGGCTGCCGGTATAAAATGGAAGCCTTTCGCACACTACAGGGCACTCCTTCCATGCAGTTGCTCTCCGATGCGCTCGCAAGCGAGGTAAAGCAGGACCTGCAACTGCTGCTGAAAGGCTACGCCCTTTGCTACGACCGGAAGCGTATAGATAGGGTATGGAAGTTGTTGCAGCTCGGAAACCCGGAGAGGATAGCGAATGCAATTGAAATTCTGGAACACCTTATCCCGAAACGTTATTTCAGACAAACCGACCAGGTGCTGGACTTTTTGCTGGATATGACGGAAAGAAAGCTGCCTGTGCCTGCTCTGTCCGAAAAAGAAGCACCCACAGTGATCACGTCTATTCTCCAGAATGAACACATGCACTGCGCTGCATGGACTAAATCCATCGCCTGCTACCTGATACCTGCCTTGAGTGTTCCATCGCTGAAACAGGTACTGACAGCTGCTGACCAGCTCCCCGAAGACCCTGTTTTTCAAGAAACAAAGGCCCATGTTTTAGCTGTACTCTCATAAAACTAAGTTATGCTGCTCATCGAAAAGGTCCTGATGCTACGGTCATCAGGTATATTCAGCGATACTCCCGAAACCGAACTTATTGAACTGGCCGGGGTATTGGAGGAAATTCACCTTGGCCCACAGGTAAAGCTATTCTCCAAAGGAGATGTAGGAGACTCTATGTATATTATTTTTAAGGGCCAGGTGAAAATTCATGATGAGGAGCACACATTTGCCGTGCTCGAGGAGAATGAATTGTTGGGAGAGCTATCGATATTGGACACGGAACCCCGCTCGGCCAGCGCCACTACCCTGGAAGACACGTTGCTGCTAAAACTAGCACAGGAGCCTTTCTATGAGATCCTGATCAACAATGCGGAAGTGTTGAAAGGAATCCTTAAAACATTAAGCCGACGACTGCGGCAGATGGACGCCCGGTTTGTTGCCACCCACCTGCCTACTGCGCTAGACCTACTTTAGTGCGTAAGGCAGCTAGGTGTGCCTGTTTGTTTTTTTCCCGCTTTTGTCGCGAATAAGCAGTGAAGTACTGGTGCTTTTCCAGAAAGAGCACCTGCCGCACGTCCCATTCTTCTTCATCAGCCACCATGCGCAGCGTGTGCAACTCCAGAAAAAGCTGGCGGGCGATTCTGGTAAAATCTTTCCGCCCCAGGTAGTCCAAGTCGGCATCACAGATGGCTTGCTCCAGGTGAGAGCGGGGGCTCTGGGGTATTTTGGTCGCCATGATCAGGCCGCATATCGTTTCAATTTGTTCCGGACCAAAGCCAAAGCCCGGCAACTCCTGCCGGGCGAGTTCACAACCATAGGCTTCGTGGTTCTGGTAGGTGGTTATAAAACCTGCATCGTGGTATAAAGCTGCTACCTTCAGCGTGAGCATGTCATCGGCACACGAAATGCCTTCGGCCAGGGCGATGATCTCCGCCTGCTTCAGCACATCCAGGGTATGATCAAGGCAATGGTAGGTCAGCTGAGGCGGCAGCCCTTTTCGGAGCTTTTGCACCATATGCTGTTGCAGCGTTAGGAACGGAATGGGTGCCATGGTGTTAGATCAAGCGTTTATACTTATACAATTTACCTGTAGCAGCATACCCGCTGCTCTGATCAATACGGCTAACGTTACCTGGGGCAACGGCGCTGTGGCTATATAGCTTGTTCCAGCCTGTTGCCAACGAAGTACATATCTACGTCGCCTTTGTTTTTTGCTGCTACTTTGCCCCGGTACAGACAGCTGAACCAGTTCTTGACCATGTCGAAGGTAGCATCTGAAATGTTGACTTTACCTGCTTCACCACAAGACTCCATCCGGCTGGCAATATTTACCGTGTCGCCCCAGATATCATACGCAAACTTGTTCTGGCCTACAACGCCTGCTACCACCGGCCCGGTATGCACGCCAATGCGCAGTTCCCAGCGCGGCAACCCCAATACAGTACGCCTGTCGTTTGCTTCCTGCATGTACGCCTGAATCTCATTGGCAGCCAGAATGGCATCTACAGCATGTGTCATACTTGGTACCGGAATACCGCCGGCACACATGTAGGCATCGCCAACCGTTTTGATCTTTTCAAGGTTATGCTTTTCCACGATCAGATCAAAGGCTATGAAGAAATCATTCAGCTCAGCTACGAGTTGATGCGGGTCCATCGCTTCCGCAATTCTGGTAAAACCCACAAAGTCGGTAAACATTACGGTGGCGCTTTCATAATAGTGCGGCGTGGCAACACCCTTTTCCTTGAGCTCCCGCGCTACCTCTGCAGGTAAAATGTTAAGCAGCAGTTTCTCTATTTGCTCTTTCTGCAGGTTTACTTCCAGGGTGCGGTCCTGCACTTTCTGCTCCAGGTCTTCGTTCGCCTCCTTCAGCTCCTGGATCAGGTGCTTGTTGGTGCGGCGCAGATGAAACGCCTCAATGGCATTATCCATCGTGATCTTCAGTTCCTCTTTGTCCCAGGGCTTTACAATGTAGCGGTATACTTTGCCTGTGTTGATCGCCTCTATAATAGATTCCATGTCGCTGTAGCCGGTCAGGATCATGCGGATCATGTCTTTGTCTTCGGGCAGGCTCTGCAAAAACTGCACACCCGTCATGCGGGGCATGCGCTGGTCGGTAATCACCAGGCTGACGTCCTTCTCCTTGAGGATCTCCAGGCCTTCTTCCCCGGAAATGGCTGTAAGTACTTTATAATGCCTTCTAAAAGCGGACCTGAAGACAACCAGGTTATCCTCTTCGTCATCGATATAAAGGATAGAAGGTTTTTCATAGACTTCAGCGGGCGCATCCACAGACTGTTCTAAGTTTATACTTTCCATCATACTTAATTATAATTGTTAAATCTTGCGTCTTATGTTACAGGTTAAACAGTGGCCAGGGGCATTGCCTCAGAGGTATTGGTATGCTCCAGCGGTATGCGGATCGTGAATTCGGTGCCTACTCCCGGTTCCGAGGTCACATCGATTTTTCCATGATGCTTTTCGATAATGCCATAGGTAATAGACAGGCCTAGCCCGGTGCCTTCGCCGACATCTTTGGTAGTAAAAAAAGGCTCAAAAATGTGCTTCCTTACTTCTTCGCTCATGCCTGGTCCGGTATCTCTGATCTTGATCACGGCATAATCATCTTCGGTATAGGTTTTAATGGCGATGGTTCCCTCTCCCTGAATGGCTTGCGCCGCATTGTTGAGGATGTTCATGAATACCTGGTTCAGCTGCCCCGGATAGCAGTTGATTTCCTGCAGGTCGCCATAGTTCTTCACGATCTTGATCCTGCCTTTGAGCTGGTTGTTGAGGATAACGAGTGTAGAGTCAAGGCCTTCGTGTATGTCAGCTTTCTTGAGGCTGCTCTCATCCAGGCGCGAGAAGTTCTTCAGGCTTTTCACGATCTCTTTGGTACGGGTAGCGCCGTTCTTTATACTACTTAGCAGCTGCTCCGACTCCTCAATCAGTTCGTCCACTTCCAGCTCTTTTTTAAGCTGCTCCAGCTGCTGTAGCGGGACCCGGTTGTCTGCGTCAGGTTTCAGGGCCAGGTAGCCATTTACTACTTTCATAATGTCGGCAAAATTAGCACGGAGAGAGTCGATGCCAGCCGATACGAAGTTGATGGGGTTGTTGATTTCGTGGGCCACTCCGGCCGTAAGCTGACCAAGCGAGGCCATTTTCTCGGACTGCACCAGCTGTTCCTGCGTGTTAACCAGGTTATGGTAGGTTTGCTCGAGGTGGTCGCGCTGCACGGCTATCTCTTCTTTCTGCGCGTTGATCTCTTCATTTTTATTTTGCAGCAGCTTGTTAGCTTTTGCCTTGTTGCGGTAGTTGAGGAGCAGCACCAGGGCAATGATGATACTCAGCCCCAGCACCGCCAGCAGGGCATTACGCATCACCTGCTCGCGCTGCAGGCTGAGCTGCTGCAGCTTTTTGTCTTTGGTTAGTAAATCGATCTGCCCTTGTTTTTTCTCGCTCTCATAGTTTGCCTGCAGGTTATTTATTTTCTTGTTCGTTTCCGCATTGTACAGGGTATCCTTCAGCGTGAGCAGCTGGTTTTGGTAAGTATAAGCGTTTCGGAAATCCTCCTGCCGGCTGTACGCCTGTGCCAGGCCCGCATAAGCATCTTTGAGCTCATAGTTAGCGCCGAGCTCCCGGGCCACGTTCATGGCTTGCCGGAAGGTAGCCAAGGCTTGTGCGGGTCTTTTCAGGCGCAGCTGCAGGTTGCCGATAAAGTTCAGCGTTTGTGCAAGCTCCAGGTTAGCAGAGGCTGTCGTGGCTATGCGCCGGGCTTTCTGGTGCTGCTCCATGGCTTTATTCAGCTCGCCACGCCGGGTAAATATCTTGCCCACGTTGTTGAGAGTATAGGCTACCTTGTCCTTGTTGCCCGAGGCATCCAGTATGCGGATGGCTTCCTCAAAATAGCCTAAGGCTTTTTTATCTTCGTGCTGCTCCAGGTATATCTCCCCAATGTTTACCATCAGGGTGCCCAGGCTAAGCTGGTCGCCGAGGGCCTTGCTTAGTGGCAGGGCTTTCAGATAGTATGGCAACGCTTTATGAAAGGTGCTGGGATTCTGGTAATACTGAGCGCCAATGTTTATGAGTGCGGTCGAGATGCGCAATTTGTCCCCACTTGCCTCGCCGGCTTTCAGGGCTTTGAGGTAAAACTCTATGGCTTTGGCATCCCAGCCTTGAATAGAGTATACCACGCCCATGTTGTTGAGCATGTTGCTCTCGCCCACCTTATCGCCAAGCCGTTGAAAAATGTTGAGTGACTGCTGCCAGTAGCCTAACACCTGCGGGTAGTTGCCCTCTGCCACATACGCCAGGCCCAGGCTTTTCAGAGCATAGGCCTCTCCGCGGAGGAAGTGCTGCTGCTGCGCTAGCTTGAGCGCTTGTTGGGCATAGGCAATGGCTTTCGCCTTATCCTCGCCGTTATAGGCTTTGCTTAATTCCAGCAGCACGTTTACCCGGGTAGTATCGCGGGTTGTTGCCAGTAATTGCTGCAGACTATCCAGGGTGGTGGCTGCTTGTGCAAAAGCTAATGTTTGCAACAGTAAAGCAAACAATAGCAAGAGTAGCTTTTTCATGATGCCTGTGTTTAATTGTTCCTGTTTTAAAGGTTTCAGAAGTATAACCAGGCGTTATACCTCTGAACGGATCCTGGCGCAGGAGCTCTTCTCAAAGCCACCTACGCCGGGTTTACTTCAGTTCGAATGTTATACTTTACTAATCCCCTGCTAGCGCTTGACAATTCGTGTTTGCTTGGTCACTGCGCCATACGTCATCTGCACCAGGTAAAGGCCCGATGGCAGCCCCTCCATACTGATCTCGTTCGCTGCGTTTTTGGTGAGCTGTTGCTGCCGGAGACACACGCGGCCCAGCACGTCATATACCAGTAAGCTTACTTCCGTATCTGCCACTCCCCTCAGGTCGATGGTCAACGTGTTTTCCACAGGGTTCGGGTATACCCCGATCTCCTGTTCACCCAAGCCCGTGCTGCCAGCCAGGTTACTTGCGGTACTAGCTGACAGTGTTGGACATTGGGTGCTGGTAATTACCCGGTCGACTTTACATCTAGAGGAGGTAGAGCTGGCCGAGGAGGCAATAGAGGTTTTCTTTGTTCCCTGAAAACTCGACAGGTCCCAGGTTAACTTGCTGCCATCAAACTCAACGGAAAACGCGTAGTTCTTGCCCGGCTTGAAAACCGTAGGCTTGCGGGTGTTATTGACAAAGCACAGGGAGCCTTTTCCCGCATAGATCAGGTTGTTATCGCTGCCCTCTGGCAACCCGACTGTCATGGCATTGGGGTTGTTGTAGGAGAAATTTGCAACGTAATATCCGGGCCTGGTGGATAGCTGTACACAATCCAGTGACGGTTTTACAGCCTTTACCCCGGTACCAATCGGGTTAACAAAGAAGTTCCCCGGCGGGCCGTAGCTTACGTCCACGTTGTTAGACAGCAGCGAGGCCGGAGACCACAGGTAAGCTCCCAAAGTATAGCCGGTAATTAAGTTGATCGAATAAATATTAGACAGAACCTCATCTGTAGCATCCAGAATAAAAATGCTTTGAGCATTGTTGTTTTCCCCTACGGTATTGCTGTTCATTACCCTAGTGCTATTAATAATCCGGGTGCCGTTGATGATGCGGGAAGAATTCATGATCTTAGCCGCATTCATCAGGAACGTGCTGTTGATGATGCGCGAAGCATTTATGTCTGCACTAGCCAGTTCATTAAGCAGGCTGCTGCTTATGTTCATAATTCGGGTACCGTTCAGAATGCGGGTACTATTGGCTTCTGCCGCGGCACTGATCAGGAAGCTCCTGTTCTGGATGGCATTGAGCTGCAGCAGCTCGCTTTCTGTTACCAGTGCTACTTTGTTTGTCTGTAATGCCAGGTGCTCCCGAAGCAGGTTATCGCGAATCAGCTGAATCCGGTCAGCAGTGTTGTTGATGGGCGTCGGGAAAGTATAAGTATAGGTAAAGCCCTGGATAGGCGCTCCTTCCGTAATGGCCACATCATTCGCTTGGACGAGCACCGGAATTTTTTCGATAAGGAGTGTGCCCGGCTCATACACAAACTCATAAGCATCGGTGTTTGCAAGTATGGGTCTGGTGAGGTCTGTTTCGATAATAGAAGGAGTAATCGTATAGGCGCCAACATCGCTGATATCGGTTGCCAGCGTTGTAAAGCGAATATCATTCTTCGTCAGACCGGCCGGGGCATTGGTGAGTGTGGCTGTAAAAGTAGGCATGCTGTCGCCGTAACGCTTGCTGGTGTTGTTGGCTTTGATCGTGATAACCGTTTTAGGATACAAGTATAAGGTATTGGAATAACCGCCATCTTTCCCGCTGCTGCTGATTGGTGGACTGTATACCCGGATGGCAGGGTTGCCGGTAATAGCTGGCAGTACTGCCTGCAGCTGCGTTTCGCTCACAGTTGCAGGAGTAATTTTGGTATCGCCTATGTAAAGGGAAGAGCCACTTTTGAAATAATGGCCAGTGATGACAACAGGCTTGCCAGCTACTATACCTTCTGGCGTGGTCAGGCATACAGCGATAGGAGTAGGTGTGGCAAAGGTGGAGATAGCCACGTCAGGTCGTAGAAAGCCATAGCCGGTTGCATTGTCCTGTCCCGGGCTGCCCATATCCAAGGCAGTGGAGCGCAGCAGGTGCCGCACTGCAGCAGGTGTCAGGTTCGTGCCCTCAAACTTTTTAGCTGCCCCAATCAGCAGCGCAGCAGCGGCAGCGGCATGGGGTGCAGCGGCAGAGGTGCCGAAGAAATTAGGATAACTGTCTCCGTCGATATTCTGCCCACCCAGCGGCACGGTAGTATTGCCGCCGTTTGGTGCCGTAAAATCAGGCTTCTCGCGGGTGATGTTCACGGCGCCGTTGGTGGCATCCCGCAGAATAGGCGTACCTCCCCTGGAAGAGAAAGACGCGATGGTAGGTGGCGCGACGCCATAAGCAGGTGTATTCTGATACAGCACGGCTCCAATGGCAATCGCTCCTGCCGCATTGGCATGGCCGGTAATGGTGGCGGTGCCGCTGCGGTACTCGGCTATGCCCGCACTGCCGCGGAAGATGATATACTTAAATACAAGGCTGGGATCGATAACGGTCGTGCTTGCATTGACAACCATAATGTTAGCAACAGCACCCCCGGCAGACACGTTAAAGGCCATGCCCTCAAAAGGATAGGTACTCTTGCGGTTATACCCGATAATGATGTTGTCGTTGTCATCGGTCAGGTAGAAGTCCAGGTCCTGCTCTGTGTTGCTGGACCACTCCATCCCCAAAGAATAGGTGCCCTCCGGCAAGAAGAGGCGTTGCTTATAGTCTCCGCCCCTAAAGTTATGCACATTGCGGCCGTCCGGCAGCACAAGCGGTGTATAGGTGCCCTGGTAAGAGCGGTCTCCGAAGTTGCCCGCTGCCGAAAAGTAGGTAACGCCCTGGGCTACTACTTCATCCACGGCCTGCGCCACCACCCCATCCTGAAAATAGGAATCGGAGCTGTAGGTGATGTCATCCACAATAATGTTGCAGCCTGCCGCCTTTAGCTCCCGGATTCCCTGGGCCAGGTCAATGGGACCATCGAAGCCGGTGCGGAAAGCCAGCGCCGCTTTCGGGGCCACATCGTGGATGATCTGCAGTATGGCCCGGCCTTCGTCGGAGCCCAAGCCAGAGCGGGAGGGCAGGTCTTTGAGCACCTGTACCGGCAGTGGGTTCAGTTGATTCCCTACGCCCGGTAGGTCGCCCTGCAGCACATCCCGTAGCGCCTCATTGTTGGGCCGGGCATTATAGCTATCAGATAGTACACCAATTTTAATGCCTTCGCCCTGCACGCCAAAGGCGGTGCGAGTAAGGTCGGTGCGCTGTGCTTTATCGCCCTGGCTGGTGACAGCACCACCATTTGCTAAAGGCGTAAAGACTGGCATAGCCAGGTTCAGGTTTGCCAGGCTGTTTAAGTTATTTAATTCGCTAACAGGCAACCAACCTGTAATTTGCAGGCCGGATACTTTGGCTTGTCTGAATCCTTTGCTGCTTAGGTCGGTGAGTAAAGCGTCTGTTCTGTTGTCAACAGCTATTAGCCGGATAAATACATACTGTATGCCTCCTGTGGTTTCTAGTTGGTATACGTTATCTGTATTAATGGCCCCGGAACCTGGCAAAATGGTTAACTCAGAGCCTATTTTGGTGTTGGTTTTTATAGGAGAACTGATGACAGGAGTAATGTTGCCCCCAGTAGTACAGGCTGTCGTGCTGCCATTCGCTGTGACAGATCTAGGCTTGCCGCTAGGCCCTGTAACGGTCCAGGTCAGCTCCGGACAGTCATACTGCACGGTAAAAGCCGAAAACACCCTGCCTGGTTTAAAGGTTTTATCGTTTCCGTTAACTTTTGCGCCGGCGCAGGAAAGAGTGCTGTTTTCAGGCGGTATTGTCACATCTGTTTTGCTCGGGTTATTGTAGCCAAATACCGCCTCATACTTACCTTCTGCTGGTAACCACCGCACACATTCTACCATTGGAATAATCTCTGTTTCCGTTTGAGAAAAAGCCTCAAGCGGAAGCAAACTCCAGCACAGGAGCAGGAAACACAAGCGATAGCTGGTAGTGCCAGGCCGGGCACCGGGGGAAGGCCTTTCTGAGCTTTGGGCTGCAGCAGTAAAAAAGAATGTCATATCCGTCGGGATTGTAGTACGGGAATACAATGTATAATCACCAAATATCAATAACAGCGCAAAATGGCTGCTTTAAGGCAGGCAGAGATCATTTTCAAGAGGGTAGCGGAAAATGATGGTAGCGGAAACAGAATGACGCAGGTGATGCCTTGTACAGGTAAGATAGACAACATTTCAGCGCTGTTTACCCCTGCATGGATATGCTTCAGGTGGCTCTTAAAGGAGAACCCCTATACCTTCTTATTTCCGGTACAGGCTTGTGGTGGGAGGCAACAACTGCTCAACAACGCAAACGGCAAACAGAACGCAGTTGTAGTAATCGTAAGATTATATTTAAAAGCAAAATAGCTCTATATTTTATGACTTACGGAAGGTAGTTTATTTAAAGGACAAAGTATTCATCAACGTGTTATATTTAGTTAGCTAGCACAATATATTAGGTAGCAGTAATATATGTCGAGTTAAAAGTATTGGTTGGTCGTATGTACAGCAGTTACCATATAAAGCTATTATGTGAATTACCCATACTTCTTGTTCTCACTTAATATGCAGCCTCTTTAGAGGAGCCGGGCTACGGTAAACATTTCTGCTGGCATCCGAAAGCTTATTTGGCGGTAAGTTTGTGCAGTGGGGCTTCTTGCAGAAACGCGCTTCCATACTCATAGCCTGTCGCCACAATCTTGTCATAGTTGTTGAGAGCCAGGAGGCTAAAGTTGCCCACTGGTGGCGTCATGAAAAGGTCCAGGTCATCTATTTGCTGCCGCTGGTGCACGATACTAGGCAGCGTGGTAGACTTTAAGATGATGGCTGATATACTTGGGCTTTTGTAGCGCCGCAGAAAAGGCAGGAAGCGGGAGAAGAACAGGTGCCAGCCACCCGGTAAAGTGGTATAGTCGAGTTCGTACGCTTTGTCTATAAGTAAATTGATGCCGATAAGTTTGCCACCATAATGTTCTTTCATCACATCTACCGGAAAATTGTTAAAAGTACCTCCATCTACCAGCAGGTCGTTGCCTTTTACCATCGGGGGCAGTACGCCAGGGATAGAGGCCGAAGCCGCCACCGCTTTCCAGAGTAGTCCCTCCTCGTGTATGACCATCTCAGACAAAGTATAATTGCTGGAGATGCAGAAGAAGTTCAGCCACAGATCTTCGATGTACTGGTCGCGGAAGTATTTTTTTAAAGTCTGCTGAAACTTGTGTCCTTTTAGGAGCGAGAGTACCGGAAGGGTATAATCGTTGAGGGGTTTATCAGTAACAATGGCACTTTTAACTTTACTCCTGAGCTGCTCTGCATCCCACTCGTGCGCAATGCCAGCCGCAATAATGGCCCCCATACTTGTGCCACATACCATATCAACAGGTACGCCGGCTTCCTGCAGGGCACGGTATATACCAATATGCGCAAAGCCTTTAGCCCCGCCGCCACCCAGCACCAACCCTATACCGCGGTTCAGGAGCATGCGGGCCAGGCGGCTGAGATGCCGCCCATCGTTCTGCCTGATATTGTAATGACGGTTTACTGACCGCAATGCCAGTAGCTGGCGCGACAGTGAAGGCTGCTCCGTTGCCTCGGGGTAGAGAAAGACCTGCTCCCTTTGTAGGGCATGATGGTCGTTGTCGTGGAACACGGTGTTTTCGATAGCAGAAAGCGTAATCGACTCGGATGCCTGGCTGATGATAATGATCTTGTCGGCGTGGCGCAGGCACTGCTGTGTCCAATATGAGTTTATGGCTTCTGCCTCATACACCACCAACTCCTGCTCCAGTTCCTGCTCAGCCAGCCAGTTGCCTAGCGCTAAGGAGATAGGTGCGTTCCTGTCTGCTTTCGTTTTGAACTCCTCAGGCAGCAAACCTGCATGTAAGTGTCGGAATGGCCCCTGCCGACGCAGTTCAGCTACTAGTTGATGGATAAACACGTTGATTTCGGGACTATTGGTGGCGGGCACCAGGGCAATATTGCTGAGCTTAGCAGGTGCCGCAGCATGGTGCATCGTATAGTTCAGGCGATTGATAACCATACGCGACAGGCTCAGCACCACCTGCGGGTGCAGGCTTATGAGCGTATCAAAGTCAGACTTTAGCAACTGCACCAGCGTACAGTCGCGCGCTGCCTGAATGGTAGCCGTGCGTGGCTCGCCAGTCATCAGCGCCATCTCGCCCACACACTCGCCCTGCGATACTTCGCCTACTTGGCGCTCATGGGGCGTGTCGGCGCCAATCAGCGCTTTCAGCCGCCCTGATACTAACAAGTATAAACTATCACCTGCATCTCCTTCGCGGCACAACACCTCGCCCCGCTTTAGCGACCGCCATCTGAATTTCTGAAGCAGATCATCGAGTACGTGCTCCTCCAGGTTAGGGAACAGGTGGGCCAGGTTCTTCTTTACCCAGGCATAACTCAACACGTTATTGGGGCTATGTTTGTGCGGAGCGGCAATGTTGTGAGCATCCATGTAAATCGATTAAGACGAAAAGGGACTTTACTAAATTATATTTTTTAGGAAAATGATATAAATATAATCCGTAGTATAGTTTTTTTAGTTAGTAGAGTTATAGTGCAAGCGGGTGGATACAAAGTTGGTGCTAACCCACTAACAGTTTGCACTGCCTTTACGTTATGGCAGTATGAGATATCCTTTATACTTGCTATTGGTACTGCCCCTGGTTGCCTGTCAGCCGCAACATGATACAAGCAACCAGACAGAACGCAATACGGCCCCTGCCGGAGATACAACTGCCTCAACAGTGCCGGCTACACCGGCGCAACCCACTGCACCTGATTCTGCTTTTCTGATCATACCAGGCGAAAGCATTGGCCAGGTTCACCTCAACATGACGGCGGAGGAACTAAACCAGGCCTTGGGCAAACCTGACAGCGGTGACGCGGCCATGGGCAAGGCGCTCTCGTTCTGGGTCAGCAGAAAAAGCAATCCTCGGGAGTATGTAGCGGTTTACACCGTAAACAACTTCGACGGCACCGGCAGTCCGGCCAAAGTGCAGCAGGTGCAGGTTACCTCGCCTGCGTTCCAGACATCCGAAGGCATCAGCACGGGGGTGGCCCTGGCGCGAATCCGGGAGGCATTTAGCCCGCTGCAGCCGCTGGCCTACTATACTAACGATCAAAAGCAGCAGGTATACATTTACGATAACCAGGCGCAGGGCATTGCCTTTGAGGTAACGGTGCCCGATAGCACCTGCACCGCCATCACGGTGCACCAGAAAGGAGAGGATGTGACGCAGTCGTACCTGCCGGTGCACCCTGACTTGACGCGCCTGGGGAAACGTTAACGCATACTTGTCGGCTGCTTTGCAAGCCGCACTCCTGGTTAGTGCTTTTGGAAGCAACACGGAATTAATTGAACTAAAACCTTGTTCCGGCTCCACAAGTGTGTAAATTTTATACTTCCAACTGAAAACAAATGCTTATCAAAACCTTTGGCAGCGCCGTGCAAGGTGTAAACGCCTATACTATTACTATAGAAGTAAACGTGTCGGCGGGCACCAAATACTTTCTGGTTGGCCTTCCTGACAATGCTGTAAAAGAAGGAGAGCAGCGCATCGAGTCGGCATTAAAAGAGTATGGCTACAAAATGCCCCGCCAGAAAGTGGTGATCAACATGGCACCTGCTGATATCCGCAAAGAAGGTTCTGCCTACGATCTGACCATTGCCATGGGTATTCTCGCAGCTTCGGGCCAGATGCAGACCGACAAAATACCGGATTACATGATCATGGGCGAGTTGTCGCTGGATGGCTCGCTGCGGCCGATAAAAGGCGTGCTGCCCATTGCCATACAAGCCCGCAAAGAAGGTTTCAAAGGTTTTATACTTCCCATACAGAATGCACAAGAGGCCGCCATTGTGAATAACCTGGAAGTGATAGGCGTGCAGCACATACAGGAAGCCATCGAGTTTCTGGATGGAAAGCGTGAGATTGCGCCCCTAACGGTGGATACGCGCGATATTTTTATGAACAGTGTAGACCAGTATGCCGCTGACTTTGCTGATGTGCAGGGCCAGGAAAACATTAAGCGCGCCTTGGAGATTGCAGCCGCAGGTGGGCACAACCTAATTATGATCGGTCCGCCGGGAGCCGGCAAAACGATGCTGGCCAAGCGCCTGCCGTCTATTCTGCCGCCGCTCTCGATGCAGGAAGCACTGGAGACAACCAAGATACATTCCGTGGCCGGTAAGTTGGGAGAGGCGGCCTCGCTGCTTTCCACCCGGCCGTACCGCGCCCCGCATCATACTATCTCAGACGTGGCGCTGGTAGGCGGCGGAGGCAACCCGCAGCCAGGTGAGATCTCCCTGTCGCACAACGGTGTGCTTTTTCTGGATGAGTTGCCGGAGTTTAAGCGCACCGTGCTGGAGGTGATGCGCCAGCCCCTGGAAGAGCGCCGTGTTACCATCTCGCGCGCGAAATCGTCTATCGACTTTCCGGCTAACTTTATGCTGGTAGCCAGCATGAACCCGTGCCCTTGTGGCTATTACAACGACCCGAACAAGGAATGTGTCTGCGGCCCCGGCGTGGTGCAGCGTTACCTGAACAAAGTAAGTGGCCCGCTGCTGGACCGCATCGACCTACATGTAGAGGTTACGCCGGTTACGTTTGATGAGATGACAGGCGCCCGCAAAGGCGAGGACAGCCGTTCGGTTCGGGAGCGGGTGGTGCAGGCGCGGGAAGTGCAGTCGGAGCGCTTCAAAAGTTATCCCGATATCCACTCCAATGCTATGATGCCCTCGCAGATGGTAAAGGATATTTGCCAGATAAATGACGCCGGCCGTACGCTGCTGAAGACTGCCATGGAGCGCCTCGGCCTCTCGGCCCGCGCCTACGACCGCATCCTGAAAGTGAGCCGCACCATTGCCGACCTCGCCGGAAGTAATGCAATAAAGATCGAGCACATAGCAGAAGCAATTCAGTACCGCAGCCTGGACCGGGAAGGGTGGGCTGGGTAGTATAACCGGCCATAAGTAGTAATTTAGCCTAAATTTAATAAAGCGACAGTCCAAAAGTTGTCGCTTTTTATTTGCCTAGAAGTCAGGAGATTGTCTTTGCATCAGCTTTGTAGTCGTAAAAAACAGTGCAATTCTTTTATACTTTGATAAGGACCTTTCGTATTACCCCTAAAAATAGCAGCTGCCTTTAAATTTTAGCTGCCCGGGCGCAAGCCCTTCACTTAAAATGACAACCTATGAAAAAGATTTTTTTATTATTCGTTATGGCCTTGGGAACCACAGTGGCTGCACAGGCCCAAATGCAGGCACCCCGATTTGGTGTAAAAGCAGGTGCTAACTACTCCGGTTTTACCGGCGATAAAGGCATTGCCAAAGACAGGCTCTGGGGATTTCATGCAGGCGTAACGGCGCAGTTTCCGTTAACCAGCGATAACTTCTTTGCCATTCAGCCGGAAGTGCTTTACTCACAAAAAGGTGCCGAATCCAAAAACGACAGCTACAAGGTAAAGGTGAGTTATATTGATGTGCCCGTGCTAGCGCACGTTAATGCCGGCCCGTTATACTTTGAGGCGGGTCCGCAAGTGTCGTTTCGGGTAGCCGGTGAAATTGAAAATAACGGTACAACCCTGGTAGATGACCTGGACATGTATAAGCACACGAGCTTTGGATATGCCGCAGGTATAGGCCTGGCTACACCGCTTGGCGTAAGTGTGGGCGTGCGTTATAATGGTGATTTCTCGCAACTGAACGATAACGACAACGCAGCAAGCTACAAGAACAGCGTATTTATGCTTTCACTAGGCTATACGCTGCCTGCCAGATAGGGCTCCTTTCTGAATACAGAATAAACTATAGCAAAAAGCCCGGCTAATACCGGGCTTTTTGTATACCTGCCACTGTTGCCCTCGTAGAAGAGAAAGAGCTAAGTATAAGTACTATTTTATAAACATCAGATAACCTTTAAAAGCGTAGCGGAGAAGTCTCTTTTATCCGGTGGCCTGCTTGTTGCCCAGGTAACGATACAAATGCTGTTGCCAACGTATATATACCAGCCATGCAGTTGCAACGCTATCCTGTACATATTTAGAGTGCCTATATAGCTGATTAATATATTTTGGCCCGCTTGTTGCATATTGGTTCTTTGCATGCATGCGAAAACTGTTATTAAAAACTTTTAGAAAAGAATGCCTGATTAACTGTGATGAAAGCGTAAGTATTTAATGCAAAATTTTAACTAGTTTATTAATCTGTATACTGCTCTAAGAGCATATACATCAACCATGAGAAAATTATGAAAAAGCTATTATTCTTATTTACACTGGTGCTAGGCACCTTTACGGCCGCACAGGCGCAATCTGGGTTTGGTGTAAGAGTAGGGGGGAACCTTTCTAATCTTTCCGGCGATTTAAAAGACGAGAGCCAGTTTGATAACAAACTCGGTTTTCATGCCGGTGTTACGTACAACTTTGCTATTGTTGATGACTTCTTTGGCATTCAGCCGGAGCTGCTTTATTCGCAGAAAGGCTTTAAGAACAGCAACGAGGATTTTGATGTGCTGGGACAAACCTATCGCCGCGAAGGCAAGGTAAACTACAACTACATCGACCTGCCAGTGCTGCTACATATCAAAGCTGGTCCTATTTACTTTGAAGGCGGCCCACAGGCGTCGTACCTGTTAAGCCTGAACAATACGACCAAAACATACATCAACGACCAACTCCAGAGCTCAACTGTGGACTCAAAGAGCACGGATGGCATGCGAAAGTTTGAACTTGGCTATGCTGCAGGTGTAGGCTTTACAACAGGCGTGGTTAGCTTAGGCGTTCGCTATAACGGTGGTTTTAGCGACTTCCTGAAAAAAGATGTGGATTACGGCGACTATGGGGATGACCTGAGAAATGCCCGCCACTCTGTTATCATGCTGACACTGGGCTTCACCATTCCTTCCGGCGAATAAAAACCAACAGGTGCTCTTTAGCACTACTTTATGAAGCCGGCCCTGCTCCTGTAGCAGGGCCGGCTTTTTTATACCCATCATCGAAACCAACTAAACCGCACCGCAACCAGTAAAGTAAAGCAGGTAGCACTGTAACTGCTTTACTTTATCTAGCTATACTCCTCATGAAAAGAACCTGGCTCCTAATCCTCTTTATACTTGCACCTTTATTGGCTGTGCAGGCACAGTTCCTGCGGATTGGTGCTCAAGCCGGTGGCGGTTTCTCTAAAGCCACAGGCGATGCTTCCGGTGATATGAATCACCTGGCCGGCTTCACAGCTGGCTTTCTCTTTAACTATGATTTTGTATCGGCGCTGGAACTGCAGGCGGAGCTAAATTATACGCAAAAGGGATTCACTTATGAAGAGCACACGATCAGCCCAAGTGCATATGTAGCGGGTGATATACGGCTGCATTATGTAGATGTGCCAGTGTTGCTGCGGGTGCACAAACGAGGGCTTTTTGCGGAGGCAGGCCCATACCTGGGCTATTTAGTTAACGAAGACAGCCACACGAACAGGATCAGCAGCCAGGCTGGCAGCGGGACCTCACCGGTGGTGCTTGGCCCGCAGGAGTATACCCTCAACGACTATAACCGCTGGGATTATGGGTATGTCGTTGGCCTCGGCTTTATGATGGACAATGGCTTCTTTGTAAGCTTCCGCAACACCGGTGGTCTCCGGTCTTTCTCTACTATACTGGATCAGAAAAATACGATGTGGCAACTTAGCGTTGGTTATCTGCGGCCGTCGCGCACGAAAGCCAACCTGATGCGTTAATAAAAAGCCTCCTGAACACGTGTTCAGGAGGCTTTTTGTTTGATGGTTATACGTATCTTATTTGCTCATCTCGGCAAAGTACTTGTAAAACAGCGGGATGGTTTCGATGCCTTTCATGAAGTTGAATATCCCAAAATGCTCGTTTGGCGAATGTATTGCGTCTGAATCCAAACCAAAGCCCATCAGTATCGAACTCAGCCCCAGCTCTGATTTGAACATAGCTACAATCGGGATGGAGCCACCGCTGCGCACCGGAACCGGCTTCACGCCAAAGGTTTCCTCGTAAGCCCTGGAAGCCGCCTGGTAAGCGACCGAATCAGTTGGCGTTACTACGGGCTCGCCGCCATGATGCGGCCGCACCTCTACCTTTACACCGGCAGGGGCTATACTTTCAAAATGCTTCTTAAACTTCTCCGTAATCTCATCGGCTGTCTGATGCGGTACCAGGCGCATGGAGATCTTGGCAAAGGCTTTGGAGGGGATAACGGTTTTGGCGCCTTCGCCGGTATAGCCGCCCCAGATGCCGTTTACGTCCAGTGTCGGGCGGATGGCGTTTCGCTCCATTGTCACGTAGCCCTTTTCACCTGCTACATCGCTTAGGTCCAAGGCCTTTTTATACTTGTCCAGGTCGAAGGGAGCACGTGCCATCTCGGCCCGCTCTTCCTGGCTCAGTTCCTGCACGTTGTCGTAAAAGCCGGGAATGGTTATGTGGTTGTTCTCGTCGTGTAGCGATGCGATCATCTGGCACAAAACGTTGATCGGGTTCGCCACTGCACCACCGTATAAGCCCGAGTGCAGGTCACGGTTCGGGCCGGTTACCACTACTTCCACGTAGCTCAGGCCACGCAGGCCGGTGGTTATCGAAGGCGTGTTGTTGCCCAGCATACCTGTATCAGATATCAGGATCACATCGCCCTGCAGCCGCTCCTTGTTCTCCTTCACAAAAGTGCCCAGGTTTACAGAGCCTACTTCCTCCTCGCCCTCGATCATGAACCGCACGTTGCAGGCCAGCGTGTTGGTACGCATCATGGTTTCGAAGGCTTTGATGTGCATGTACATCTGGCCCTTGTCGTCGCAGGCACCGCGGGCATAAATATTACCGTCTTTAATCACCGGCTCAAACGGAGGCGAATTCCAGAGCTCGTAGGGATCGGCTGGCTGCACATCGTAATGGCCGTACACCAACACGGTTGGCAGGCCTGGATCTACCATTTTTTCGCCATACACCACCGGGTTACCAGCTGTTTGCACCAGTTCTACATTGTCCGCACCGGCTTCTTTCAGCTTTTGCTTCACAAATTCGGCTGTGCGGAGCACATCGGGCTTAAACTTCTGATCGGCGCTAACAGACGGAATGCGGAGCATGTCGAGCAGCTCGTTCAGAAAGCGGTCTTTGTTTTCGGAGATATAGTTGTTCATGGTTTCAGAAATGGATTTGGGCTAATTTACAAAAAAAAGCCACCCTTGCTTTGCAGGATGGCTTTTTTAGCGCTAGCCGGTAGCGGTATACTTTATCGTTTGCGGCCGAGGTGGATGTTAGCCTTACTTTCTTCGCCTTGGATTAGCCGGTTGATGTTTTTGCGGTGAGTGAGCACCACAACGGCAAAAATAACAAAGCCAAAAATGATCAGGATGGGATTATCTGGATGGAAGCGTGGCAGCAGGAGCAGGATCGGGAAAGCCAGTGCCGCCAACATCGAGCCCAGCGATACATACTTGGAGGTGAGAAGTACCACCACAAAAATAAGGATGCACATCAGGGCTACCAATGGCTGAATGGCCAGGACCATTCCCAGTAGCGTAGCCACCCCTTTGCCGCCTTTAAAGCGCTCGTATACCGGGAAAATATGCCCTACCACCGCCAACGCACCTAAAAGCAGCTGAAATACGACCAGTTGCTCGGCAGGTATGGCATGGAAGATGATCAGCAGGCCAGCCAGCGATGTAGCCAGCCACCCTTTAAAAATATCGATCAGCATTACGGCCGTACCCGGCTTTTTGCCCAGCACCCGAAAGGTGTTGGTGGCGCCGGAGTTGCCGCTGCCGTGCTGCCGGATGTCAATGCCATAATAGGCTTTGCCTACCCACACCGCCGTACACACAGAACCAATCAGGTAAGCGGCCACACATAGTATAGCTATCAGAAATATGTCCATAAATAGTTGTTTTTTCTCAACCCCGGCTTTGCCAAAAGCTTTTTCTGGCAGCCTGCAGGCGTATTTTCAGAGTGGCAGAAGATCCCAAATATAGCTAAACCCGAATCTAAACTCCAAAAGTTGTGCTACTCTATTAGGTATATACGCGGTGTTTACGGCTTCTGGTTATTTGTCCCCTCTTCTGCATCCACACCAAATGGATCGCTCTTGTCCTTTTTCTTTTTACTCTTCTTGGTTTTCTTCGGCTGGTCTTCCATGTAGTCGAAGTTACCTGTAGGCTCTTTTACTACCTGTTGCTCAGAAGCTACTTTAAAGCCGCTCTTGCCCTGCAGGTACGTGGTGCTGAAGTGTTCCATAAACTGGTTCTTCTCGATGGCCTCGGCAGGAAAGAAGCCATAGTTGAGCGAAGCGCCGCGGCTGCCTTTCGATTTGGAACTGACTGCTTTGTTAAATTTGTCGTCAGAAGAGCCCAGCGACAGGTTATTTTCTGCAAAGCTGAAGTAGTACCAGGTATACGGATCGGCCTGCAAGTATAAATTCACGGCCGGCTCACCGTTCATGTCCTGGCGCATTTCCAGGTAGCCGTCCATCACGGCGTTGATATCGCCTTTCAGGATGCTGGCCAGGTTGATCTTGCCCACGCTGTACCAGGCATTTTGCTCGTTAGACCAACGCAGGTTCGCCTGGCTTAAGATGAGGCTGCGCACCAGCTTTTTCGACAGCTTGGGCAATGGCACATACTCGGTAGCGGACCGCTGGGCATACTTGCGCACCTGCCCGTCGCCGATAAACTCGCCCAGTTTGTACAGCATGGCATCGTTGTTATCTGCCGCGCCTGCAGCCCCATCGCCACGTAAATTCCCCGCCATAGCCGTCAGCGCCTGTGCCGGCATGTCCAGGTCAAAGGCCAGGAAGGTATCAAGGTTGTAGCGGGCGCTGTCTACGTTGGCGCTGCCGCTGCCGGAGGCTTCCACCTTAAAGTTCTTCGTTGGTTTGAGCATGTTCAGCTTGCCTTCAAACTGCACTGTGTTGGAGGCTTCGTTATAGCGGAGCACGTTGCCCTCATACGCGTCAGCGTAGGCGCGGTCTTTCTGGCCAATCTTAAATTCGCTTTTGCTCTTGTCGTACGATAGCAGTCCATCCACTGTAAACAAGTCCAGGTCTTCTTCGGCTTGTTTCTTCGATACAAACGTGTTGTAGAGCTTGGCGGAGCCTCGTGCAATATGCAGGCCGGTGTGCAGCGGTGTGCCGTCTGCAGCTTTCGGTTTGATGACCGGAATTCGAACGTTATCAGGATTCAGGGTATCCTTTTTATACGAAAACCAGTCTGAGTCAGCGGGGTTGCCGGTAAAATTCAGCTTCAGATCGCCATCAAAATCCATGTACTTCGTAGGGGCGTTCAGCGCAATTTTGCCCCGATACAGGATGCGAGGGAAAATATAGAAGGCGTTCTCTTCCGTTACCTGGGCAGAGGCATAAGTATAAACGGGCTTCTTCTTTTTCTGCGGATTGCCATACACAAAGTCGCCGAAAGCCAGTCGGAACGAGTCGGAAGCAGCGTTGGTGTAATCCAAGATTGCATTGCCGCTAAAGGCTTTGCGCGAGAGCACATCGATGTTGCCGGCATATAGCTTATGGTATTGCTGTGCCGAGTCGGCCAGCACTTTGGCATTGCGCAGTGTCTGAATGGTCGCATCGGCCGCTACGGCTACTTTACCACTGTCCGGCACAATGTACGTGTCTGCCACAGCAATGTAGGGCACACCACCGGCCAGCAAGGTATTCTTCTTCAGGTCATACTCACCACTGGCGGCCATAAACTGCAAAGAGTCCTGCTGCGGGTGCAGGGAGTAGAACCAGTTCTTACCCCCGTTTTCATCCGCCTTCAGGCTTATTTTCTGCTTGTTCATGTCCCAGCGGGCGCTGCTCATTGAGGTTTTATACTGCGCTTTCGGGAATTCGATGCTGGCCGTGCCGCGCTGCTCGCTGGCAAAGTTCACGAGGCCTTTGGTCAGGTCGTAGGCAAAGGCCATGTCCTGCGCCTTGATGGCCGGCCGGCCCGCCACGTCTGATTTAGCGATTACGGTAGCGTGGTTGCCGCTAATAGCGCGCTGCTTGAATAGCAGCTGCGGCGCTGTTACAGTGGCTACCTGATTATCTACGATGCCGCTGCCGTATAAACCGCCCGGCGACAGCTTGGCCACGCCTTTAAAATCAAAACCTTCCTTGTATATTTTCATCGGCTCCTTGGCTGTCTGGATATACATGGTATCGGCCTGGGGCAGCCAGTTCATTGAAAAACCGGCAAGCGAGGCTACCGGGAAGGCTGTTCCTCCGTGCTGCCCTTCGGCTATCACTACAGAAGTGCCGGTTTTAGTAGTAACGGCATTTTTATAGTATGTATAAACAGGCGCCTGCAAGGTAGCGGTTAGGTAGGTGATCTTGCCTTTGCTCTGGATACCGCTGGAGCTCATCATAACTGTATCGTACACCATTCCTTTGCCACCATACGCCGCCATTCCTTTGGCTGAGGGCTGATAGTAAAAACCCAGTGTTTCGTCCGGCATCATCTGCAGCTTGGTTTTGATCACCGGGAAAATACCCCCGGAGTTAAAGGTGCCATCAAATGCCACGGCGCCTTTGCCGGAACTCAGCGAGTCGATCTTAAACGGCGGCATATCGAAGTATACGGTGCTGTCGTAGGCGCCGCCCGCCACATCGGGCCGGCTAAAGGCTACTTTGGCACCCGACACGGCATCAAACTTGGGGTAGTCCAGCAGGTGCTTGCGACCCGACTTGTTATCCGGCTTGTTGATGTAGAGCTTGCCCGCCATGCTGTTGCCTTTGCCCGTCAGCACCTGGTCAGAGGCTTCGCCTTCGCGTGCCCGCCGCCGGCGCGACACCAGCGCTACTGTATCTAATTTGGCCAAGTCGATAGAGAACTCATCGTAGTTGAACTTGAACTGCGTGCCTTTAAAAGCCAAACGGCTGGCATAGATCTGCCCGTCAAATTCGATGTCGCGGTTTTTAAGAATGCGAATCTCGCTCTGGCGCGGCAGTATGAACACGCTGGCGGTATCGTTGTTAAAAGTGATCTTGTCTACCCCACGCACCGTCAGCTTGTTATCGTCCAGGTTCAGGGTAGCGTTGCGGCCGGAAGGCACAACAGACCTGATCACGAGGTGGTCATAGTCAGACATGTCGCGGGCAGAACCCACGTAGTGCCAGGCTTTCGACTTCAGTTGGATGTAGCCGCTGCCCGGGTCATAGTCCAGATAGCCGTCGCGGGAGAGGTTGGCTGCCGCTTCTTTAATGGCTGTTTCATTTATTTTAGAGCCCTGTGCCACTTCCGAAGCATAAAAGTTATTGCTCTTGGCTTTAGCCGCATAACCAATCAGGACCTGCAGCGGGTGGAACGAAGCTACTCCCACCAGTTGCTGGTAGCGGTTGTTCGAAAAGTACTCCGTAGACTCCAGCTGCACCGGAATCAGGGTTTTGGTATTAAGGATAGAGAAATTGATCTCCGGTTGAGTCAGGTTCCAGTGCAGGCGCTCTGCCGTGATCTCCAGCTTATGAAAGGTATCGAAAAAAGGCGTGCGGGCATATGGCCCCTTGTCTTTGGTAAGGGTAAGCTCCTGTTGTGGCCGGGAGAAGCGCAGCTGCATGGCCGGGTGCGTAAGCGAATCCTTCTGCTGATAAATAGCGATGGCGGCCCGGCTGGCAAGTATAAGCGAGTCGGTGATGGTATAGTTGCGGGCCATGGAGCGGAACTTGCGCTGCCCCCCATGCGACACCACGATCTCCGATAAACTGCCATCCAGCGGCTTGCTGCCTATCATATTGCCTACCAGCGAAAAGCCACCCTTATAGGCTATGTTATCGCCCAGGGTTTTCATCTGTGCATCGTTGGTGAAAGAGAAGAACTTTGGATAAGGATAGGCGCTGGTCTTCCGCTTGCTGCTCATCCATTCCAGGGCGCCATCTACCGGCGCTTTCAGCACGGAGGCATAGGTAACGGTTACGTCCGGTGCTTTGAATCCGGCAAACGAGGTGGTAAAGTTATACTTGCCCAGGGTAGCCGTGGCTGGTTGCCCGTTGGCCTGCCAATCGAACGTGCCGCCTTCGCCCACAAATACATTGGTGCCCAGCATCAGCTGCCCGTTTGTTTTGTTGATCGCCGTGGAGTCCCAGGGCGTAACGAAGGTGAGCGTGGCGTTCTGCAGTTTTAGTACAGGCCCTGTTACAGCAGGCATTTGCGGCTGAAACTGCTGCTTTATACTTTCCTTACGGTTCTTCTCTGCTTTCTTTTTATCTTCTTTTTTGGGAGTAGGAGAGATGGTGCCCCAGCCGTCGTCTTCCTGCTGCTGCCCTTTTTCGTCTACCTCGTCGTCCCAGGAGATAGCAGTTTCACTGCCAGGCTCAGGCGAGGCAGAAGCTTTGCTGGTCCCTTCGTAGGCAAAGCTGAAGCCGCCAGTGCTGCTCAGGTGATAGTAGGAGTTCTGGAACAGGCGGTTGGTGCTCAGGTAAAGACTAGCCGTATTCAAAAAGCTCTCCAGCACCTTCGGGTCTTCTTTCTGCACGGCTTTGGCCGTAACGTCCAACATCTCGTCTAGGGTATTACCGCGCAGGTTTTGCTTGTTTACGCCGGCTGCTACCATGGTAAAGAAAGCGGCGAAGTGCGGATTGGTGCGCAGCCGTTTGCGGTACATGTCCTGGGCAATGTTAATGACCTGATTCTGCTGCTTTGCCGTGAGCTTGCCGCTGTTCCAGGCTTCCTCCAGGCTGGTACCAAGGGCGTCGGCATTGGCTACTTTGCCAGCCAGCAACATAGCTTTGGCATCTGCCACAAAATCAGCGGGCTTGTCGCTGAGTCGGGTTTGAGCCTGGGCGGTGATGATCGTGAAAAAAAAGAGGAGGGGTAAAAGTTTATGCCTCATAGCATCAGGTAAAAGAAATAGTACAATAATTAGCTCGCTCTAAACACAGCCGACACCCAGTTATTCTTCACCCGGTGCGACACGAAATGAAGGCCTAAGGCTTCTGCGCGTTCCCGGATCACCGGGAGGTCTTCGGTGTAAAAACCGCTTAACAACAGCCAGCCCTGCGGGTGCAGCACGGCTTTGTAAGCAGGCATATCTTCCAGTAAAACGTTGCGGTTGATGTTGGCTAGTATAATATCAAAAGGTTTTTCGCCGTGGATGGTTTCGGCACCGCCCAGGCGCACGTCTATGCTGCCATAGTGGTTAAGTGCTGCGTTCTCGCGGGCATTTTCTACCGTCCAGTCCTCAATTTCTACAGCCACTATTTCGGCGGCACCCAGTTCGCCGGCCATAATGGCCAGAATGCCGGTGCCGCAGCCCATGTCCAGCACGCGCTTGCCCTGGTGGTCCAGCGTCAGCTGGTTTTCGATCATCAGGGTGGTTGTTTCGTGATGGCCGGTGCCAAACGACATCTTCGGGTTGATCACAATATCATACTTCGCCTGGGTTGGCTTAGCATGAAAAGAAGCTCGCACAGATACTTGATCGCCAATATAAAGGGGCTCAAAGTTGCGCTCCCACTCCTCGTTCCAGTTCTGGCGTGCAATCGTCTGAACGGTGTAGGTTGCCTCTACCAAGTGGGCGTAGCGGGCAAGGGTGTCGTCCAGCGCCTGCTGGCTATACTTGTCTTCTTCGATGTAAGCACTAAGACCATCTTCTGCCTCCACAAAAGCATCAAAGCCCAACTCTCCCAGTTCGGCTGTTAAAATATCCGCGAAATCTGCGTTTACGTGTAAGGTTATTTCTATAAAATCCATGGTGTTGTTATTCGCGGCATTGGGCAAAAGAACGTGTAAGGGTATAATGCACAGTAAAATCCGCCAGGTTCCGGTTATCGGTTACGTACAGCACATGGTCGGCAAAGGCTTTGGTCGGCGTGAGGTACCAAACGGCCGTGGCATCGGCAAAAAGTTTGTTGTTCTCCCGATACACGATCATGTTGGCATACGCCTCGTCCTCGTCCAGGAAAACCGTATACTCGGCGTCGCTTTTATACTTGGGGTCACGCTCCAGGTACACGGCACCGTAAATGTTACAGTAGCCGGCCGCCACAGTAGTAGTGGCAGGTGCAGCAGCGGGTATTACAGGCCGTGCAAGCGGCATCAGAGCCAGCCAGAGAGAAAATAAGATTTGCATAGTATAAATTTACTCAAAGATAGCTATATGCCTAACAAAAAAGCCGCCAATATTGCATCGGCGGCTGATTAACAAGCAAATCTTTGCTTTTCACGGAACAAACAAGCGTCTTTCCTATAAAATTCCACCGGGCATCAAGTTACCAACAGCAGCGGAATTGTACAAATTTAATAGAGTAGCTGAAGCCGGGGTGATGTAATTTTATTCTGCCAGCTGGTACTTTTGCGCTACCTCTCCTTCAAACTGCTTTTTTGTGATGACCAGGTAATTGCCCGGCTCCAGCGAATAGTATACTGTATGGGACGGGTATTCCGGGAACTCCGGCTGTGTTTCGGTGATCTTCAGCTCGTCCTCATCCAAAATCTCATAAGTACCTACTAAGGCGAAGCTGCTCTGGCCCGCCTGCATTTCATAATATTGGCCGTCAGCCGTAAACCGCACCTGGTCGCTGCGTTGCACCTCGCGCCAGGTGAGCGGGGCGCCCCAGTGGTCGTTGGCAAGCACCATTTTCAGCGTCCAGGTTCCTGACAGACCGGGAATCAGCTGGGGTGCTGCTTCCTCTTTTTTACAGGAAATCAACAAGATCAAAGCTAATAGCCAGGTATACTTTTTTAAGATGTCCATATCCGATGTGCGCTTATACTATACCGACCCTCAAACGCTGCGCATGGTTGCACCGGCGCTAAAAACAAAGTGGCTGCCGATGTCCCGCACCGGCAGCCACTTTGGCCTGCTATATACTAGGTTAGAACGACTTAGCAATGGCTACAAAGTCGCGTGATTTCAGCGAAGCGCCGCCAATCAGGCCGCCATCCACGTCTTCTTTCGAAAAGATCTCCTGCGCGTTGGCCGGGTTGCAGCTGCCGCCGTACAGAATGCTGCAGTTATAAGCTGCTTCGGCATCGAACAGGCGCGAGAGCTGTTCCCGGATGTAGGCGTGCATCTCCTGCGCCTGCTCTGCTGAGGCTGTTTTGCCGGTGCCAATGGCCCAGATCGGTTCATAGGCGATCACGATCTGATCAAACTCTTCGTTGCTGAGGTAAGAAAGGCTGTCGTGCAGTTGCTGGCCTACATACTCGAAGTGGCGGTCGGCGTCACGTTCTTCCAGGGGCTCACCACAGCAAAAGATCGGCTTTATGCCATATCGTAAGGCCTCTTTCATTTTTTTGTAAAGCATCTGCGCATCTTCGTGGTGGTACATGCGGCGTTCGCTGTGGCCAATGATCACATATTCGGTGCCTACTGATTTGAGCATCGCCGCCGACACCTCGCCGGTATAAGCGCCGCTCTCGTGTTCGCTCACGTTTTGGGCTGCCAGATGCATTTTGCTGTTGCCCTGCACCAGCTTGCTTACGCTTTGCAAGTACGGGAAAGGAGGCGTTACGATAACGGTTACATCGTCGTTCACTTCATCTTTCACCATGTTATCGATCTCCGATACGAGCGAAAGCGCCTCCTCGTAGGTTTTATTCATTTTCCAGTTGCCTGCAACAATTTTCTTTCTCATGTTTTATACTTGGTTGATGATGTTATACACCTAATCTGCCGCTAAAGCGGGCTAACGGCAATTTAAGGATTTATTTGTTTTTTCGTTACTGTTACCGGTAAGCACGGTTCAAACGGGGGCCGATAACAATAATCTTTTCAGGTATACGGAAGCGGGCTGCCCGGCATATAGCCTTTGGTGCTTTGGTTATCGGAACAGCTATCTAATACTGCTTAAAAGAGAATAGAAGCGTACTGCGGCTAAGAAAGTAGTAGGCTGCAACAAGACGGGTGCAGGTGGAATTTACTTCTTGCGTGCTACCAGCAGGCCGTCGCGGATGGGGAGCAGGATGTTTTCGACGCGGGCATCGTCGTGTACCATTTTGTTGAAGTCCAGCACGGCTTGGGTATCTTCGTCGAGCTTCTTCCTATACTTGGCCAGCACTTTGCCGCTCCAGAGCACATTGTCAGCGATGATATAGCCGCCGGGCCGCACCTGGTCGATGACCTGCTCATAGTAGTGGCTGTAGTTGATCTTATCGGCATCCAGAAACACCAGGTCGAAAGTGACTTGGATGGTGGGAATGATTTCAAGGGCGTTGCCGATGTAGTACTTTATACTTTCGGTGAGGCCTGCTTCGGCAAAATAACCACGTACCCGCTCCTCCAATTCCTCATTCTTGTCGATGGTATGCAGTGTGCCACCCGGCTGCAACCCCTCGGCCAGGCAAATGGCCGAGTAGCCGGTGTAAGTGCCCACCTCCAGTACCTGGTTCGGCTGCAGCATCTGCGAGAACATAGCCAGTATACGCCCCTGCATGTGCCCCGATAACATGCGCGGCTTCAGCACGCTCAGGTGCGTCTGGCGGTTTATCTTGTGCAGCAGGTCACTCTCAGGCGTGGTATGCACATCGGCGTACTGCTGTAGTTCATCGTCCAGGAATTCCATCGTTTGGATTATTGAGTGGTTACATGGTTAACTGGCTGATTGCAATCTGTTAAATCAACCCTTTAACAGGTTGACAATTTAGCCATTAAGCCGGCACGTAGTTCAGGAAACTCAGGTGGTCTTCGCGCAGCACGTCGTTAGCGATCTCCAACAGGTCAGCGGCGGTTATTTTCCGGATCTGGTCGAATATCTCGTTCAGCGGCTCCACTTTGTCCTGGTCCAGGATGCTTTTGCCGAGCATCATCATCAGGCCCATGTTGCTTTCTTCGGCCATGGCCAGCTGGCCCATCAGCTGCTCTTTAGCAGTATGCAGCTGCAGCGAACCCAGCGACTTTTCTCGAAGTTTTCGGAGTTCTTTCAGCACCAGCGATGTGGTGCGCTTCAGCTGTTTTTTCTCCGTACCGAAGTAAATCGAGAGCAGCCCGGTATCAATGTAAGTCGCGTAGTTGGCATCGATGGTATACACCAGTCCGTGTTTTTCGCGCACTGCTAAGTTCAGGCGTGAGTTCATGCCCGGGCCACCCAGCAGGTTGGTGAGCATAAAGAACGGAATACGGCGGTCGTCGCTCAGGGCATAGGCCGGGCAGCCCAGCACACAGTGCGCCTGCGAGATCGGCTTTTCGATGGTAATTGCCTTGGGTACATAGTTGCGGAAAGGCACGCGTGCCCGGTGCTGCTGTATCTGCGGCACATTACCCAGAAATTTCTCGGCCAGCTTTACCACTTTCTCAAACGGCAGGTTGCTCACCGAGCAGAAGATAAGCGCATCTGTGCTGAGGTTGCGGCTGATAAAGTTGAGGAAGTCCTGCTTCACAAAGCGCGAAACGCTTTCCGTAGTGCCCAGGATGTTGTTGCCGAGTGGGTGCCCGTCGTATACGACGGCATCAAACTCATCTACAATGGCATCCTCCGGCGTGTCCAGGTACATCGACATTTCTTCCAGAATCACGCCGCGTTCCTTCTCTATCTCGCGCTCCGGAAAGATGGAGTGGAAGGTAATATCAGAGAGCAGCTCAAACGACTTCTCGAAGTGCTTGTCCAGCACCGAGCTGTAAAAGCAGATCTTTTCTTTCGTAGTATACGCATTCAGCTCGCCACCTACCGATTCCAGCCGGTTCAGGATATGGAACGACTTGCGCTTAGGCGTACCTTTAAAAGCCATGTGCTCCCAGAAATGCGCTAGTCCCAGCTGGTCGGGCAGCTCGTCGCGGCTGCCGATGTCCAGGATAAAGCCGCTATGGGCTATTTTGGTATGATTTACTTGCTTGTGAACGACCCGAATGCCGTTCGGTAAAGTATGGATATGATAATCAGGCATTCAATTTAAAATTAGCCTGCAAAGGTACGAAATTTAATGGGCTAATGCTTGCATCTGGCCCGCAGGAAATTGTTTGGCCTTTAGTGCGAGTGCGAGGCGACTAAGCCAGGGGAATAAGCTGCTACAGAAGTTATTTACCTATCCTTGGCCAGGCCGCCTACATTGATCACGAAACCCAGCGAGAACACTGAATAGCCTGCTGTTAGCGACTTCCGGTTCTTCAGGCCGAAGTTGCTTCCGCTGGTATACTGCAGTTGCACTGAGCGGTTAAGGGCCAGGCGGGTATAAAAGATCGGCTCCAGGAAAATGTTGTCTTCCTCTTCTCCGGGCTTTCCGTTCACCAGAAATTTATTCATATTGATGTAGCTGGTGCGCAGGGCTGTGCCATAGTTTAAAGGGAAATCATGGCTGAACAGGTGCAACGATTTCTTACGCTTGGAGCTGAAGTTTACCTGCACAAAGTATTTGCTGTAATCTGCCTCGTAGCGCTCAAAGGTCATCACGCCCTTTTCGTCTTCGTGCTTTTCGGTGCGGTCGCTGCTGCCCCCGCCTATACCACCGTATATCTCCAGCACCCTGTTATTCTGCGGGCCAAAGGTGGTAAAGTAGCCGCCGCCCACTTCTAGCAGGGTGTGCCGGAAATCGCGCTTGCGGCGCTCCGTGTTAAGCATAGAGCCGTTTAGCAGCACCGCATAATGGTCTGTTACGGCATAAGCGGTATTAAACGTAATGTTGCCTTTCGGGGTGATGTGGCCCCCGGCGCTCAGTTCGCCTTTTTCGGTAAACATCGGCACGTTGGGCACATTAGGCATGTATGTGGAAACACAACCTGTGAGGCTTGCTAACAGGCAAACTAACAGGCTGATCGGAAGTATCGCTTTTCTCATATCAGTCAAACCGGTATGGTGGCACTTTCACAAGGTTCCTTTTCGCATACTAAGTATAAGTTCAGGAGGAGTACCAGGCAGGTAACCGGAACTCAATATTAAGATACAAAACAACGATTTCCAGTTTTTATTTCAATTATTAAGTTAAAACGTCTGGCGGGATGGGGAAGGATCTGCTGCCACGCTTATACCTCTTAAACAGGCGCGGCACAACGGAGATAGCTTTTTAATCTGCCCTGAAAGCTGTTTATTTGCTGCCGGGCACTACTGCCAGGCGCCCGGTAAATAGAAACGGTGACAATGAAGATTCTGGTAAGGCTGCCCAACTGGCTCGGCGACATGGTGATGAGCACCGGCTTTCTGGTAGAACTGCGCCGCACTTTTCCGGAGGCAGCCATCGATGTGATCCTTAAAAAGGAATATAGCGGGCTTGCCGCGTTTCTGCCGGCCATATCCGCTGTATATCCCTTCTCCAAGGCAGAATACCCGGGGCTGCGGGGGCTGCTTCGGTTTGGCAGGCAACTGGCCGCTAACAAGTATGACCTGTTCTTCAGCCTGCCTGATTCGCTGTCGGCGGCTGTGATGGGCCTGGCTACCGGTGCAAAGGTTAGAGTTGGCTATAGAAAAGAGGGTCGCTCGCTGCTGCTGACACACGCGTATGCCAAACCAGTGGCGCACCACCGCGCCGATGAGTACGTATACTTGCTGGAGCAGTACCTGGGCTATCCGCTGGAGAAGGTACCTGTGCGGCTAGAGGTAAAACCAACAGCAAAAGCGGCCGCGCAGCAGCCTACCGTTATACTTAATTTTAACTCAGAGGCGCAGTCGCGGCGCATGCCGTTGCCCAAAGCGGTAGCCATGTACCAGGCGCTGCACCAGCAGCTAAAGGCGCAGTTTGTGCTGATCGGCGGACCGAAGGATGCTACTTTTTCCGAGCGCATCATGGCCCAGGCCGGAAACCCGCCGAACTTGGCAAGTATAGCCGGCAAAACATCCCTCACAGCACTGGTAGAGGCTTTGGCAGCCGCTGACCTGGTGGTGACAACTGACTCCGGTCCGGCGCATGTGGCCAACAGCTTAAACAAAAAGATGATCGTATTTTTTGGTGCGGGTGATGAGGCAAATACGGGCCCTTACAACCGAGAGGTAGCTTTTGTGATGCGGGTTCCTAACCTGGTGTGTGCGCCCTGCCGCTCCAATACCTGCCGCTTTGGGGAGCCGGTGTGCCTGGCGCAGCAAAGTGAGGCGCAATTGGTACGGCACGCTGTGGCATTGCTTGCCGCAAAGTCTTAACTAAGCGGATGACTGCCATGCCGCCAATCCGCCGGCTAGGTTATAAAACAGCACCTCTGGGAACCGCGCTTGTAGCAGGCCAATTGCTTTTTTGCTCCGCATACCCGACTGGCAATGTACCACCACTTCCGGCTGTAACTGCAACTCCTCCATCCTTTCAGAGAGTTTAGAAAGCGGCACCAGTTCACCTCCGATATTAAAGTGCTCATACTCCTGCGGCTCGCGCACATCCAGCAACTGTACCTGCCTGCCTTCCGCCTGCCAGGTTTTTAACTCAGCAGCAGTTAGCTCCTGCGCTACAGCACACGTAACACCATAGCTTGGCTGAAGCACTTTAACCTCATCTGCCATCTTTGTACGGGAGAATTTAAAGGACGAGAGGCTGAGCGATAGCGCATCAAACAACAGCAGTTTGCCAGATGCCACATCGCCCCAGCCGCAGATGATCTTGAGCACTTCGTTTGCCTGTAATGTGCCAATAATGCCAGGCAGTACCCCCAATACGCCTGCTTCGGCGCAGTTTAGGACTTCGCCTGCAGCCGGAGGGGCCGGAAACAGGCAGCGGTAGCTGGGGCCATGGTTATAGTTAAACACCGATACCTGCCCCTCAAAACGTGAGATAGCCCCGAACACCAGTGGCTTCTGCAGGATGGTGCAGGCATCGCTCACCAGGTAGCGCGTCGGGAAACTATCGGAGCCATCTACCACCACATCGTACGGCTGCAGCAGTTCCAGGGCATTTTCTACCGTTATGCCTTGTGGGTGTACCCGAAACGCGACAAACGGATTTTGCTGCGCCAATTTCGCGGCGGCTGTGCGTACTTTCGGCTCGCCTATATCCGCTGAAGTATAAAGGATTTGCCGGTGCAGGTTGCTCTCGCTCACCACATCCATATCGGCTATACCTATGGTGCCAACGCCGGCGGCCGTGAGGTACTGCAGCACAGGGCAGCCCAGGCCGCCCGCACCAATTACCAGCACGCGGGCCCGCTTCAGCTTTTCCTGGCCTGCCTCGCCTACTTCCGGAAGTATGATCTGCCGGTTATAGCGCTCTTTCTCTGCTATACTTAACATGTCGTTCGTGTTTATTGCAGGTTACGTCTTTTAGGTGCCTTTCGCTGCGCTGCTTTCAAGCCTTAAATTTAAGTAGAAGCAGAGCAGCATGCCTATGTCCGTAAAGGAATAAAGCTGCAACAGCAGCGTAGTGGCTAAAACTGAAGAATAAACCGCTATCGCAACGATCCTCTAGTATAAAGTTAACAATGTTGCAATGGCCCGGACAACAAAGCTGTTTGCCGTCGCTCCTGTACCACCTGCAACCTGGCGCTGCAAAAGTGTGTTTCCTGCACCATTTTTTTCCTATGCCGGCTAAAACGTAAACTTCTCACCAAGCGCTATATAGCGGTTATACTTCGGCGCGTTCTGTTTTGCAGGAGGCGTACTGCAATTGCTATCCATACATTTTTTTGTAGTTTTAAGCAGCAACTGAATGATAACCACACAGCACAACTATGAGATATCAGGCTATCAGCAGCGAGTTATTTCGCCATAACCGCCGCAACTTCGTCAAACACGTCAAGCCCTGTTCCCTTGCTGTTTTCCAGTCCAACGACGTGATGCCGACCAATGCCGATGGCACAATGGCATTCCGGCAGAACAGCGATCTGTTTTACCTGTCGGGTATAGACCAGGAAGAAAGTATTCTGCTTCTTTTTCCGCAAGCTAAGGATGAGCGCATGCAGGAAGTGCTTTTTGTGCGCGAAACCAGCGACCATATCCTGACCTGGGAAGGGTATAAGCTTACTAAACAGCAGGCGCAGGAGGTATCTGGCATCAAAACCGTGCTCTGGACGCATGAATTCAAATCGGTTTTCAACGCTCTGATGCTGGAAGCGGAGCATGTATACCTGAACAGCAACGAACACCTGCGCGCAGTGGTAGAGGTAGAAACCCGTGATGCCCGCTTTGTTACCTGGTGCCAGCAGCATTATCCTTTGCACAAGTACGAGCGCAGTGCTCCTATTATGCACCAGTTACGTGCCGTAAAATCCGAGGCAGAGATCGAGCTCATCAAAAAAGCCTGCCAAATTACGGACAGAGGGTTTAGAAGGCTGCTTGGCTTTATTAAACCGGGCGTAATGGAGTATGAGATCGAGGCAGAACTGTACCATGAGTTTTTGCGCAACCGCTCCAGAGGGCCGGCCTATAGCTCGATCATCGCCTCGGGGGCTAACGCCTGCATTCTGCACTATGTGGATAACGATCAGGAGTGCAAGGATGGCGATCTGGTGCTGATGGACTTTGGAGCTGAGTATGCCAACTATGCCGCTGACCTGACCCGTACGGTACCGGTAAATGGCACATTTACTCCACGCCAACGCGATGTATACGAGTCGGTGCTGCGGGTGATGAAAACAGCAACACAGATGCTGGTACCAGGCAACACGCTGGACCAGTACCACAAGTTTGTGGGTACTGTCATGGAGAACGAGCTGATCCGGCTAGGCCTCCTGAACAAGAACGACGTGCACCACCAGGACCCTGACAAACCCTTATACAAAAAGTATTTTATGCATGGCACCTCGCACCTGCTGGGGTTGGATGTGCATGACGTGGGCAGCAAATACCGGCCTTTTGAAGCAGGGATGGTGTTTACATGTGAGCCGGGCATCTATATCCGGGAGGAAAGCATCGGCATCCGGTTAGAGAATGATATCCTGATCACGAAAAATGGCCCAATCGATCTGATGAAAGACATCCCGCTGGAGGCCGACGATATAGAGCGGCTGATGCAGCAGCGGTAAACTGCACCTGCCGGCAAGCAGAAGCAGCCGTTTACCGGCATATTTTTTTATTGCATTTACTATATATTTAGGCGTCTACAGTAATTTTTTTGCCTCACTACAACCTTGTCGGTCAAAATCAGTTTTAGTTAACATAGTACATGTTTTTTGAAAACCCGGAAAATCGTAACATTTATTTTGATGTAAGAGCAACACTGATAATCAAAATTTTGCATCGCTTTTCTAAGAAACTATAAAACAGTGATACTGATAACCAAACCATGCTTCTCTCCCTGTTTTCACCCTATTTTTAATAAGTTTGGCTGAGCCGTTTTGTTAGATTTTTAACATTAGGATAAACTCCTTTCGGTTCATGCACGTATTGTCATATCAAAATATACTTTAAACATCATGCGAACACAACTTACAAAACTATGTAAAACGGCACTAGCGTTTGCAGCCATGTGGCTTGCAACGAACCAAGTGCATGCACAGAGTTCCGATCAGCCAATGAATCTCCAGATATATGGTAGTGCTCTGCAATACAAGGGCGATTTAGAAGACCAGTTCTGGGATCACGATAAATTGGAGTGGGGCGGAGGTCTGAATCTGAACCGTTATCTCAGCCCGTCTTTTGATGCCGGCCTGCATTTAACCTACAACCACACCAACGGCGAGGGCACTGCACCTGCTAAGTTTGATGCGCATTTTGGTACGGCTATGCTGGGCCTGCGCCTGAAAATGTATGGCAACATCCTGAAGGAAGATGCCTTTATCGGGCCATACATTCAGGTGGCCGGTGGTGGTGCCTGGGTTAATACAGATGCCACTCAAATGACTGGTACTACCTTGCAGGATGATAAGTTTATCACTGCTGCTGCCATGGGTGGCCTTGGTATTCGCTTCCGCTTCTCTGATGCTGTAAGCGCTTTCATCGAGTCTAACTATGTGCTTACCGGCAACGATAAGTTTGACGGTGTAGATGGCGTTGGTGACAACGATCGTTTCCTGATGCACAATGTAGGCCTTGGCTTCAACCTCGGTAAAGCGACAGACACAGACATGGACGGTGTGCCGGATAAAAGAGATAAATGCCCTGACACGCCAACTGGTGTACAGGTAGACAAGCAGGGTTGCCCCATCGACACAGACGCGGATGGCGTGCCGGATTACCAGGATCAGTGCCCGACAGAGGCTGGTACTGTTGCCACACAAGGTTGTCCTGACCGCGATGGTGATGGTGTAGCTGATAAAGACGATCAGTGCCCTGACCAAGCCGGTACAGCTGCAATGCAAGGTTGCCCTGATACAGACGGTGACGGTGTATCTGACCCGAATGATAAATGCCCGGATACCCCAGCAGGCGTACAAGTAGGTGCTGATGGTTGCCCGATCGATACAGATGGTGACGGCGTGCCAGACTACCAGGATACTTGCCCTAACTCAGTTGGTACAGCTGCAACAGGTGGATGTCCTGAATTAGACCAGGCGACACTGAAGCTACTGGATGAGAAAGTACGTTTCGAATTCGACCAGGCCAGAGTACAGGAAGGCTACAAGCAACTGCTGGATAGCATCGTGATGGTACTGCAGAAATATCCTGACCACGTGCTGCTGATTAAAGGCCATGCTGACTACATCGGTTCTGACGAATACAACCAGGCACTGTCTGAGCGTAGAGCAGAAGCGGTAAAAGAATACTTGGTGGCACAAGGCGTGCAGAACCCAGACCGACTGGTAACCAGAGGCTATGGCGAATCACAACCACTTGTAAAAGTAAACGAGCGCTTGTCAAGACGTAGAACAGAGACTGCCCGGGCTAAGAACCGTAGGGTTGGTTTCGAGATGAATACGCCTGATATGAAACTCAATATGGAGTAAAGCACTTGCTTGTAAGCATTTGCTACAGCAAAAAGCGCCGCAGGTAACTGCGGCGCTTTTTTATTTTCAGGCAAAGTATAAAACGTGTTTGTGGCAACAACGCGCTGGTAAGTATAGCCGGGTTATCAGCCGGGAACTATATACTATAAGTATAACCAGGCTTTATACTAAACACCTGCTGTTTCAGGGCAATTGCCTGTTGTATGCAGGTAACGGGCAATCTGGGTTTGTGACAGCACATGGCTCAGCGCATCGTAATAATTCTTATGCAATTCCTGAGTTCTTACCTCCAACAGGGCAGCGTTATTCATCAAAGCGGTATGCATGGTTTCCAGATCCGTCTGATACTGCTGGTACAGGTCTTTCAGTTGTATATACTGTAACTCGCTTAGTTGTAGCTCCCGAATGGTAGTCTTATCTACCGGCGTAACCAGGATGGCGATGGCTGTTTCCTTTTCGGCAGATGTCAGTTGCTCATGCGCCAGCGTGGGCTGTAAAGTGGCAGCGAAAGCCAGGGCGGTGATGGCTACAAAAGTGAGGTGCTTTTTCATGTTCTTGGCTGTGGTTGAAATTAGGCAGCAAACGCTGCGTTACCCCATTGTCAAGTGACGTGCCAGAAACGGAAAAGCTTTAAATAATATCTAAATTATACTATATGTTAAATTATTGGCAGGAGTATTTTTCCTTAATTGGGAATAATTATATGCTGCTTGGGAAATTTTTAGCTACTGTTTGGCTGCCAGCAAGTATAAAACAGCCATCCGGATGGCTACGCCATTTTCCACCTGGTTCAGGATGATCGCTTGCTGCGAATCGGCGGCATCGGAGCTCAATTCTACGCCACGGTTTATCGGGCCAGGGTGCATTACTGTAATTTCCTTGTCCAGGCTGTCGAGCATTTTCTTGTCGATACCATAGTATAAGGTATACTCGCGCAGCGAAGGGAAATACTTCATCTGCATACGCTCCAGTTGGATGCGCAGCACGTTTGCCACATCGCACCACGCCAATGCTCTGCGCACGTCCGTCTCTACTAATACGCCCAGTTCTTTAATATACTTGGGCAACAGTGTTACGGGGCCGCAAACCATTACCTGTGCACCCAGTTTTTGCAGTGCAAAAATGTTAGACAATGCTACGCGTGAGTGCAGAATATCGCCGATGATCACTACTTTTTTGCCAGCTACCTCGCCATACTTCTCCCGGATTGAGAAAGCATCGAGCAGAGCCTGTGTCGGGTGCTCATGGGTACCGTCGCCAGCGTTCACGATGTTGGCTTTGATATGGCGGCTCAGGAAGTGCGGTGCGCCGGGACTGGAGTGGCGCATCACAATCATATCCACCTTCATCGCTAGGATATTATTGACCGTATCCAGTAGTGTTTCGCCTTTTTTAACGGAGCTGCCACTGCTGCTGAAATTGATTACATCGGCCGAAAGTCTTTTTTCTGCCAGTTCGAAAGAGAGGCGCGTACGGGTGGAGTTTTCAAAAAAGACGTTGGCGATGGTGATGTCGCGCAGCGAGGGCACTTTCTTTATCGGCCTGTTCAGAACATCTTTAAAATTATCCGCGGTCTCAAAAATGAGCTGAATGTCTTGCGGGGTGATCTCTTTGATGCCTAACAGGTTCCTGACGCTGAGCTCTTGCATGGTGGCGGTTTATTCTTCAGTTTTGGTAATAAGCCAGATATTATCTTCCGTCGCTTGCTGCCCTTTCCACTCGACCAGCACCCGCTGGCTTTGCAACGAGTTTACCTGGCGGCCCACATAGGTAGCCTGTATGGGCAAGTGGCGGGTATACAAACGGTCTATCAGCACCAGCAACTCTACGCCGGCAGGCCGGCCATAGGCGATCATTGCGTCCATAGCAGCCCGCACGGAGCGGCCCGTATACAGCACATCATCAACCAGGATTACTTTTTTGCCCTCGATCAGGAAATCAATTCTGGTTGCATTGGCAGTAAGGGGCGAGTCGCGGCGGCGGAAATCATCGCGGTGAAAGGTGGTGTCCAGCAAGCCCGTGGGTACCTGTTTGCCAAGAATAGAGGCAAGGGTGGTTTGCAGGCGCTGTGCCACAAATTTGCCGCGAGGCTGCAGGCCCAGTATCACAGAATCAGAAAAGTCGCCATGGTTCTCAATGAGTTGGTGGCAAAGGCGCATCACCATAATATCGAGCAGTTGGTGGTTAACGATGAGTCTTTTCTGCATAAGCCGGAAGTATAACTGCAAATATAGACAGTTAAGTTTGATAGTTAAATTGCTGAAGGGCCGAATGTATAAATTGTTTACACGCTGGTAAGTATAAACACACCTGGAATTGACTTTGCTCCTCGTCGGCAGAGTAAAGCACTAGCAGCGATGATGTCAGCTGCTTCTTTGTTTTGAAGAGTAAGCGCTGCTGCACCAGTTACAACTTCAGAAACTGATCTTGTTGATGTAGAAGACGTTTCGTACTCCTTCGGGCGAGTTGATACGCTCAAAGCCAAATGCGGCAAAGTGGTTGCCATACCAGTACGTAATGCCCACCTCGCCGCTTTCCGTTATTTTGTCGGTTTTATTATAGGTAAGGATCTTGAGTTCCGTATCTTCGTCCTGGTAAGTATCTTCCTGCATAATCCGGTAAACGATCTTCTCCTCGTCGGGGTATGCCATCACGACACGTCCGTCAGGGCAGTAGCCGATCTCTACCGCATGGGTAAGCCGGGGCGTTACAATCTCCTGCAGCGGAAAGCTGTTGTCCCAAAGCAGTGTTCCGGCCTTATCAAACCCAACTGCTACCACCTGGGTATGTTTGTAGCCGTCAGGGCCGTTATGGTCGAAGCTAAGGGTGCGGTTGATGCTGGGATACGAATTGCTGTGAAACTGCGGGTAGTATACTTCGGCGGCCACTATATAACCGGTAGGCGTGGTAATCAGGTCGTGTAGCAGCATGCGGTAATGGTAGCCGGGCTCTTTGCCGGCTTTCAGCCGCGCGGCCTCCCGGCGACGGATGCGTTCCCGCCGCCGCGGCTTCATATACTTCAGGAAGTTATTTAGCTGCAGTACATTATAGAACTTTGGAGGGTCGTTGTCAGTAACAGCCGGGGTTGTAAAAAAGCCCTGAGCAAAGCGTATATCGCGGCTGCCATAAGTGCCTACCAGCAATTTGCTGGTGCTGTCGCCGGGCGTAACTTCGGCATTTAACAGGCTGTAGTTCTGATAAGGCAGCACAAAGCGGTTAACAATAAGTTCGCCCTCCGGGTCAAAGCTTTTTACCTGCAGCCGTGCGACACGCCCGTTCGATTCTGCGATCACCACATCCATGCGGTGATGCACCGGGTCGGCTAACAGATCAGAAAAGGTCGATTCATCGCCGTATACGGCAGGCAGCGGCTTTATTTCGTCTCGGGCAGGGTTCAGGTACAGCAGCAGCGGCCTTTCATCGTTCTTGCTCTTGCCAATGATAAAATAGCGGCCCTGCAGCACCGTAAACTCATAAATGGCATCCAGCATCTCTAGCTTGTAGTCTTTAGTGACTGTAGCGCCATTTAGCAGGTTTACGCGCACAATAGTATACGCCTGCGGATCAATGCCCCCAAAGATCAGGTAAGTATAAGGCGCTTCAGTGAATGAGCGGATGTAGTATTGTTCTGCTTTTAGTTCTGCGGTATTAGTCCAGCTTTGGTTGAGTTTCTGGTCATACTTAGAGAAGTGGAAAGTAGCTTTGGTCGCCCAGATGTTGCTGCTTTTGTGGTAGAGCAGCAGGCTGCTGTCAGGCACCGGGATTACCTCTACATAGGTTTCCTCTTCTTTAAAGGGTAGCTCCAGGCGCACAGATTGTTGGGGTTCCTGCGCCCACAGCGGCACCGAAACCATCAGGAGAAGCATTGAAAGCAGGTGGCGTACCTTAGCCATAAGCGGGTGTGTCGGTGCTAGAAAGTACTGGAATAGTATAAACGACAGCTAAAAGCTTGTACTCCTTTTAGCTGTCATTCGTTGTTATAGCGCCTGCTTTTTTCGCGCCGCTACTATTAATTGCCTAAGGCCAGCAGCACATCAAATTCTTCGCCGGTGAGTGGCATGACCGAAAGGCGCGACTGGCGCAGCAGCAAAATGTTTTCGAGGCGCTTGTCCTGCTTGATCTGCTCCAGGGTAACAGGCACTTTAAAGCCCCGGAAAGGCACCAGGTCTACCGCCATCCACTTCGGATCGTCGGCGCTAGGATCGGGGTAAGCGGCTTTGTCTACTTTAGCAATGCCCACCACGGCTTTTTCCGATACGCTGTGGTAAAACAGCACCAGGTCGCCGGGTTGCATCTGCTGCAAATTGTTGCGTGCCTGAAAATTGCGGACGCCATCCCAGCAGGCGTGGCCTTCTTTTACCAAGTCAGCCCAGGAGTATGTTTCAGGTTCGGATTTTACGAGCCAGTGTTGCATGTATATAAGTATAAGAGTAGTAAATAAATTCAGAAAACAGGTCGAACTGATAATTCTAAAGCGATGTCCGAACTTAAGACGCTTTTCTGCTCCCGCAGCTAAAAGTGGGAGAGTAACATCTTTCTTCAGGAGCTTTGTACTGCCGGCTCTACATCCGGGCTATACTTGCTAGAACGTTACTTGTCCTCCGCGTCGGGCTGCCGGATCACTTTCAGCACGTCCTTGTCTACCGAAACAATTTCCAGCGTATAGTCCTGCGGCAACACCGCGCTGTCTTTCATGTGTACCTCCACCTGGTTTTTCTCCTTGCGTTGCCAGGTTCCTTCGTGCTCCTCCAGCCCATCCGTAGGCGCAATTTCGTAGCGCTTGATTACCCCGCCGGGCTCCAGCGTAAAGCCTGTCCGGCCCCTGGAAGGTGGAAAATCGTAGGTGTTGGGGCGGTAAACGGTGGTGTCGCCGGCATCTTCTTCAAAGGAGTGCAGCCATGTTTTATCCATCAACGAGGCCTCCAGGGTATCATTTTTCTTACAGGTATTTGCCAGTAGCAGCAGGCACAAGACACAAAGCAGCGATGCGTGTTTCATAGTAGGTGGTTTGCCCGGAGGCTTTTTGCATGGCTAAGGTACGCAATTCCTGTTTTATATAGAAGAGACCGAATATGAAAGCCCGGCAGGCAGGGTTTACATGGTTTTCTTATCTTTGTAGTATACGATAGAACGCCTTGGAAAATAAGAACATTATAAAGCTGTTTAAGCTGACCGCTGAGCTGCTGGAGCTGCACGACGAGAACCCGTTCAAGGTGCGCTCCTACACCAATGCTGTGGCAGCATTAGAACTGGTAGAGGAGCCGTTGGCATATAAAAGTCAGGCAGACCTGGAGAGCATCAGCGGTGTAGGCAAAGGCATTGCTGCTAAAATTATCGATATCAACCAGACAGGCTCTTTCCCGGAGCTGGACCAGTTGTACGCGGCCACACCACCAGGCGTAGTGGAAATGCTCGGCATCAAAGGCATTGGCCCTAAAAAAGTGCGCCTTATCTGGAAAGACCTAGGCACCGAAACGCTGGAAGATCTGCTGGAGGCCTGCGAGCAGGACAAGCTGAGCAAGGTAAAAGGCTTTGGCGCCAAAACGCAGGAAAACATCAAGCAGGCGCTACTCTTTGCCCAGCAGAACCGCGGCAAGCTGTTGTATGCCGAGGCCGAACCTGCTGCCCGGGAGCTGCTGCAGCGGATAGAGGAGGTGCTGCCGGAGGCGCAGGTTGCCGTAACCGGCGAAGTGCGCCGCTACATAGAAATTGTGGAGAAGCTGCAGTTTGTAGTGGCGACAGATGCGCTGAGCGAGGTAGCTGAAAAGCTGAACCAAGTGGAGGTGCTGGTGCAGGACGCGAAAGCATCCGGTCCCATGGTGTGGCGCGGCCTGCATACGGTAAGCGATCTGCAGACAGAAATATACTTAACGCCAAGTGTCTGCTTCGGCAACGAACTGCTGCGGCGTTCTGCTTCGGAAGCGCACCTGACGCAGGTGTTTGCTGCTGGCAAAAGCCTGCAGGCAGTGCTGAAGGAGGAAAATCATGCCTCGGAAGAAGACGTGTATGCCGCTGCCGGGATGGCCTACGTGGTACCGGAACTGCGCGAAGGCGCGGGCGAACTGCAACTGGCGATGGAGAACAAGCTGCCGACTCTCCTGGAGCTATCCGACCTGCAAGGCATTCTGCACAACCACAGCACCTATTCTGACGGTGCTCATACATTAGAGCAGATGGCTACTGCCTGCCGCGACCTGGGCTACCAGTATCTCGGCATCTCCGACCACAGCAAAACGGCCTCCTATGCCGGTGGCTTGCGCGAAGGTGACGTGCTGCGCCAGCAAAAGGAAATTGATGAGCTAAATCAGAAGCTGGCTCCTTTCAAGATCTTTAAAGGCATCGAGTCGGATATTCTCGGCGACGGCTCCCTGGATTATACCCCAGACATCCTGGCTACCTTCGACTTTATCGTAGCTTCTATCCACAGTAACCTGAACATGGACGAACAGAAGGCCACCGAGCGGCTTTTGCGCGCCATCGAAAACCCATACACTACGATGCTGGGCCACCCCACCGGTCGCCTGCTGTTGCGCCGCGAGGGCTATCCTATCAACCATAAAATGATCATCGATGCCTGCGCGGCCAACAACGTCATCATCGAAATAAACGCCAATCCCTGGCGGTTAGACCTTGACTGGCGCTGGGTGCAGTATGCGCTAGAACAAGGTGTGATGCTAAGTATAAACCCCGACGCGCACCACACCAGCGGCTATGCCGACATGAAGTATGGCGTGCTGGTTGGCCGTAAAGGTGGCTTAACGAAAGAGATGACATTCAATACGAAATCGGTGGAAGAAGTAGAACGGTATTTCCGGGAGCGGAAGGAGAAGATAAAGTAGGTAAGTAAAGTATAAGTTGTTGTTGCTACAAGTTCAAACTTGCGGCAGAGTGCCTGAAAGTATAAAATGCCAAAGATCCTCATCCTTCGTTTTTCGTCTATCGGCGATATCGTGCTGACGACGCCGGTTATCCGCGGCATTAAGCAGCAGGTGCCGGGGGCGAAGGTGCACTATTGCACCAAAAAGGCCTTTCAGAGTATAGTCGCCAATAACCCGTACGTGGACAAAGTGCATGTGCTGGGTGAGAAGCTAAGCGATTTGGTGCAGCAACTGAAGGCGGAAAACTTTGATTACGTGGTAGACCTGCACAACAACCTGCGCACGCGCCTCATCAAAACCCGCTTAGGTAAGCCGAACAGGAGCTTCAACAAGCTCAACTATGAAAAATGGCTGATAGTGAATTTCAAGCTGAACCGCCTACCTGACGTGCACATCGTGCAACGGTACCTGGAAGCCGCGGCTGCCTTAGGTGTGCAGGACGATGGCCAGGGCCTGAACTACTTTATACCTGCCCAGGAGCAAGTGGACCTGCAAACACTGCCGGAACCATTCCAGCATAGCTACACCGCGTTCGCCATCGGTGCGCAACACTATACCAAACGTTTGCCTACGGAGCGCATCATCGCGTTGTGTGAGCGCCTGAACGGGCCGGTTATACTTTTAGGAGGCAAGGAGGATGCCGCCACCGGAGATGAAATTGCCGCCTACTTCAAAGAACGCACAACACAAAACGCGCAACACACAACCATCTACAACGCCTGTGGCAAGTATAGCCTCAACGGGTCTGCCTCGCTGGTGCGGCAGGCAGCGCAGGTGGTGAGCCATGATACCGGCCTGATGCATATTGCGGCGGCGTTCCAGAAAGAGATTATCAGCGTGTGGGGCAATACCATTCCAGAGTTTGGCATGTACCCTTTCCGGACCACCTATAAAGTGCTGGAAGTGGAGGGCCTCAGCTGCCGCCCCTGCTCTAAAATAGGCTACAGCAAGTGCCCCAAAGGCCACTTCAAGTGCATGCGCGACATCTCGTTTGAAGAACTATAACTAAGGTTTGTAAACGTAGAAATTATTGTTGCAGCTATTGGTAAGGGAGTTAGCGGTAAATAGCCCCAAGTACAGCGATGTACTGCTGGTAAAGCCTGAGAAGGAATGTGCCTGTGTATAATAGGCCGAGCAGTCCGGTACGTAAGCGGCTTTTTCCCAGGTGTGCGTGGTTGGTTGGTAATGGTATAGCGTTACCGGTCTTTGGTATGTCAGCAGGTAAGCATCGTCGTTGCCGATGGTGAAAGCCTGGCTGCTGCTTTGGTTGAAATAGCTGTCAGCCAGCCAGGAGTTGTTAGCGGGGTCATATTCCATTACGGCGCCGTTCATCAGAAAGTAAGCCTTCTCTTTGCGGGTAAATGCCTGCCCATAATTTCCTTTTCCTGGCGCATTACCTAAGCGCACAAATAATTGTGTGGCCGGATCATACTGCCACAGCATGTAGCTGTTTTCGCTGTTGGTTCCACCGGTAAAGTATATCTTGTCATTCAGCACAACACTGGCGGCATTCATTACCGCAAAGGTTGGTTCTGGGTTTTGCTGCCATTCTCTAGTGTTCAAGTCATACACCCATACACTACCAAAATAGTATTGGCCATTGGTGCCGCCGATCAGGTATGCTTTGTTGCCGACGCGCTGCCAGACGCCTCCAGTCCGTGGCTTACCGGGGTAGGCGCTTTCCACTTGCCAGGTGCCGGAGGCAATGGAGTAGCTGATAACGCGATCGAAGTCGAAAAAGTAGCCTTTGCCATTGTACTCAAAAGCAGATAGATTCGATGAGTGCAGGGCGAAGGTTAAGGCGCTGGCCTTCCCGAAATTAGAGTGCAGCGTGAAGGTAAAGGCAGATGCAGCTGCTTTCTGGCCCGCTCTTACCACCACAGGCGAAGCTTCATCAAACGCATCGGTGTTGTTATAGGGATAGGGGACTACGAGCTGAAGCTTGGTGTTGGAGCTCGAGAGTATGGAGAATCCGGCGGATCTTAAAGTGACATAGGTGCTCCCGGTACCATCCGTTAAATGGTTGCCGAATAATGTCACGGTGTCGCCGGGCATACCTTCATACCGGCTCATACTTGTAATTTCAGGGCCCCATAACTTAAATGGTTTTTTTGATTTGCTTTCTACCCCATTCAGTACCACCCGTAGCGGGTAGGAGCCAAACTCTCTGCCGTCGGGTATCTGGACAACGATTTTGTCGAAGTCTGCTGAGAGCACGTTCACCCTTATTGCACCGACGTATACAGCTATTTTATACTTGTCATTGGTGAAACTGGAGCCAGTAATGGTCACCTCCGTAGCGGCGGCCCCTTCCTGTGGCGAAAAATCGGTGATAACGGGCGTGCTGGAAATCAGGCTTATAGCTGTAACAGCAGGGCTGTATACTGTTTTACCATCTGCTGTAACAGCGTAGGCCCGGATCCTGTAGTTGGTACGCTTGATGAGGCCATCTTTCAGAACGGCATCTAACTCGCCGTTGGTTAAAGCAGTTTGCATCCGCAGCTCTGGCACTTTTTGATCTGCGTACGAAGAAACAAATCCGTAGGCAAAGCCATACTCCTGTATCTTGGCTGTGCCTGGCACCGAAACTTGCGCTTTTACGCGGATGCCGGTACTATCGGCAGTGGCATTCAGTATTTTCATGAACGGATAGTTACTTCCGTTCGGGAAGTCCTCTTCTTTGGCACAGCAGCACAGGCAAAGCAGGAACAGGTATAGGATGGAGCGGGTAAAGCTGGTTTTCATAAGTTGACGCTAACTGTAAGAGACTGGTTGCTGATGTTGAAGTTTCTGCCATGGATCGCGCTGTGGTTCAGGCCAAGCGACAGGTAATGTTGCGGCAGGTAAAAAAAGCTGAGGCCTACACCAGCCTCATACCCGAACATTGCCTTAGACGTGACGGGCAGACCGGCAATAGGCGAGGTCCAGACGTTATCTCCCTCTTCTATACTTTCCAAACCTTCACTTTCGCTTTTCAGGAGATAGATGGCGCTTGGGCCTGCCTGTACAAACAAACGAAACGTCTTAGAACTGCTGAGGGTGTACTGTGGCATTAAAGAAAGGCGGGCAAAGTCCAGGTCCAGTTTAATGTCGTAGCGAGCCTTAGGCAGTTGCTTTGTCTCGTTAAAGCGCATTTTGCCATAGCTCGCCTGCGCCTGAAGCGCCAGATTTCTGACAGACCAGAGCGGCAGGTTAACAAAACCGCCAATGCTGATATTGGGCGAGGCAGTCTCCAGCGGGTCGGCAAATGCCGGTTGCTGCGTATTGCTTTGGGTATGCAGCGTAGCAATGTTGAAACTGGTGAACAAGCCCCTGCTGTAAAACGGAATAGCTGGCTGCTTAGCTGCCTGTTTATACCTGCCAAAATAACGCAGGGAGTTACGTTTCAGCTGGAACAAATGCAGCTGCGGGTACCACTTCTCGGAGGAGTTGGTGAGGGATTGCAGGTAAGAGAGCAGATCTTTTTGGTATATTTGTTCAGGGGCTTTCGTATGCTTAAAGAAAGCCTGGTCGCGCTCCAGGTACAGAAATGCACTGTCGCCGATTACTTCGACAAACAGGCGTTGCGGCTTCCCATCCTGCACGATGGTTTTTGCGGCATACGTTGTGCTGTCCAGAAAGCCGAAGCCAGTGAGTTCCTCTACCGTATAGGTGCGGGGCGTGCCATCGCGCATGAAGCTGAATTTTACTTCCTGTGGCTCCTGGGTATTAAAATGGATGTATCCCTGAGTATAAACGCTTTCTCCTTTAATGATATAGCCTTTCGATTGGCCGAAGCCCTGCTGAAAGGCAAGCAGGCTTAGCACGAAGCAGAGGAAAAGCGCGGCAGTTTGTTTTCTGAGTAGTAGCACAACAGCAATATTTATTTATTAAAAGCTAGCAATATTAATATAAATAGCTGAAAATAATATTTAGCGCCTGAGATTTTTATTATCAACCAACCAAAATAAATGAACCATGCCCAAGTATAACTTAACCTGGCAGGAGACCGATGCACAACTATTAGAAGCGATATTGCTGGCCACAGGTGGGGAAGGAGGAGTGCCTGTGCAGGAGGTATTGTTAATGGCTGATGCAGTGGACGGAACAGTACTTAGCTTGCAGGAACTGGAGCAGGGATTGGAAAAGCTGATGTCAATCGCTTACGTGAATGTTCAGAAAAATAAGCTGCTGCCCACCACATCCTTGCTGCAGGATTACAGGGAAATAGAAGGAACCCCGGACGAGCAAACAGCGCTGTTGCAGTTGCTGCAGACCAAAGCACTAAAGGCTGAAGAGATGGATGCCCCGAAGATCCTGATCAAGAAGTACAAACTTAAAAGCCAGTATGAAGCATACCAGGAGCAGTTTGGCGGCTAGAGATCAAGAAGAAGTTTTTTGTACTATATACAAAAGCCGCTGTCCACGAGCGGCTTTTGTATATAGTACAAGTATAAATAAAATGCGGCATCAGCTCGCGTAACGGGCTTGCAGCTGCAGATCAGGAAATCTTATCAAACCCGAGATAGGCGTGCAGTACTTGCGGCATGTTAATGCCATCTGGCGTCTGGTTGTTCTCCAGAATAGCCGCCACAATGCGCGGCAAGGCCAGCGCGCTGCCATTTAAAGTATGCAGCAGCTGCGTTTTACCCGATTCGGTTTTATACCGTAATTTCAGGCGGTTGGCCTGGTAGGTTTCAAAGTTAGAGGCCGAGCTTACTTCCAGCCAGCGGCTTTGGGCAGCAGAGTATACTTCCATGTCGTAGGTAAGGGCAGAAGTAAAGCTCATATCGCCGCCGCAGAGGCGCAGCACGCGGTAAGGCAGCTCCAGCTTCTGTAACAGCCCTTGTATGTAGCTGCTCATTTCTTCCAGCGCGGCATACGAGTTTTCCGGCAGCGCTACCTGTACAATTTCCACCTTATCAAACTGGTGCAGGCGGTTCAGGCCGCGCACATCGGCACCCCATGAGCCGGCTTCTCGCCGGAAGCAGGGCGTATGGCCGGTGTTTTTGATCGGCAGCTGCTCGGCTGGCACAATCACGTCGCGGTACATGTTGGTAATCGGTACTTCCGCCGTCGGAATAAGGTATAAATTATCCTCCGTGGCATGGTACATCTGGCCCTCCTTGTCGGGGAGCTGGCCTGTGCCGTAGCCGGATGCTTCATTCACCAGCACCGGCGGCTGCACCTCCATGTACCCTGCCTTGATAGCCTCATCCAGGAAAAAATTGATGAGGGCGCGCTGCAAGCGAGCTCCCTGCTTTTTATAGACAGGGAAACCGGCTCCTGTTATTTTATTCCCCAGCTCAAAGTCGATGATGTCATACTTCTGGATCAGCTCCCAGTGTGGCAGTGCGCCTGCGTGCAGCGCTGGAATATCACCATGCTGCAGAACTATTTCGTTATCTTCCGCTGTTCTACCTGCAGGTACGCTTTCGTGCGGCAGGTTAGGCAATTTATAAAGCGCCTGCTGTAGCTCGGCCTCGATAGCAGAAAGTTGTTCTGCCAGGGCTTTTGTCTGTTGCTTCAGGTCCGACGTTTCTGACTTATACGCTTCGGCTTTTTCTTTCTCCCCGTTCTTCATCAGCACGCCTATTTCTTTCGAGATGTTATTGGCCTTGCTTTGAAGTTCATCATGCTCGTTTTGCACCTGCCGGCGCTGCTGATCGAGCTGCAGCAAAGCGGCTATTTCATCGGCCGCATTCTTGTAGTTTTTTTTGGTCAAACCAGCTATTACCCGGTCGGTTTGCTCTCTTAAAACGGTTAGCTGTAGCATAAATAAGTGTTTGTAGAGCTGCAAAAATATACTTTTTTGAGTAGTAAGCGGCATTTGCGAAATCTTTTAAGTAAATCGTGAAACTTTTTTTATCAAAAGCCCCGTAATATTTGTTAATTAAGAGGCATTACAATAACATTGCAGTACAATCGGAGATGGCGCTTTTCCTAAGCCTCACGTAACTCTATCGCAACCTATTCTTTTTCCTGATTAGAAAACAAAGTCTCTCGCTGCGTCCGCACACCGCGTACTTGGCAAGTTAAGTTAACTACCATAATTTTTTTTATGTACAATATTGAAGAATTGAAAGATCGACTTCTTTCAGAACTTAAGGAAATTGCTGAAGACCTGGGTGTTAAAAATTTCAAAAAACTGAGCAAGCAGGATTTGATCTACAAAATACTAGACCAGCAAGCCATAACCTCTCCTGAAAAAATAACCAAAAAGTTCAAGTCTCCTGCCCCAACTGCCGAACCTACCAATATAGAAGAACAAGAAAGTGCAAGTCCTGTAGCTGTGGAAGCAGCGCCGGCGCCAGCACCTGTTGCTGCACCTGCCCGCAAAAGGGTGCGCGAGCATGCTGTGCGCAGCGAAGTAGCTACTGAAACCCTGGTGGAGACACCCCCTTTAAAGGACCACGGCCCCCAGGACCAGCAGACAAGAGAGCGGGAGCCCCGCCGCGAAAGCCGCAACAACACACGTGAGCAGAATAACGACAGCCGTGGGGAGCGCAACAACACCGAACGAACTGACACGCGCGAGAGCCGCCAGGAGCGTTCTGATAACCGGGATAACCGCGCTGAACGTACCACAGAGCGTGAACCGCGTGAGTATAATAACAACAGCAGCAATAACAATAATAACAGCAATAGCAATCGTGGCGATAACAACAACCGCAACGATAGCAGAAACGACTCGCGCAACGAAAATAACCGCAGCGATAACAACCAACGCCGTACGAACCAGCAGGTAAACGTCAGTAGTAGTAATTTCAAAGAGTTTGACGGAATAATCCTAAACGAAGGTGTGTTGGAGCTGATGCAGGACGGCTATGGCTTCCTGCGTTCTACGCATTACAACTACCTGGCTTCTCCGGATGATATCTATGTATCGCCTTCGCAGATCAAGCTGTTCGGTTTGAAGACTGGTGATACCGTAAAAGGCCAGATCCGTCCGCCAAAAGAAGGCGAGAAATATTTTGCCCTGTTAAAGGTAGAGACGGTAAACGGACGCACGACCGAGGAGATCCGCGACCGCATTCCGTTCCAGCACCTGACACCTCTGTTCCCGGAAGAGCGCTTGAAACTGACCACTCGGCCAAGCCAACTCTCAACCCGTATTCTGGACCTGTTTGCCCCAATTGGTAAAGGCCAGCGTGGTATGATTGTGGCACAGCCAAAAACTGGTAAAACCGTGTTGTTGAAAGAGATCGCTAACGCCATCTCCGAAAATCACCCCGAAGTATACCTGATGATCCTGCTCATCGATGAGCGCCCGGAAGAAGTAACCGATATGGCCCGCAGCGTAAAAGCAGAGGTGATCGCCTCTACCTTTGATGAAACAGCTGACCGCCACGTGAAGGTATCTAGCATTGTGCTGGACAAAGCCAAGCGTATGGTGGAGTGCGGCCACGATGTGGTGATCCTGCTGGACTCTATCACACGTTTGGCCCGAGCTTATAACACCGTGGTGCCGTCGTCTGGTAAGATCCTGTCGGGGGGTGTGGATGCGAACGCGTTGCACAAGCCGAAGCGCTTCTTTGGTGCGGCCCGTAATGTGGAGAACGGTGGCTCGCTCACCATCATCGCCACTGCCCTGATCGACACTGGTTCTAAAATGGATGAGGTGATCTTCGAAGAATTTAAAGGTACCGGTAACATGGAACTGCAGTTGGATCGTAAACTGGCAAACCGCCGCACGTACCCAGCTATCGACGTACCAGCATCCGGCACACGCCGCGAGGACCTGCTGATGGACCGGGACGAACTGAACCGTATCTGGATCCTGCGCAAGTTTATGTCGGATATGAATTCGATCGAAGCCATGGAGTTCCTGAAAGACAAAATGACGGGCACCAAGAGCAACGAGGAGTTTCTTATCTCGATGAATGGTTAAGAAGTAGCTTTTGTATAAAGTATAAAAGGAGCCTGTTGGATGTTAAGTCAAGCAGGCTCTTTTATTTTATATTACCTTGTTACTTTGAGCCTTTGTTAACAAGGCTTATTTATACTTTTTTTCGGTTATACTTATTAGCGAGTATAACTTTTCCCTTCTGCTAAACTTAGTAGCAGTGCTCAATACTTTATCGGGCAGGCTATACTTGTTAGCTACCGTTCATCCGCAGTTTTATATTTGTCTTGTTTCATGTTTAGCTTTGGTGCGCTCTAAGCCCACGAGGGCACGTCCTGGGGGTGCAGGGGCCTCCGATAAGGGCATCGCGCGGTGGCGTGAACCAGCGCTGGCGCGCTGCCTTGCAGGCACCGGAACCCGCCAAGGCGCTCCACCCAAGGACTGTAAGCTTTCCAATAGCTGCTGTTTATACTGTAGCTCAAGTATAAGCTTGTGTTCTGGCGCGAAGGGATAAGTCAGTTCCACGAGCGAAGCCTCTGCTATACCACTTCTCCTTCTCTCACCTTCAGCCAAATTCCCATCTTGAGGAGGGTAGGAAGGCGTTAAATCGTTAACCAATACAGTTGAAAATACTTATTGCCAGAAGGTATAATCCGGCTCTGAGAGCAGATAATATGCATAGAAAGTGATAAACGCGAATACAAGATGCGCAAAAACGAGCGTGATCAGGTAGGTTTTTAACTTAATGAGAGGCGGTTTTGGATGTACCAGGAACAATGTATACCAGGCGAACATCCCCACAACTCCATTGGCTACGCCGAATAGCAGCGACCAGGATGCCGAAACCAGCCCTACACCGGAATCCCATAAGGCTAAATACACCACGGCGAAGAACGCGCCAATGCTGTAGTGTGCGATTGTACCGATTACTTTCGTGCTGAAAGCATCGGAAAGTGCGCCGTCCGGTTGCGTCCGGAAGAGGAGCATGGTGCCCAATACTTTGATTACTTTCATCACCCGGTGCGTGGCGTAGGAGAGGAGGTACAGGAAAGCTGTCATGGCGGCAGTGCCGGCGATGCCAGCCAGCAGAACGTGCAGAAATTTCATAGGTAAGTATATCGTTTAACCTGTATACGCAAACACAGGGCAACGTTTTGCTGCTACAAGTATAGCCGCAGTAGGGTGATCACAATAAAAGCAGCGCTGATACAAACAGATGAGATTTTGTTCATCTGCATAGTATTCTCATAGTTCACCGCTTCCGGGTTTTGCCGGGCACGCAGTACCCAGGTACTAAAGAAGTACACCACCGGAGCCGTACAGGCCAGGAATATAAAGATACTATGATGCTGCTTCGTTGTGATGTACAGCCACATCAGCAGGCCGGCACCCGCCATTAAACTGGCAGCCGCGAAAAGGTACGTTCCCTGTATGCCAAGCAGTAAACTGAGCGTGCGGTCGCCACGGCGGCTGTCTTCGTTGTGCTGGTAAATCTGGGTAAGTGGATAGGAGCCACAGAGAAAAAGCGTGCTCACCAGTGCAAACCAGAAGTTAGGTGTTTGCAGCACCTGTTGGGGCGGTAAGCCTACGCCGATCTGTACCATACCATAGGTAAAGGCACCCTGAAAAAAGGTAACGACAAAAGTGCTCAGGATCGGATACCGCTTCAGCCGGATACCCTCGTAACTATACGCTTTAGAAATGAGCAGGTATAGGGCGACCAGCACAGCAAAAAGCGGGGAAAGGAACAAACTCAGCCCAACAGCCAGCACATCAAACAGCAGCACCAGGTGCATCAGCTGCCTGGTTACCCTGGGAGGATGTTTTAAACCGCCGATGCTGCCCTCATCCCGGTCATAATAGGAGTTATAGCCATTGCTGGCAGGGTATACCAGTAAATGCAGCAGCAGGAATACCGCTATTGCTTGCCCTGCACCAAAGCGATACAGCGTACTCAAGGCAAACCAGAAGACGGGCATCAGGTAAAGGGAAAAAGGAATGCGCATCAGTGTCAGGGCATCTCTGTAGCTTTTCATCTGGTATTTATTATAAATTTATTCAGATAACACCTGCAGCAAATAAAACATAGCCATGTGCTGGTGCTTTACATTAGAAGCAAAAGGCACAAGCATCAACCACGACTTCACGTCTCAGGTAATTAGCTACTAAAATATTACACCGTCGGATACCCGATGAGGTAAATCACGTGTTTGCCGAACCGTGTACCCACCCTGCCGGTGCGCCAGGTATAATTTTCTGTTTGTACACCAGCAACAAGCCTTTGCAGCATTTCGGGGGTGTAAAGGCGAAGCAGCGAGACGGTGCCATCCCATAGAATGCCTAAGGGGATTAGGGGTATAAGATACGTAAAAATTAGTCTGCTAAGCTTAAAAGGCCTGATAAAAGGAGTGATAACCAGTATAAGCAGCGGAAAAACGAACCATAGCAGCAACATTTCCAGCCAACTCTTGCGGGCACCTTCAAATACGCCGATGGCTGCCCGTTTGTCGGCTGCATCCTGCAGAATTGCCCGGGCAAGATGCGGCGGAAAGTGGTGGAAAGAGGAGAAGATGGTGCGCACCCCGTTGACAGATGCCGGCACATGCGTGGCATCAATCGGCTCCGCTATAAAATCCAGACCTCCCGCAGATTGCTTTTTTAAATAAGAATAAGCTGGAAAGTTGGGATATAGATCACTAAGCGTAATGCGAATAGGAGTGCCCATACGCTGACTGATCTGCTGCTGCACCACCGCGATACCCCCGCCGGCACCGGAGCACAGGTCGGTGATGTGGCGCTGCTGCGTTTGCTCGAGTAATTCCTGCAGCAGCGGCAAGGCGGCTTCATAGGCGCCGAGCTTCGAAATCATAAAGCGCAGGAAATCAAGCATACCCTGCCGGATACTATGTGGAAACCAGGACAGGTCTTCCAGTTCAAAAAGTTGCAGGCGAAAGTTCAAGGGCAGCAGTCAGGTACATTAGCCCATACTAGCCCTCCGCTGTAAAAGTTACTGCTGACCCGTTGCGGTGCTTACCAAATATACCAGAGGCAGCGGAACAGCTTCGCCAGGCTTAAGTGCCTTAGCCCGCTGCCGCAGCGCCGGCGCAATAGGTAAAATCGCTGGTATTGCTGAACAGCTGCCAGTATTCTGGCATGGGCTGTGCCGGGTCCGGCGTAACTACAAGCTGGCTTCCGGCAGCGAAATGAAGTATAAATCCCTGAGCTGGCTGCTCCTCCACGCGCAGAACCACTAATGTAGTGCCGGTCTTTATCAGCGCTGCTAAGCGCTGGTCGCGGAGGCTGGCACCTGGCACTTTCCAGTCCCATACCGGTGTTGGCAAACCGGCTTCGCGCCTGCGCACAAACACATCGCTGTGGTTAATCGGGTCATGTTGAGGCTGCTGCAGGTGCCAGGGGCAATTTAGAGCTAAGGTATAGGCACCTACATCCAGCACCAAGCCCTGCGGGGTAGTATAGTGCGCTTTGCCAAAGTGGAAATACTGAACGGTGCCCTGGCGGGTAGCTTTGGTGAGCGGTATTTCCAGGAGCCTCTCAAGGGCCTGTTGTTGTTTTTCCTGCATGTGGCGGGGCTATGTGCGTTACCAATCGAGGCAAATATAGGCAGCTACAAATAAAAAAACGACGCTGTAGATTAGCCTTTCACTAAGTTTTGGAAGGTTAAACATCAGAAGTGCTGTACAAAAGGTATATTTGCGAACGTTTTGAACCAAGTGTGAACGGAATTTTAAGAGACCTCTCTCTGTTTGAACATCATGCCGCAAGAGCAAGAAAAAATAATCCCTAAAAAAAGATCCATATACGGTAGCGTCATCAGGACTGTCTGGCGGATATTTATCCTCGGATTTGCCCTGGTTGTAATTTACCTGCTGAGCGTAGAGTATAACCTGCTGTACCTTTTTGGCACCTCTCCCAGCCTGGATAAACTGGAAAACCCCCGCACTGATCAGGCTTCGGAACTGTATACATCTGATGGCAAACTGATCGGGAAGTACTTTGAGGAGAACCGCAGCCCGGTGTCGTTCAAAAAAATGTCGCCCAAGCTCATCAATGCCCTTATTGCCACTGAAGACGTTCGCTTTTACGAGCACTCCGGCATCGACCCGGCTGCTATCGTGTCCGCGGCCTACGGCAGCTTGCATGGCGATGCGCGTGGAGCTAGTACCATTACGCAGCAGCTCGCCAAGAACCTGTATAAAACCCGTACAGACGACTCGAAAGGTGTGCTGGGCCATATTCCGGTGCTCAACATCATTATCTCTAAAACAAAGGAATGGCTCACGGCCATCAAGCTGGAGCAGCGCTATACCAAAGAGGAGATACTGGCGATGTACCTGAATACGGTGGACTTCGGGTCAAACTCTTTCGGCATCAAGGTGGCAGCCAAGACCTTTTTTCATGTATCGCCGGACAGCCTGAAAACAGAGCAGGCCGCCGTGCTGGTGGGCCTGCTGAAGGCACCAACATACTATAGCCCCCGCTACAATCCCCGCAATGCCACCCGCCGCCGCAACACGGTATTGGACCAGATGGCCAAGTATGCCTACATCACACAGGCACAGGCCGACTCGCTGCAGCAGTTGCCCCTGGGGCTGGATTACAGCGTAGAAACGCACTATGAAGGTCCGGCTACGTATTTCAGAGGCGCTGTGGCCGAGTACCTGAACGAGTGGTGCAAGCAGAACGGCTACGACTTGTACCGCGATGGCCTTAAGATATACACTACCATTGACTCTAGGATGCAGGCATACGCAGAGGAAGCAATGGAGAAGCAGATGCGCGCCCTGCAACACCGCTTTGATAACCACTGGAAAGGTAAAAACCCGTGGGTGGACGAGCATAACAAGGAAATACCTGGGTTTATAGATGAAACCATTAAGCGCACCGCTTATTACCACCGCCTAAAGAAAGAGTATGGGAATGATACCCTTGCGATCAGCCGCGCCCTGCACACCCCGCACGAGATGAAGGTGTTTACCTGGGACAACGACTCGCTGGAGAAAACGGTCCGTATGTCGCCGCTCGATTCACTGGCTTATTACAAGCATTTCCTGCATGGCGGTATGATGACGATGGACCCGTTTACGGGGCACATCAAAGCCTGGGTGGGCGGCATCAACTTCAAATACTTTAAGTATGACCACGTAAAGCAGGCACGGCGCCAGCCTGGTTCCACCTTTAAGCCTTTTGTGTATGTGGCTGCCATCGACAACGGCTACTCGCCCTGTGATAAAATTGTGGACAAGCGCATCACGATCAACTACATGGAGAAAGGCGAGAAAAAGAGCTGGTCACCTACCAATGCTGACTGGCAGTATACCGGCGCTCCCATGACCCTGCGCCGTGCCATGGGCAAGTCAGTAAACGTGGTAACCGCGCAGCTAACAGAAAATATTGGCTGGGAAACCGTGGTGAAGTATGCGCACCGGCTGGGTATTACGAGCCCGCTGGAGTCGGTGCCTTCTATTGGCCTTGGACCGAGCGATGTCTCTATCTATGAGATGGTGGCCGCTTACAGCACCTTCCCGAACCGCGGTTTTTACACCAAGCCCATGTTTATTACCCGCATTGAAGACCGCAACGGAAACCTGCTACACCAGTTTGTGCCGAAGCAGAAGAAAGTGCTGAGTACTGAAACAGCGTTCCTGATGATGCACATGCTGAAAGGCGGTATGGAAGAGCCCGGCGGCACCTCGCAGGCACTGTGGGAGTATGACCTCTGGAAGAACGGCAACCAGATCGGCGGCAAAACAGGTACCACCTCTAACCACTCCGACGGCTGGTACATGGGCGTTACCAAAGACCTGGTGACAGGTGTTTGGGTAGGGGGAGAGGACCGCAGCATTCACTTCCGCACATCCGAACTGGGTGAGGGCTCTAAGACCGCGCTGCCGGTTTTTGGCTTGTTTATGGAAGATATATACAAAGACAAGGACTTGGGCTATACGATGGGGCCTTTCCCGAAGCCTACCGTTAAGATTACCAAGAACTACAACTGCACCACGGTGCTACCGAAAAAAGTAGTGGTCGATTCTACAGCCATAGATTCGGTGCTGAACCTGCTGAATGGAGGCAGTATTTTGTAAGCGTACACTGCCGTATAGGCCGTATAGTATAAAAGAAAAGGCCAGCTATTTTCATAGCTGGCCTTTTCTTTTCAGGAGGAGGATCTTACTGGTGGTTTTTATCATAAAAAGATTCCAGCGCTTCTTCCAGGTGGTTATACTCGAAAGTAAAGCCGGTATGTTTGATCTTGTTGGCGCTCACGCGCTGGCTTGCCAGCACTACTTCGCTCTTTTCTCCAAATACCAGGTTTATAGCAAAAGCAGGCACTTTGGGTAGCACCAGCGGGCGCTTCATTACCTCAGCCAATTCCTGCGTAAATTCCTTATTGGTCACAGGATGTGGCGCTACGGCATTGTATACACCTGTCATCTGCGTGTCTTCCATGGCTTTGATAAAGATGCGGCATACATCATCGATGTGGATCCAGGACATGTACTGCTTGCCTGTACCCAGCGGCGCGCCAGCCAGCAGTTTAACAGGCCGAGCCAGTTGCGGCAGTGCACCCCCTTTGCTGCTGAGCACAATGCCGAGCCGCAGTATAACAGTACGCATGTTCAAATCTCGCATCTGCCAGGCAGTTTCTTCCCAGGCTTTGCACACATAAGCCAGAAAATCATCGCCCAGCATACTTTCCTCCGACATCAGCTGTTCGCCAGAGTCGCCGTAGATACCAATGGCCGAAGCAGAAACAAAGCCTTTCACATGGTGGTCTGTTTCGCGTAGGCACCGGTGAAGCAGCTTTATGCCGTCCACGCGGCTATTGTAGATCTGCTTTTTCCGTTCTTCCGTCCATTTATTGCTGGCAACACTGGCGCCGGCCAGGTTCACGATATAGTCAGCATAGCCGATGGCGTCTTCATCAATATAGTCATTCTGCACATCCCACTTAAATGCTTTATAGGTCGAAACCTTCTCCGGCTCACGGCTGAGAAGCGCCACTTCGTAACCCAGGTCAATCAGCATTTCGGAGAGGCGCATGCCTATTAAACCTGAGCCGCCTGTAATCAGTATCTTACCTGGCATAGTTGTTCATTAGATTGGAAATATAGAATTGCTTCTATACGAGGATAGGGTATAGTTCTGTTGCCTTATAACAAGCTATTGCGCAATAAGTATACGGCAAGCCGGTAAGTGTGCGAAAATAATTACTTGCCTGTACGAATATGGCCCAGAAACTCGCTGCGGTATTGCACTTCCTGGAATAGCCCGGAGTACTCTGCTGTGATTGTGCTACTACTCACATCGTTCACACCACGGCTCATCACACAAAGATGGTCTGCCTCAATCAGCACGGCTACATTCTCTGTTTGCAATGCTTCCTTCAACTCATTGGCGATCTGCATGGTCATGCGCTCCTGCACCTGCGGGCGGCGGGCATAGTAGTGCACAATGCGGTTCAGCTTCGACAAGCCGATCACATGTCCGTTAGGAATATAGGCCACATGTGCCTTGCCAATGATCGGTACAAAATGATGCTCACAGGAAGAGTAAACTGTAATGTCGCGCTCTACCAGCATGCGATTATACTGGTACTTGTTCTCAAAGCGGCGCACTACCGGTTTGTTTTTGGGGTCAAGGCCGTGAAAGATCTCCTTCACGTACATTTTAGCCACCCTGGCCGGCGTACCTTTCAGGCTATCATCGGTCAGGTCCAGGCCCAGCGTGTGCATGATTTCGCTAAAATGTTCCGAAATAATCCGGATCTTTTCTTCGTCCGGCATGTCAAAGGCATCTGCGCGCAACGGTGTCTCCAGCGAGGTCATCACATGATCATCCATCGCTTCGTCTTCAGTATCTATGTGGGGATTATCCATTATATTCCACAAAGTTTCGTTCAGTTTCATATAGTGTTACGGACAGACCGTAGGTATCGCTGATCTTGGGCCGCAGACTTTGCCAGATCACCGCTGCAATGTTCTCGGCAGTCGGATTAAGGCTTTTAAATTCTTCCGTATCCAGGTTCAGGTTTTTGTGATCAAACTTATCGATCACTTCCTGCTGTATCAGGTGACTTAATTTTTTCAGGTCATATACATAACCTGTGTCCGGATCTACCGGGCCTGTCAGCTTCACGATCAGCTCGTAATTATGGCCATGATAATTTGGGTTATTGCATTTGCCAAATACTTCGGCATTCTGTGTGTCGCTCCAGGCAGGGTTATGCAGGCGGTGAGCGGCGTTAAAGTGTTCTTTCCGGCAAACGGTTATCCTCATAGTACTCTGCAACAAATTGCAGTTGCTGAATGTTTCACAACCGGCCAAACATTGTGCCGTTGCAACGGGCATAAGTATGCAAAGGTAGTGTAGTATACGGGAATGCCAAACCAATTTTCTGCTAAAATAATCCCCGGCAGCACGCTGTTTCTCAAGGCTATTTCATATTTTCGTACGCAATTGAGAATCATTAAACAGTACAATTTAAAGGATGACACCCATGCGTGTAAAAGGCTTTTTGCTGGTCTTGCTGCTCTTAACAGGCAGCCTGTGCCAGGCACAATCAGTACAGGTAAGTGAAAAAGAACAAGCTATTAATGGTGTCCTGCGTCGGGGGCAGCAGCTTTCGGTGCAATTGGATACAAAGGTGGTGGAGAAATCCTGGAAAGATTACCTGGGCCGGAAAGCGGGTAAGGTAAAGTCAAGCAAGGGTGTGTATACAGTTGAAGGGGCCGTGATCGATACTATTTCGGATGCGCCGATGCGGGTACTGTCAACAGTGGGCAGCGATGCGCAGGGCAGTTATGTATGGTGGTCGCTGGACTTGGGCGTAGCGTATGTAGACAAGGCTGCCACTCCGAAAGAGTATACTGCCGCTGAAAACTTTATGCGCGGCTTTGCCCGCAAACTTTACCGTGAGGACGTGCTCCGCCAGATCAATGCCGCCGAAGAGGTGCTGCGCGCTACCAAGTTGGAACAAGACCGCGTAGTGAAGGAAGCCAACGACATACAGGTAAACATTGAGAAGAACAAGAAACGCAAGCAGGAACTGGAAGCAGAACTGGTACGCAACGGTGACGAGCTGAAGCAACTGGAGCAGGATGTACTAAACAACCAGAAGAAACAGGAAGCCAGCCGACAGCAGGTTGTGGAGATGGGGAAATCGGTAGATGCTGTACGCGCAAAACTACAGGACATCAAGTAGAACTTTATACTTGTAAAAGCCAGCGGCCCGGTTATACTAAGTATAACCGGGCCGCTGGCTTTTACAGCTTCATCCAACGCTGAATCTCTTCATCGGCGAACCTATTATCGCGCCAACCAACAAAATTGGTGCGCGCAGTGGGGTTGTGATGAGCGAACCATGTTTGCAGCATATACTTTACGGTGGGGTACTGCCGGCTGAAGCTGCTAAAGTCGGCAGTAGCGATGGTCTGCTCACTTGGGCGTGCGGGAATAGCAACGATGATGTGCTCCAGTTCACCGGCAGTCTCCAGCTGCAGTACGCCCAAAGGAATTACTTCCAGCACGGTTCCCGGTTCCCGGCTTCCGGCCAGCACCAGTACTTCCAGCCCTTCGCCGCTGCTGCTTACTTCAGTAGAGGGGATAAACCCGAAGTTGGCCGGGTAGGGCAGGTAGGCTATTACCTGTTCTTTTCCTGCTTCCTTTACAGGAACAAACGCTTTTGTCTGGCGGTCATACCTTAGTGGCTGGCTGCTGCCTGCCGGTGTTTCTATCACAGCCTGCAGCTGTTTGTTCGCAGAGTAGGTGGGCAGGTTGGCATAGTCTGTTTTGCAGGCAGAGAGAAGGGCTAGCAGCGGAAACAGCAACAGGTAGCGCATCAGTAATTTTGTCATGTGCAAATATACACAACGGTGGCTGGTAAACGCATCAGGCGAACGCGTAAGTAGGGGCAAAAAAAAGAGGAGCTGCCGGGGCAGTTCCTCTTTCACTACAATTATGAAAACAGGTACTTTTATCTTCTTTCTTTGATACGAGCAGCTTTGCCTTGCAGGCCACGCAGGTAGTACAGGCGGGCTCTTCTCACTTTACCTTTTCTGATCAGATCGATTTTCTCGATAGAAGGAGAAAGAAGCGGGAAGATACGCTCAAGTCCGATTTGGTTAGATACCTTTCTTACAGTAAAAGTCTCACCATTTGTATTGATGTTCTTGCGCTGGATTACAACGCCCTGGAACTGCTGGATACGCTCTTTGTTGCCCTCACGAATCTTTACGTGAATATTGATCGTGTCACCGGCCTGGAACTTAGGAAAAGAGGCGCGTTTGTCTGTCGATTCCTGCTCTATGAATTTAATTAGTTCGCTCATGATGGCTATTCTCTTAAAAGTATCTTCTTCAAAATTCGGACTGCAAAGATATGTAATTATTTATTAGATAAGAACTTTTGCAGAAAAAAAATGTAATTTTTGCTACGCGGCTTTCCTCAGAAAAACCGCAGCAGTAAGTGGACCTTCCAGCAGGCAGGCTTATTCGGCCAATAGGTCGGGGCGGCGCTGCCTGGTACGTACTACAGCCTGCTCAAAGCGCCATTCGTCTATTTTTGGTCCGTCTCCCGACAATAGAATACTGGGTACCTGCAAACCCTTGTAGGCTGCGGGCCGGGTATAAACAGGCGGAGCCAGCAGCCCATCCTGAAAAGAATCCGTTAATGCCGATGACTCGTCGTTCAGCACACCTGGTATCAGGCGGATGATGGCATCAGCCAATACGGCGGCTCCCAACTCCCCGCCAGAGAGCACATAGTCGCCAATGCTCACCTCGTGGGTAACAAACAGCTGCCGTACACGTTCATCCACCCCTTTGTAGTGGCCGCAAAGTATAATAACGTTTTGCAGCAACGAGAATTGGTTGGCCATGCGCTGGTTCAGCACCTGTCCATCCGGTGTCATGTAAATCACGGCATCGTAGGGGCGTGCTGCTTTCAGTTCTGAAATGCACTTGTCTATCGGCTCGATCATCATCACCATTCCGGCACCGCCGCCAAACGCATAATCGTCTATCTGGCCGTGCTTGTTGATGGCATACTTGCGCAGGTCATGTACCTGCACTTCCACCAGCTGCTTTTGTTGCGCCCGCTTAAGTATGGAATGGCTGAAAGGGCTGTCCAGCAGATCGGGCTGGCAGCTGATGATATCAAAGCGCATTATGATTCTTGCTCCGTGTCCTCGTCGTCGGGGCTGGCGGGTTGGGTGTATACTTCCAGCAGGCCTTCGGGCAGCTTTACGTGCAGCTCTTTGGCCTCATGGTCAGCATGCAGCATAATCTCGCCCATAACGGGTATCAGCATCTCCTGGTTCAGGTAGTCCATGGCCATTAATTGCTGCTGGGGCAGGTCGTAAAACTCTTTCACAGTGCCGAGCCGTCCGTGGTTTTCGTCCACAACGGTATAGCCGATCACCTCATGAAAGTAAAACTGATCTGCATCCAGTTCCGGAAGCTCGTCGAGGGGCAGGTAAAGGGCTGTTCCGCGCAGTGTCTCCGCTTGCTCCATCGTGTTGATATCCTCAAAACGAATGATAAACCGGCCTTTCTGCTGCGGCTCCATGTCCTCAATAAAAAAAGGAATCAGCCTTCCCTTCTGTTCCAGGAAGACTGATTCCAGCTCATCATAATCCTCGGGATAGTCTACGTCAAAAAACGCGACCACTTGCCCTTTAGTGCCATGGGTCTTCACAATATGTCCTAGCAAAAAGCAGGCATCCTGGTTCATGGCACCAAAAATTATGCTTGTTCTTCAGTAGTTTCGCCTTCAGCAGCAGGTGCTTCCGGAGCTTCTTCAGCGGCAGGTGCGTTTGCGGCAGCCTTCTCAGCTTCACGCTGACGGATTGCCTCGGCACGTGCTTCTTTCTTCTTGGTTTCAGCATCCAGCGCAGCTTTACGAGCCGCTTCTTTTGCAGTACCCAGGTCCTGACGCTTGCCTTCTATCTTAGCAGATTTTGCTTCTTTCCAGTCTGTGAAACGAGAATCAGCTGTTTCCTGCGTGATAGCGCCTTTGATTACACCGATTTGCAGGTGTTTCTTGTACAGTACGCCCGTGTATGACAGCATGGCCTTTACCGTGTCAGTTGGCTGAGCGCCATTCATCACCCACTCAAACGCCTTGATCTCATCAAAGTTGATGGAAGCAGGGTTGGTGTTAGGGTTGTAAGTGCCCAGTTTCTCGATGAACTTACCATCACGTGGTGCTCTCGCGTCAGCTACTACGATATCATAGATCGCTTTTTTCTTTCGGCCTCTGCGGGCCAGTCTGATTTTTACTGCCATTGGTTATATAAGTGTTAAGTCGGCGAATCCCGTCCGCCATTTTTAGAACCGCAAAGGTAGGAAATTTATTTGGGTTGATACAAAGTTTTTCGATTCTTTTAGAAACATACCTTGCAGGGGCTCAAGGGGCTAAGTATAAGACCACGCCTCTTGTTATGCCTGGCAGGGTAGCAGAATAATGTATAAACAGAAAACCCTCCGCTGTGGGAGGGCTTTCTGTTTATACTTAGGCAGCCGCCTTTGCTCTTTCTTTTAGCCTGGCAGGCTTTAGTTTGATAACGCGCAGCTTGTTCAGCGTCCAGATCACGGGCCAGGTAGGGTCTACCTCCCACCACTTCACACCGAAGTTCACGCGGTTTGGCAACTTGTGGTGGTTGTTCTGGAATAGCTCGCCGCCAGTCAGAAAGTCGAAGAACAGGGAGTTGCGGGACTTGTCGTTGTTATCAAAGTTCTGGTAGCCATACTTGTGTCCGCTCCAGTTTACGATGGCGCCGTGCACCGGGCCCATCAAAAAGTGAATTGGCAGCAGCAGGAACATCCACCACTGCTGGGCAAACGCAATGTAGAACAGCACATAACCGACGCCCCAACCAATGCGGGAGTAGTAGGAGTCGCCGAGCTTTTCCAGAGCGGGCCACAGTGGGTAGTTGCCCTCAAAGCGGCGCTCCGGCTCCACGCGGTTGTTGAGCACGTTATTATAAATCTCTTTGGTCTTCCACATCATCGTGAACGCATTGTTAGAAAAGTGCGGCGAGTGCGGGTCCTGCTCTGTATCGGAGAACGCATGGTGCATGCGGTGCAGAATGGCGTAAGCGCGGGGCGACAGAAAAGAGGAGCCCTGTGCCACATACGTCAGCAGGTAAAATGATTTCTCCCAGAAAGGAGTCATCGTGAACATTTTGTGTGCGGCGTAGCGGTGCAGGAAAAATGTTTGCACGAACAGCGACAGGTACCAGTGCACCACAAAGAATACAAGAATTGCCATTAAGAATATGTAAGATGTTGTTATGGTTGAGTTTTGAAGGAGCAGGTTATAATCTATAACCATGCCACTTGTTTACAAATCTACAACACGAATTTTAAGTTAAATATACTAAAGGAAGTAAAAGTTCAGAAAAGTGATGAAAATCATATTTCAACTCCGACGGCCTTACTGCAGGTGCCGGAAAGGCGACCATACCGGGCAGGCGGGCAGCGGCGCGCTAACTGTTATCAGTGTTTTAAGCGTCGGGTGCTCAAACTGCAATTGCCGTGCGTGTAAGGCGATGCTTTTGTCGGGGAGTGGGGCAGGGGCGCCATACTTCAGATCGCCCACTATAGGGCAGCGAAGGGAGGCTAGCTGCACGCGTATCTGGTGTGGCCGCCCTGTAATGGGGTTTACCTCCACCAGATAATGCCCGTCCTGTGTGTTGCGTAATTTGTAGTGCAGCTCAGCACGCAGGCCACTTTTATTTTCTTTGGCAAAGGCTTTGGTTACATTCCGGCTGCTGTCTTTTACGAGCCAGTGCACCAGCGTACCCTGCTCTGGCTGTGGCCTGTTTTGCACAATGGCCCAATAGGTTTTACAGGTCTTGTTGCTGCGGAACAGCTCATTAAGGCGGGAAAGGGCTTTGGATGTTTTAGCCAGCAGCACGACACCGCTCACCGGCCGGTCGAGGCGGTGCACCACGCCCACAAATACATTACCTGGCTTGTTATACTTCTCTTTTAAGTAAGCTTTCGCCAGATCAGCCAAGGTAGTGTCGCCAGTTTCGTCGCCATGTACCAGCCATCCGGCCGGTTTGTTGACCACAAGCACATGGTTATCCTCAAAAAGAACGTCTAAAGCCATGGGCTTTAATAATAAATGATGAGTTAGAAATTATGAATTAGAACTAATGGTGGAGCAACTGCAAGTATGGCTGGCTATAGCATTCCTGATCGCTCTAATTTCTAGAATAATTTCTAGCGCAACGGCAAGTATAACTTTCTAACTTTTAACTCCCCAACTTCTAATACGCTTCCTGCTCGTTCGGGAAATCGCGGCTCTTTACGTCTTTCACATAGTGCTGCACGGCATCGGTCATGATGGTGTGCAGCTCGGCGTAGCGGCGCAGAAAACGGGGCTTGAACTCTTTGTTGATGCCCAACATGTCGTGTACTACCAGCACCTGGCCATCCACATGAGGGCCGGCGCCAATGCCTATGATCGGGATCTGGAGCGACTCAGCAACACGGCGGGCCAGGGCTGCCGGAATCTTCTCCAGCACGATGGCAAAGCATCCAAGTTCCTGCAGCAGTTGGGCATCTTCCAGCAGCTTCTGCGCTTCAGCGTCTTCTTTTGCCCGCACTGAATAGGTGCCAAATTTATAGATAGATTGCGGCGTAAGGCCCAGGTGCCCCATCACCGGTACGCCCGCGCTTAAAATGCGGGTAACAGAATCCTTTATCTCAGCGCCACCTTCCAGTTTAATGCCATGTGCTCCAGATTCTTTCATGATGCGGATAGCGGAACGAAGTGCTTCGGAGGAGTTGCCCTGATAAGAGCCAAACGGCATGTCTACCACCACAAAAGCGCGTTTAACAGCCCGCACCACCGAAGAGGCATGATAGATCATCTGATCCAGCGTGATGGGCAACGTGGTTTCGTGCCCTGCCATTACGTTAGAGGCAGAGTCGCCTACCAGCAGCACATCTACACCGGCGGCATCCAGTATACTGGCCATCGAGAAGTCGTAAGCCGTCAACATGGATATTTTCTCGCCGCGGTCCTTCATGTTCTGCAGCTGGTGTGTGGTAATTATTTTTACGTCGGATTTATGAACAGACATAAGCAGAGATACGCTAGTGATGCTGTAAAGCTATGAAATTAGAACCAAAAACAGCCACATTTTGTGTGGCTGCTTCTGCTAATAGTATAAATTGTTGGAGCTGCGTTTCGTCAGCTTCAGGTCGCGTAGGAGCGCAGAACGGGCGTTAATGGTAAAGTTATAGCTGCGCTGCAGGCCGAAAGGTATCCAGCCAATGCTCATGTCCCAGCAGTGCAGGTCGCGCGAAATGTTCACGCTGGTATAAGAGATGTTCTTGTTCGTAAAGTCGTACCCGGTATTATAGTTGATCTTCCATTTTTCCGTCAAACTCAGCGAACCATTCAAACCTAACGTCTGCGTAATGGTGTTTGCCCTTGCCAGGCCTGTTCTGGCGTCAATCCCAAAGGCTCGGCTGTAATTCAGGGTATAATCTACTGTCAGCGTCCAGGGAATCTTAAAATCGATGTATTCCGGAATGAGCGGGTCCTGGTCGCGCTGCAGGGCGGGCAGGTTGGTCGGGGCTACTCTTTCATTGCTGCGGCTATCGTTCGGGTTAAGGCTGGCACCGATGGTAAGTCGAGCATTTGTGAGCGATGCCAGTTTAAACCGTGATATGTCAAACACAAATTCGTTGACGCGGTTACCTGTGCTGTCGTGCTGGTAAGGGTCGAAAGCAGCCCCAGCTTGTATGTTGACCTTTTTAAACAGGCGCGTATTCATGTTCATGTTAATGGTACTGAACTTGAAGGTCTCCGCCGCCATGTTATAGCTCCCGCTGATGCCCAGGTTGTCGATCAGGCTTACTTTTTCAAACTTGTTACCTGTGGAGTCATTGCTGGATTTCACCTTCATTTCCAGGTTCTGCTGCACCCCAAAAGAAATGGCGCTTTGGAGCCCCCGGCCAGGCAAACCAGTATTAAACCGGCCCAGGTTAGTATACACAGGCAGGTTGGTCGTGGTATCGACTCCCGTTTGCAGATCCTGGTAAAAGCCGAAGCTCTGTGAACCGAAGTCCGGACGGTAGGAGTAGGTTATGCTTGGCGTGATCTTGTGCCGGATCGCCTGTATGCGTTTGCCGTTTACCACATAAGTGCCATAGATCTGGGTAGAGAGCGAAGCGCCAGCGTTATAATTGTACACCCGGCCAAAATTGGCTGTATCAATGCGTACTTTCTGCGAGTCCGGGTCAAAGCTGTAAGTATACTTCTGGTCTAGCCATGTTTCCTGGTAACTTACGCTGGGCGTAAAGTTCAGGTAGCGCAGCACTTTGTAGTTACCCAAGCTGAAAGAGAAGTTATGGATGGCGCTGCGGCGGCCATTCTTCCAAAGTCTGCCCAGGTTATTCATGTTGATGGCAATGGTATCGGTATTGGTGGTTTCGCCGATGGCATCAATCCCTGAAATTTGGCGGGCACGAACAATGTTGTCGATAGAGTTCTGGAACCGCACGCCATAGCCTATCTGGAATTTCTCATACCACTTGCCAGTGGACGTTCCGCCGAACAGATCGGATATACTTGTCTGCGACATACTCAGGTTAATGTCCGGCAGCGTAAAGTTCATGACACCAGATGTATTCTGCCCCTGTTGCAGCGTAATGGCATAGCTGAAAGGAGAATTCTCGATGTTTTTCTGATAAGAGATAGTGGAGTTAAGGCTGGCCGCCAGGTAATTGGCTGCGCTGTTATAATTCAGGCTTTTCTCCATGCTGCTTCGGGCATTTACGCTAGCTGAAAAACGCCCCTGGCCGGGCTTCATCACCGGTGTATGCGACCACTGGATAGCAAAAGCACGATTATTTTTTGGCAGGTAGCGGGCCAGGTTGTTAGTTGAGCGCGATTCAGCTACATCGGCTTCATCTAATTTCAGAAAAGAATACTGGAAGTTCAGGCTACCTCTGTAAGCATAGCGTTTTTGATACGTGTTGGCCATGTTAACGTCGTAGCTGCCGAGCGAGTAAACGCTTCCTGTCAGTTGGGTGCCGATGTAGTCGTTCCAGGCAAAGTAGTAGCCACCATTTTGAAGGTAAAAGCCCCGTAAGCCTGATTCGCCAAAGCTAGGAACAATAACGCCGGAAGAGCGCCCGGCACGGGGCGTTGGAAAGAGGCCGAAAAGGAAACCCAGCGGCGTCGGAATGCCACCAATTACCAGGTTAAAAGGCCCTGACATGACCTTGTCGTTTGGAATGGCTTTTATGCGGGTGGCATTAATGTAAAAATGCGGGTGCTCCAGGTTGCAGGTCGTATACATGTTGTGGTACCCGAAGAATTCATTATCTGCATCCCGTTTTACCACTTCTGAGTGAATGTAGCCTTCGCCCTGCTGCGTCACCACCTGTGCAATTCGTCCGCGCTTGGTTTTGTAGTTAAAAGCAATTTGCTTGGCGGCATACGACTCGGCCCCCTGCGAAAACAAAGGTACGCCTACTTCTTTGCCGGTAGAATCGGTCTGGGCAGAGGCCGTTAAGGTGTTGGTGTCGTAATTGATTTCAATGTAAGCTGCGCTCAGCGACATCTCGCCATAGTTGATCTTGGCGTCGCCGTAGAGGTGCACCACTTTCCGCTCTACCTCAAACTGAATAGAGTCCCTGGCAGAGTATTTGATAGTCGTCTCAATATCTCCTTTGGGGGCGGCCAGTGTCACTGAATCTTGCGTAGCTTTCAGGGTATCCTGTGGCGGAACACTCATGCGCGGTATGGTCTGCGCCCTTACGGCTTGCGGAGAAAGTGTGCTAAACTGCAGTAGCAGTAAAAAGATTAAAATGTGGCGCAATTTCTTCAGACTTCCCTAAAGTTTTATTTAATTTGTACAAAGTTATTCTTTTAGCTTTTAAACTAACGAACGTTGTGAAAAATATTGTTGCTGTTTCGTTTCTGGCTATCATTCTTTTATTGTGTACCTCCAGTAAGCTAGAGTTTCGCAAAGAGTACAAATTACACACGGTGGTAATAGATGCCGGCCACGGGGGGAAAGATGTGGGTTGTAATGGCAAGTTCTCTCACGAAGCGGACGTAGCCTTGAAGTTGGCCCTACAGGTGGGGAGCATGATCGAGGAGAACATGCCGGATGTGAAAGTAATCTATACCCGCCACGATAATACGTTCGTAGAACTGGCCGACCGGGCCGGGATTGCTAATAAAAATAACGCCGATCTGTTTATTTCCATCCATCTCAATTCCGGCCCTTCTGCTGCCTATGGCACCGAGTCCTATACGATGGGTTTGCAGAAATCAGAAGGCAACCTGAGGGTGGCCAAGCGCGAGAATGCGGTAATTCTGCAGGAAGACAACTACAAGGACAAGTATAACGGGTTTGATCCGAATGCGCCTCAGAACCACATCCTGTTTGCCCTGCAGCAAAGTGCCTACATTGACAACAGCCTGCGCTTCGCTGAAAAAGTAGAACATGAGTTTAAAAGTAAGGTAGGCCGCAGCAGCCGCGGCGTGAAACAAGCCCCCTTTTTGGTGCTCTGGAAGTCGTACATGCCGAGCGTTTTAATAGAGTGTGGCTTTTTGACAAATCCGACAGAAGAAAAATTTCTTAACGATAAGTCGGGGCAATCGTATATGGCATCAGGTATATATCGTGCTTTCAAGGCTTATAAACAGGAGCTTGAGGCGATGAACTAACCAACAAAGCCAAATATTCCTACGTGAAGATATCCAAAGAACTTAAAGTTGCGCTGCTAGGTATCATAGCAGCCGTTATTCTGTATGTCGGGTTTATGTTCTTAAAAGGCTCCAGCCTCTTCTCGAACACCCACCAGTATTATGTAGTATATGATAATGTGGACGGCCTGACCATTTCAAACCCTGTTGTTCTGAATGGCATACAGGTGGGCACCGTACAGGACATGCAGCTGCTGACTGACCAGGGAAACAAAATAAAAGTGCAGATCGAAGTGCAGAAGAATGTGGCTGTAGGCGATTCAACGATTGCCAGCCTAGCCAGTTCTGACCTGCTGGGTGGTAAAGCCGTTAACCTCTACCTTGGCCACAGCACCAAACTGTATAATGGCGGAGAGCGGCTGATCGCTTTTACAGAGAGCAGCATCACCGACATGATCTCCACGAAAACGGTGCCTATTATCGATAAGGTGGATACGACCCTCGCCCGCGTAAACCGGCTGCTGGACAGCGACGCCAAAGGCAACCTACAGGCCATACTTGCCAACACCAAAACCACCACCGACGCAGTAAACGCTATTCTGCAGGCCAACCAGAAAAACATCGGCCAAATTGCGCAGAACCTCAGCCAGCTCACAGCCTCGTTGAACCATACCCAGCGTTACATTGACAGAATTGCGCAGAACATGGCCGTGATTACGGATACCCTGAAGCAGGCCGAGGTGAACAAGCTGGTAAATAATGCCAACAGCGCGGTAAAAGAGATGCAGGAAACAATAGCGAAGCTCAATTCGGATCAGGGCTCCCTCGGAAAGCTGATGAACGATGAGGAATTATATAACAACATGAACCGCTCGACAGAGGCGCTGAACCTGCTGCTGCGCGACATCCAAGTAAACCCGAAGCGCTACGTGCACTTCTCTGTGTTCGGCAAAAAAGACAAGTATAAAGTAGATGCTACCGGCCGCGTGATTACAGTGGATGAGGTAAAGAAAATGCAGGACGAGCACCCGCAGGAGTTTAACAGCCCCGCTCCCGACACTGTTTACGTGCCCGTGCCCGCCGATACGCTTCGGACAATTGGCACAACAATGCCGGCCGGGAGCAGGAACACTTCCGTAAAAGCGCCACGATAAGCCGGTGATGCACACGACAACTGACACATTTGTGAAATCCGCTACTAGTAAGGGCGGATTTTTCGTTATAACTCTATTCTAACACGCCACATACCTGTATGGATATCGAATTCAACAAAAATGAAGACGCACTAAAGCAATTGGTTTATCAGGTGCAGAACAAACTAAAAAAAGTATACCTGGGCGGCGGCGAGAAGCGCATCCGCAAAGAGCATGACAAGGGCAAAATGACCGCCCGCGAGCGCATCGCCTACCTTTTAGACGAGGAGACAGATTTCCTGGAGATCGGCGCTTTTGCCGGCGAGGGCATGTATGAAGAGGTGGGCGGCTGCCCCAGCGGCGGCGTGGTGACGGGCATTGGCTACATCAAAGGCCGCCAGTGTGTGGTGGTCGCCAACGATGCCACCGTGAAAGCCGGTGCCTGGTTTCCGATCACCGCTAAGAAGAACCTGCGGGCTCAGGAGATTGCCATTGAGAATAAACTGCCTATCGTATACCTGGTGGATAGCGCAGGCGTGTTTCTGCCGATGCAGGACGAGATTTTTCCGGATAAAGAGCACTTCGGACGCATGTTTCGCAACAATGCTGTGATGAGCTCTATGGGCATAGTACAAATCGCTGCCATTATGGGGAGCTGTGTAGCAGGTGGCGCATACCTGCCTATCATGAGCGACGAAGCCCTAATTGTGGAGGGCACCGGCTCTGTTTTTCTGGCCGGCTCCTACCTGGTTAAGTCCGCCATCGGCGAAAGCATCGACAATGAAACCCTAGGGGGCGCTACTACGCACTCTGAAATATCAGGCGTTACCGACTATAAGTGCAAGGATGATGCGGAAGCACTGGACCACATCCGCAATATCTTTGATAAAATGGGCGATTCGCCCCAAGCCGGCTTTAACAGGGTGGAGGCTGCTGCACCCAAACTGGATGAGCAGGAAATTTATGGCCTGTTGCCCGCCGACCGCGTAAAACCATACGACATGATGGACATTATCCGGCGCCTGGTAGATAACTCGGAGTTTGAGCCTTACAAAGATCTGTATGGCCAGACACTGATCTGCGGCCTGGCCCGCATCGACGGCTGGTCGGTAGGTATTGTGGCCAACCAGCGCAAGATTGTGAAGAGCAAGAAAGGCGAGATGCAGATGGGCGGCGTCATCTATTCCGACTCGGCTGATAAGGCCGCGCGGTTTATTATGAACTGCAACCAGAAAAAAATTCCACTGGTGTTCCTGCAGGACGTGTCGGGCTTTATGGTGGGCAGCAAGTCGGAGCACGGCGGCATCATAAAAGATGGCGCCAAAATGGTGAGCGCGATGGCTAACTCGGTGGTGCCGAAGTTTACCATACTGGTAGGCAACAGCTATGGCGCGGGCAACTACGCCATGTGCGGCAAAGCCTACGATCCGCGCCTGATCTACGCCTGGCCTACAGCGCAACTGGCCGTAATGAGTGGTGCCGCCGCTGCCAATACCCTGCTGCAGATTCAGGTATCATCCCTGAAAGCGAAGGGGCAGGAAATAACGCCGGAAGCCGAGAAAGAATTGCTGGAGCGCATCACTGCCAAGTATAACGAGGAGTTATCGCCCTACTACGCCGCTGCCCGGCTGTGGGTAGACGGCATTATCGATCCGCTGGAGACGCGCAAGGTTATTTCGATGGGGATAGAAGCAGCTAATCATGCCCCAATCGAGAAGCCTTACAACGTAGGGGTGATACAGACCTGAGCACAAAAACAGGGGCTGTGCTATAGGTAGAAACGTAGCCCCTGCAGGAGTATTAGGAAGAAGGAAGTATACGCAAGGCAGCTACCCGGTTTGGTGGCAAGCGAATAAAATTCCTAATTTTGACGATCATAATTACAGAGGAAAAGAGTGAACAAGACAGAGATTAAGGCGCTGATATCCTTGTTGGATGACGTAGACTTTGAGGTGGCGGCGCATGTGGAGCAGAAGATTGTATCATTAGGAGAAGGCATTATCCCCTTTCTGGAGGAGGAGTGGGAGGAAACCCTGAACCCGGACCTGCAGAAAAAAATTGAGGACCTGATTCATAACTTGCAGTTTGACGGGCTGCTGCACCGCCTGCAGGAGTGGAAAAAAGAAGGAGCCCAGGACCTGCTCAAAGGCATGTGGCTGGTAAACAGTTACCTGTACCCCGATGTGGAGTATGGCACCATTACCCGCGAAGTAGATCAGCTATACTATGAGGCCTGGACGCACATGAAGGAAGAGATGCACCCGTACGACCAGGTAAAATCGCTCAACAATGTGCTGTTCCGGGAGAAAAAGTTTTCAGCCAATACCAAAAACTTTCATTCGCCGGCTAACTCTATGCTGCACCTGGTGCTGGAGACCAAGCGTGGCAACCCGCTGACGCTCTGCGTGATCTACATGACCATTGCCAAGCGCCTCCATATGCCGGTACATGGTGTAAACCTGCCCAACCTATTTATACTTACCTATAAAATGGATGGCATTCAGTTTTACATCAACGTCTACAACAAAGGCCTTATCCTTTCCAAAGCAGATATCGATAACTACATCCTGCAGCTCAACCTGAACCCGATCGACATCTTTTATGAGCCCTGCTCCAACCTCGACATTATCAAAAGGGCATTGCGGAACCTGGCTTTCTCTTTCGAAAAGATGGATGACTTGGAAAAAGCGACCGAAGTAACTAAACTGCTGGCTGCCATATCAGATGATGAACCGGGTGTCTAAGAGTTAGTAAGACCTTCTAAGCATGAACAGTGTCTGCAAATAATTCGTAATTTGAGAGAAAGGACTATAGAATGACTGCTAAGGAACTCAGAACAGAAATTCAGAAAGTATTAGAGAATGTTCCGGAGAGTGCGCTGGAGGATGTGCTCTTTTATTTAAAAGAAGTGCAGAAAGAAACTACGTCTACACACGATAATGCAACTCTTTTACAGAAAATACTGACAGAAGACAGAGAACTTCTTAAGAAACTTGCTCAATGATCACTATAGAAGAGGTTGAGCAGATACATCACATAGTTATAGCGGAATTTGGAGGAGCCAAAGGAGTAAGAGATACAGGAGCATTAGATGGAGCCATAAACTGGCCGTTTGCCACGTTCGACCAACAAGAGCTTTATCCCAGACCAATAGATAAAGCAGCTGCTATAATTGAGAGCATCTTAATAAATCATCCATTTGTAGACGGAAATAAGCGAACGGGATACGTATTGATGCGGCTTATATTACTTCAGGCAGGTTTCGATATTAGGGCCACCCAGGATGAAAAGTACCAATTTGTTATCTCGATAGCCCAGGGTAATTTAACATTCGACGGCATAAAGAAGTGGATAGAGGAACGACTACAGCAAGCAAGATACTCTAGCTGACATGAGTGAGAAAGCCAAATTGAAGTACAAAGTATAAACAAAAAGCCGCTCCTGTTTTAAGGAGCGGCTTTTTGTTTATACTTTAGTTATACTTAATATTTCTTAATCAGGCAGCCGGTCGCCCGCTTGTCTAAAGTGGTGACCGTTTTGTTGGTGAGCACCTCGTCTATTACATTCTTCAGGTAAAAGTTTTTAACGCCGCTTTCCAACTGTGGGTTGTCATCAATAGCGCCTTTATACTTGAGCACAAATTCGCCGTTGCTGTTGTTCAGCACATATACTTCCGGGGTTTTGGTAGCTCCGAACTGTGCGCTGATCTTCTGACCTTCATCGGCTAAGTATGGGAAGCTGTAGTTCTTGGCAGTCATGTCGGCCAGGGTTTCAGCACCATCTCCTGCGCCTACACCTGGGTTGATGAATACAAACTGCACCCCTTTGCTACCATAGGCGCTGGCCAGCGTTACCAGGCGGTTTTCATACAGCTTGGCATACGGGCACTGCGTGTTGGTAAACACCAGTACCACCGTTTTGGCGCTGGCAAAGTCGCTGAGCGAAATGGACTTGTTGCTGCTGCTCTTCAGCGAAAAATCGGCCACTTTATCTCCCAACTGGTAGCCGCCAGACTGTGCCATAGCACTGGCGGAAAGAAGAAGTGCGGTGGCAAGAAAGGCCAGGTATTTCATAAGGGTTTGCTTTTGTAGTCTAAGTTTGTTGTAAATCGATGCAATAGGTCAGTACGTGCTCGTGAAGCGTTTCATACGCAATCTGATACAATTTAGAAAAATTTTCGGTTTGCACACGTCCCTGCAGCATATTCGCTTCGGCAGACGGGCTTACGTGTATGTTCTCTTTCAAAATCAGCTTTTTACGGCTATACAGTTTATACAACGTTTCTTTAGCGCTCCAGTAAAGGCAGGTTTTCTTAGTATCAGCTTTTGTGTTTTCTTTCTCAGTTTCAGACAAAAACTTATCAGCTACCCGCAATGCTTTCGGTGTGATAAGTTCAATATCTGTGCCAACCTCATACTTGTCTGAAAGTATAACAGCCGCCAGGTGGGGCGAGTGCGTGATGGACACGTGCAAACCTTGCCGGGCAAAGTATGGCTTCCCAGCTTCGTTGCGCTGTAGCAGAAGCGGCTCGGGGGTAAAGTGTTGCAACAGCCTATAGGCGAGCACCCGGCTAGCCAGCCATTCGCGCTGCCGCCGCGGGTGCACCTGGCCCGGCAGCAGGTGTGCAGCGGCATGGGCAGGCATCAGGTGCTGCAGTTCCTCTGGAGGCTCGGTCAGGTGCCAGATGCTAAGAAGGGTGTGCGGGTTAAGAGATCGGGTGAGCAGCAGGGGCATAGGCAATAAAGCTAGTGGGCGGCGGGTTAAACAAGTAGAAAGGCGATCGGTTCGCGCTTTTATCGTAAATTTAGCTAAAATTTGAAACCAGCAAGTATAAGGGCGACATGGCCAGCAAAATACAAGTACACAAAGTAGCCACCCTTACCGGGCACCGCGATTGCGTGTATACCCTCACGCCCTCCGGCGCAGAAAACGTCTTCTTTTCAGCGGGTGGCGACGGCATGGTGGTTGCCTGGAACCTGGACCAGCCAGAGAACGGCGAGCTGATGGCACGGGTAACAACCTCGGTATACGCGTTGCAGTATGTGCCCGACCGTAACCTGCTGCTCGTTGGCCAGAACCAGGAAGGCCTGCAAGTGATTGATTTGAAAAGCAAACAGATACTGAAGTCGGTGTCGCTGCCGAAAGTGGCTATTTTTGATATACTGTACGCGCCGGAACCGGACCAGGTATACGTGGCATTAGGCAATGGCAGCGTGTGTGTGCTGCACGGGCAAACCTTCGAACTGCAGACCATTATCCGGAAAACGGACCAGAGCGCCCGCTGCCTGGCTTACAACAAGTATAGCAACGAGCTTGCCGTGGGCTACAGCGATAATACAGTGCGCGTATTCGACGTTGCCAGTAGGACGGTGAAGCACACCCTGGAGGCGCACACGAATTCGGTGTTTACGATTGCGTACTCTCCGGACGGCAAACTGCTGCTGACCGGTGGCCGCGATGCGCACTTGTGGGTGTGGCAGGTGGAGGATGGCTACAAGGAGCGAGGCTACCAAATTGCGCACATGTATACCATCAATCACATTACCTATAGCCCCGATGGCCGGTATTTTGCCACCTGCAGCATGGATAAATCGATCAAGCTGTGGGATGCCGAAACATTTAAGTTGCTGAAAGTGATTGATAAAGTACGAAATGCCAGCCACGGCACATCTGTGAATAAATTATTTTGGTCGGCTCATCAGAATCAGTTAGTTTCGTGTAGTGACGACCGTACCATATCAGTTTGGGACATTAATTTAGGGTAGCATTATGAAGATTACACCATTAGAGATCAGGCAAAAAACGTTTGAGAAAGCATTTAGAGGGTTAGATAAGGACGAGGTCAACGCCTTTTTGCTGACGCTCTCGCAGCAGTGGGAAAAGTTACTGGATGAGAACAAGGATCTGCGCATGAAGCTGGATACGGCCCACCGCGAGACTCAGAAGCTGCGCGAGGTGGAATCGTCTCTTTACAAAACCCTGAAAACAGCCGAGGACACGGGCAACAGCATTATGGAGCAGGCCCAGAAGTCGGCCGAGCTGAAGGCGCGCGAGTCGGAGTTGCAAGCCCATGAACTGCTTTCGGAAGCCCGCAACCAGGCACGCCAGATGCTGGAGCAGGCCAAAGGAGAAGCTGATAAAGTGGTGGCCGAAATGCAGCAGGAAGTGAAGAACCTGGAGCAGGAACACCTGCGCCTGGAAGGCTATTTGGACACGCTGGTACGCGACCTGAAGAACCTGGCCAACGAAGCGCTGGAGAAAGCCGAAAAGACCAAAGCAAAACCTAAATCAGGGATGGGCAGTATTCTTTCGAGAGCAGCAGGTGTAACGGTAGAAAATGCCGAGCTGCTGAAAAACCTGAAAGATATGAGCGCAACACACGAAAATAAACCTTACGAGCTGGCCGAAAGCACGGCAGCTAATGCACCGGTTGTACTGGCAACCAGCAGCAGTTCGCAGGCAGTAACACAGGTGCATCCTGAAATACCGAGCCCGGCAGAGCCCGTAGTGCCTAGTATACCGGGTCCTGAAATTGAGCAGCCAGCGCCAGATTATCCCGGTCGGGTGCCAGCCCCGGACATCGAGCGGCCGATCCCGGACATACAGCCTGTAACGCCGGATAAGCCAGAAGTGCAGCCGATTCCGGAGCCGTCGCGCAACTATGCGCAGGTAGCCTCAGCTGCAAAGCAACCTGTAGGTTCCTTCTTTGACGAATTAGGCTAGGCAATAACGATGGGGCAAATTGCACTGGAAGGCATGGAGTTCTTCGCCTTCCACGGCTACTACGACGAAGAGCAGAAGATCGGCAACAAATATGGCATCGACCTGGTCATTGACACGGACCTGCGCCGTGCTGCAGCTTCAGACGACCTGCACCAGACGGTAAACTACGAGGTGCTGTATGCCCTGGTGCTGGAGGAGATGAAAACACCTGCGCGCCTGCTGGAGCACCTGGGCCACCGCATCATCGACAAAATATATGCGCAGTTCCCTTTTGTTGCTTCCGTAAAAGTGAGTGTGTACAAGTATAACCCACCGCTCGGAGGCATCTGCAAATGGGCAAAGGTGATACTGGAAGAAGTGAGATAACTATTTTAATTATAGATAGTAAAGCAGCTGGTTCAGGAATGGGCCAGCTGCTTTTGTTTTGTTGCGGATTTTTGTACTCCAAGTTATACTTGTTAGTTACTGTTTGATGCGCAGTTTTACACTTGCCTTGTTGCATCTCATACTTTGGAGCGCTCTAAAGCTAAGGACTGGAATCTTTCACTAAGCTGCTGTCTTTTATAGTTCCAGGTCCAACCACCCCTATCCCTCCTTAACCAAGGAGGGGAGCTTTACTTATTACGAATTCTTTCTTTCTGGTTTTCTCTTTCCTGTCATCCTGAAAGGATCTTGGTGAATGGGAGGTGAAGTCCTAACTATACCACTTTTACTTCTCTTTCTCTAAAAGCTGAATTCCCTCCTTGAGGAGGGCAGGGAGGTGTTCCTGATAAACTACAACGCCTATACTTCAGCCATAGCAATTACAAACACCCCTCGTTAGATAAGGAGGGGCAGTTGGACCCGGCACTACAAGCCTTAGACAATAAGCTATAATAAAAGAAACAAACAAGTATAAACGACAATCCTACTTTGGTTACCTCAGGCGCAGGAGCTCCGCAGCGGCGGCAAAGGCGGATTTTTGCCCCTCTTTTACGGCTTGTGCTATACTTGGCAGCTGCGCTTTTACCTGCGGACGGGCATAGAAGTTATCTTCCAGGCTTTGGCGGATCGCTTCGTGCAGCCACTGCAGGTTTTGGTCGCGCCGCTGCTGCTCAAAATACCCGTTGCTCTGTGTCAGGTTAAGATAAGCGGCTATACTTTCCCAAATGGTTTCCAGGCCGGTAGTAGCCAGGGCAGAACAGGTGCTCACCTGCGGTGTCCAGCCCGAAGGAGCAGGTGGATAGAGGTGGAGGGCATTTCGGTATTCGGCGCGGGCGGCTTTTGCTTTGTCAATGTTGCTGCCATCGGCTTTGGTGATGGCGATGGCGTCGGCCATTTCCATGATGCCGCGTTTGATGCCCTGCAGCTCGTCGCCAGCACCAGCAAGCATCAGCAACAGGAAAAAATCAACCATGGCATGCACCGCCGTCTCCGACTGGCCAACACCGACAGTTTCCACGATGATCGTATCGAAACCAGCCGCTTCGCAAAGTATGATACTCTCGCGCGTACTTCGGGTGACGCCGCCCAGCGATTTGCCTGCCGGCGAAGGCCGGATGAATGCCTGCGGGTTAACGGACAGCGACTCCATTCGTGTTTTGTCGCCCAGGATGCTGCCTCCGGAGCGCTGGCTGCTGGGGTCAACAGCTAATACGGCCAGCTTCCGGCCTTGCTCGCGAATCAGGTAACTGCCGAAAGCCTCGATGAAGGTGCTTTTGCCCACACCCGGCACCCCCGTAATGCCGATCCGTACCGAATTGCCAGCATTTGGTAACACCCGCTGAATGACTTCTTGCGCCAGTTCCTGATCGGTGAGGAGCTTGCTTTCGACCAGCGTAATGGCCCGGCTGAGCATTACACGGTCACCGGCTAAGATGCCTTGCGCATAGGTGTTGGAGCTGAATCGAATGGCCAAAAGCTAGGAGTTAAGTGAAAGAATAGGTGCAAATTTAAGCTTTCCGCGTTAGCAAGCACCTGCTGCTCCTATGTATACTCTTTTTACTATAAAAGTTTTTTGAAGTATAGCAGGTCTCATCAGAAAAACAGAAATTGCACTGAAATTTAGTATTAAGTAAGTGCCTGGTTCCTAACAGCAAGGTGCCTGAGCCTGTTCGCCTACTTACAGAAACAATCCTATTATCTCATTTTCATCGTATGAAAAAGACCTTCTTGCTGGCAGTTGGGCTGCTGGCTGCACAGACAAGTGCATGGGCTCAAACGGAATTTAGCAACTTTTCGGCTGTCGGGCGTGGTGGTGTGCTGAATACCTTTGCACATGATTACGAGGCACTGGGTATCAACCCGGCAAATCTGGGGCAGAGCACGTCTATTGTGGCCTTTACAGTGCTGGAGGGTGGCTTGGGAGCCAGTTCGCAGGCGCTCACCAAAGACACTTTTCGTAAGTTTGCTGCCCTTTCTACAACTGAAGACCTGACGCTCTCTGAACGCAAAGACTTAGCGAAAGCCTTTACCAACGATAATGTGCTGAATGCAGGGGCCGATCTGACCACGCTGGCGCTATCGGTATACGTGCCAAAAATAGGTGGCTTTGCTTTTAGTAACCGGCAGCGCGTGCTGACACATGCAGGCTTCAATCAGAACTTTGCAGAGCTGGTGTTTTTAGGACAGGATGCCTCCGTTTATGACCAGTTTAAACCGGATGAGACTGTGTATGTGTCGCAGCTTTTTGCCGGAACGGAAATCAAGGCATCCTGGGTAAATGAATGGAGTTTTGCCTTTGGCCGCGAGCTCATCAGTTTGCCGGCGTTCCATGTGTATGGTGGTGCAGGCTATAAGTACCTGCAGGGGCTGGCGCTGTATGAGTTTAGTGCCCAAAGCGGCTCTGTTAACGCTTATAGAGCTTCGTCACCCCTGCTGGACTGGAACTACGAAAGCTACCTTGACAATCCGAACTTCAACTATAAAGATATGGACGGTATGCTTAGCCCTGTGGGCAAAGGCCACGGGATCGATGTGGGCTTGTCGGCGGAGGTAGCTAAAGTTGTAAAGTTAGCTGTGTCTGTCACAGATATTGGCCAGATGACCTGGACGAACAACCTGCTGCAGGGCGAAGACAAAGGCTTTACGCTGCCCAGCGACTCGGACAGGGCGAAGGAGTATAACTTTGAAGATGCCGCCGAGGCAATGAAAACCATTGTAGACAGTGCCATCGTTTTCTCGCCCGTAAGCGCCCTGACCACCAAATTACCTACCCGCTTTCGCGCCGGCGCTGGTGTAAAGGTGGGGAAGGTGCTGGAACTGGGCGTGGATTACGTACATGCCCTTAATAAGGCACCTGGCAATATCTCACAGGACTTTATAGGTTTGGGGCTGGATGTGATGCCCCTTCCATTTTTCCGCCTGAGCACCGGCGTCTCCACAGGCGCGGGCGATAAAGTAAACCTGCCCATTGGCTTTGCCATTGTTACGCCGGTATATGAATTCGGCATCAGTACCCGCGACATTACGGCTCCTTTTTCAGAAACTAATCCGGGCGTATCTACCGCTATGGGCTTCCTGCGCTTCAGGATTGGCAAGCCAAAGGTGTTGTAGGTAGAGGTTGTATAAAATAAACCCGGTAGGTTTCTAAAACCTACCGGGTTTGAGCCAAAAAGGCCAGCCTCGGAAGAAGCTGGCCTTTTACTTTAAGTATAAACTTACTTGCTGGTAGCCTTAAAAGAAGTACCGCTGCGGATGCCCTGCGCAAAGTTCGGCAGGCCGAGATCACTTTTACGGCCACCTAAGTATAAACCCTGGTCGGTATAAGTGCTGGCTGTGCCTTTCAGGTTGGGCTGGCTGATGACACCAAGATACGTGTTGTCCTGGCGGGCAACATATATCCGGCCATCCGGACCTAACACTAACGCACCGATATGGGGGCTGCCGGAGGTGCCCACCACCATCGCCGACTTAGCGATAGCCGCAGCATTTCCTGCTTTCAAATCAAACTGCACAATTTGCCCTTTGCCCTTTCCGTCACCGTTGGTGGTGCCGTATACTTTGGAGCCATCCGGCGAGAATGCCACACCATAAGCTTCAGAATAACCTTTCAGCAGGATAGGATTTGATACTTCGCCAGTGCTACGGTTAAAGTCCAGCACTTCGAAGTTGCTGTCATCGTTCCAGAGAGCGGCGGCCAGGCGCGTGCCATCCGGCGAGGGTACCAGGTAGCCGATGGCTTTGCGGTTGGGGCCGCCGTGCACGGTGCCTACATTGCTCATCACAGGCTTGGGAGTTACGCCATCCGCCGACACAAGAAAAGCAATGTAGCCGTTGCTGTTCCAGCGGTGTGCCAGTACCCACCAGTCGCGGCCGTTGCTGTGGCGCACGGCTGTCAGTTTTTCGGTAGCCGGTGAGATCATAAACACGTTGCGCGAGATAATGTCGCCGTTGCCTTCGTCTTTGCTCATATCTACCACACTATAGCGCAGGCCATTGGATTGCGCCTGTATGTCAGTTGTAAAGATGTAGTAGATATGGTCGGAGCCAGGCTTGGGAAGTATGAGCGCCGATTGCGTGGATGATTTGCCGCCCATCAGGCCATTGCCATTGGGCATTACGCGGTGGTTGCGGTTCCAAACCGTAATGCCATTGGTGTACAGTAGCAGGTTTCCGTCCTTATCCGACAGCGTGGCGCTACCTTCCTCTGTTAGCAGGCGACCGTTGGTTTGGGCAATGACCGAGTCGCCCTGAAAGGTGATGCCAGCATTTTTGCCAAAGTACCAGTTAGCGGTTTCACCCTGCGCGAAAGTTGAAAAGCTGCCAATGCAAAGTATAAAGGCCGAAGCTAAATGTCGAAGCGTGCTCATAGGTGCTCTTGTTTATTCCTAAACGAGCCAGTTGCAAACCTAGTGCCAAGTATGGTTGAATTATAGCTGAAGCAGAAAGGAAGCGGCAGCCATAGGTATGGCTGCTACTGCTTTTGCATTTCCAGGTGGCCTTCTGCCGTTTTAAGCAGTTCCGGCTGCAGGTTCAGGAGCTTGAGCAGCACACCATTTGTCCAGCCGAAGCCGTCCTGGTTAGGGTACTCGCCGCCGCCGGCTTTCAGGTCGAGGTCCTCCACATTATACTTTTCCAGCAGCTTGCCGGTATTGTGGTAAACACTGGTGTTGAGCGTGGCCCAGCGCTGCGCGATGTTATCGGCCAGCTGGTTATACCTGTAGTTGCGCAGCCCTTGAATGCTCATCCATTGCAGTGGTGCCCAGCCGTTGGGCGCATCCCACTGCTGGCCGGTGTGGCTAAGGGTGGTGGCCAGGCCACCGGGTTTCAGGAAGTCTGTTTCGACCCGTTTTGCTACACCTTCCGCCTGTTTCTGCTTCACCATACTAAAGTATAGCGGGTACACCGCAGCCAGTGTCGGGATGTTGGTGGTAGTGCCTTTCACAAAATCGTAATCGTAGAAATAAGCATCCTTGTCGCTCCAGGTATACTTGAGCAGGGCATCGCGGCGGGCCCTGGCCAGTTGCTCATACTTGCGGGCTTCGGCTTTATTCCCATTCAGCACGGCCATCTCTTGTAGCGTAAGTTCCACGTGGTACAGCAGCGCATTTAGGTCTATCGGAATAAGCTCTGTGGTGTGGATCGTTCCCAGTGTTTTGCCATCGGCAAACCAGCGGCTACTGAAGTCCCACCCTGATTCGGCCGCTGCCCGGAGGTTGCGGTATACTTCTTCGGGTGCTCTGCCGGACTTGCGGGCTGTTTCCACGTCTTCTTTGTACGCTTCCGGCCGTGGAGCGGGGTTGTCGTCCCAATAACGGTTCAGAATGCTGCCATCCGGCAGGCGCACCACGCGGCGGTGTGTAGGGTTGGCAGCTGTCAGTTTATCGGCTCCATCCATCCAAAACGCATACTCTTTCTGCAGCGCCGGCGCATACTTCCGGAATACGTCGCGGCCTTTTTGCTGGGCCAGTATACGCAGCATCAGGGCATAGAACGGAGGCTGCGAACGGCTGAGGTAATAGGTGCGGTTGCCATTGGGGATATGCCCGGTCGTGTTGATCAGGTGCGTGAAGTTGTCGACCATATTTTGGATGAGCTCCGTTTCGCCGCTGGCCTGCAGGCCAAGCATGGTGAAGAAGCTGTCCCAGTAGTAGATCTCGCGGAAACGGCCACCCGGCACAATGTACTCGTTTGGTAGCGGCAGGAGCGAGCCGCCGTCAGCCCCGGGCTGCCGCGTAAGTACCGGCCAAAGGCGCTCGATATGTTGTGTAACGGAGAGCGTGGTATCAGTGGTGAAGCCGGTGGCAGGCTGCGGGGGCAGCTCAAAATGTGCCAGTACAAAGGCTTTCAGATCAAAATCCGGTTGGTTTTTCTGCTGTTGGTACGCCTGCAGAATCTGCGCCGGAGAAGTGCGTGGGATGCAGTCTGGAAATGTTTTGGAATCGGGGAAAACAGCCTGCAACTGCACTTGCTCAAACAACGCACCCAAGTCTTTTTCGGGTTGGTACAACTGCTGTGCCTGCAAAGGGCTGCTGGCAAAAAGCGCACAGCAAAGTAGCAGGGGGCAAATATACTGGCTGGCACCGGACGCAAGGGCAGCACCTAATTGGCGCATAAGCAAACAAAGGAATAAACGAAACGCCTTAAAAAAGGGGAGCTGCTGTATTGAGTTTGGAGGTAAACCGGGTAAATGTAGAGCTTTTTTTGTCATTGTAGCATCATATAGGCGCACTTCACGGGCGCGGTGAGCATAATCCTTTTCCAGCTATATGCAGTTTTGCGCCTAAAAGTTATCAAAAGGCTGCTCCGTATACCGCACCTGAAAGCAGTAGCAACTTTACCGGAAAGGCTTCTTGATAAAGGCAACCTGTCCCATCGCATCTTTTTCATACCGCGCCAACACATACGCCTGATAGGCGGGTGCGATGTTCGGTTCGGCTGGGAGCACTTCAGAGGGTACCGGGCTGCCTTGCCGGAAGAAGTATACTTTGGTGTTGCCATACTTGGTGTGTGGCATGAAATCACCATACGCCTGCATCTCGCGCCAGAGCGTGTCAGCTACGGTAACGGCATACACCCGCACAATAGGGCCGGTGTTGTTCGCATTACGGTACATGGCCACTTCCTTGAAATTCCCTTTCAAATCCTGCGGACCCGGCTGAGAGAAGGAGTCATAGATAAACCAGAGGATGAGGGCAACTGCGATGGCTATTAGGAGGGGTTTCAGTTTCATGGTATGTGAAGGTAGTGAAATCAAGGCGAACGTTGCCAATGATTAGAAAACAACCTCTGCGAGTTAGAGACTTGCTCTTTATTTTTAAGCACAGGATTAAAACCTGCGCCAGAAGTACCGGCGCCAAGTTAAAAGTATAAAAGCCGCAGCTGAATCAAATCAACTGCGGCTATTTTATAACACTTAACTTTAAACTCTTAACTCTTAACTGAATTTATCAACTGCTTCAGTATCTTCTGTGCGGCAACAGAGATGATGGTGCCTGGTCCGAAGATGCCAACAGCGCCTGCTTTATACAGGAAGTCGTAATCCTGCGCCGGGATCACGCCACCAACAATTACCAAGATGTCTTCCCGGCCCAGCTTGCGTAGCTCTTCAATAAGTTGCGGTACCAGCGTTTTATGGCCGGCGGCCAGCGAGGATACACCCACCACGTGCACGTCGTTTTCGGCGGCCTGCATAGCTACTTCGGCGGGCGTCTGGAATAACGGGCCGATGTCTACATCAAAGCCGAGATCGGCGAAGGAGGTGGCGATGACTTTGGAGCCGCGGTCGTGGCCGTCCTGGCCCATTTTAGCGACCATAATGCGGGGGCGGCGGCCCTCCAGTGTTTCAAACTCGTCGGCCATGGCTTTGGCCTGTTCGAAGCTCTCGTCGTCGGTTAGTTCTGCGGAGTACACGCCGGATATGGCTCTGATGGTTGCTTTATGTCTGCCGTATACTTTCTCCAAAGCATCGGAAATTTCACCTAAGGTAGCGCGGCGGCGGGCAGCCTCTACCGCTAGTTCCAGCAGGTTGCCCACGCCCGACTCCGCGGCATTTGTCAGCGCCTGCAGCGCGTTCAGCACACTGCCTTCGTCGCGACTGGATTTTATACTTGCCAGCCGTTGCAGTTGCGACTCCCGTACAGCGGTATTATCGATGTCCAGGATATCAATTTCCTGGATCTGGCTTGGTTTATACTTGTTCACGCCCACGATGATGTCCTTGCCCGAATCGATGCGGGCCTGCTTGCGGGCAGCAGCCTCTTCGATGCGCATCTTCGGTAAGCCCGTTTCGATGGCTTTAGCCATACCACCAAGTTCTTCCACTTCCTGCATCAGCGCCCAGGCTTTGTGCGCTAATTCGTGCGTAAGCGCCTCCACATAATAAGAACCACCCCACGGGTCTACCACTTTGGTAATATTAGTTTCCTGCTGCAAGTAGATCTGCGTGTTGCGGGCAATGCGGGCCGAAAAGTCTGTTGGCAAAGCAATGGCTTCATCCAGGGCGTTGGTGTGCAGGCTTTGCGTACCGCCCAGCGCTGCGGCCATGGCCTCTATGCAGGTGCGGGCTACGTTATTGAAGGGGTCCTGCTCGGTTAAGCTCCAGCCAGAGGTTTGGCAGTGGGTGCGCAGGGCCAGCGATTTCGGGTTCTTCGGGTTAAACTGCTTGATGAGCTTGGACCACAGCATACGGGCGGCCCGCAGCTTGGCAATTTCCATAAAGTGGTTCATGCCGATGGCCCAGAAAAAGGAGAGGCGCGGTGCAAAATCATCTATGTCCATACCTGCCTTCAGGCCGGTGCGCACATATTCCAGTCCATCGGCCAGGGTATAGGCCAGCTCCAGGTCGGCCGTCGCGCCAGCTTCCTGCATGTGGTAGCCCGAGATAGAGATAGAGTTGAAGCGCGGCATGTGCTTGGAAGAAAACTCAAAGATATCCGCGATGATCTTCATGCTGGGCTCCGGCGGGTAGATGTAGGTGTTGCGCACCATGAACTCCTTCAGGATGTCGTTCTGGATGGTGCCACTCAGTTGTTCCGGCTTCACGCCCTGCTCTTCGGCGGCCACAATGTAGAAGGCCATGATCGGCAGCACAGCACCATTCATTGTCATCGACACCGACATCTGGTCCAGCGGGATCTGGTCGAACAGGATCTTCATGTCTTCTACCGAATCGATGGCGACCCCGGCTTTGCCCACATCACCTACCACGCGCGGGTGGTCGGAGTCGTAGCCGCGGTGCGTGGCCAGGTCAAACGCTACGGAAAGGCCTTTTTGGCCACCTGCCAGGTTGCGTCGGTAAAAGGCGTTGCTTTCTTCGGCAGTAGAGAAACCGGCATACTGGCGGATTGTCCACGGCTTTTGCACATACATCGTGCTGTAGGGGCCGCGCAGGTAAGGCGGCAGACCGGCAGCAAAGTCCAGGTGCTCAAAAGCAGGAGTGTCCTCCGAAGTATAAAAGCTTTTGACAGTTATCTTCTCGGGTGTTTTCCAGCTTTTTGCCGGCAGCGGGTCTTTGGGACCGTGCGTTGCCGCAATTGCCTGGTGTAAGTCTATCTTAGAAAAGTCAGGTCTCATGTTCGATTTTGATTAACTGAATAATTGCATTACTGAATAAGGTAAGAGAATTCAGTTATTCGATTATTCAAAATTCAGTCATTGTCTTTCGCCAGCCGCTTTTGCACCAGCTTCATAATCGTAGACGTGTCGCAGCCGTCGAAGAGAAACTCCTCATACCCATTGGTGATCATCTCCTCCTTGATGTGCTGTGGGTCGTCGGCCAGAATAACTGTGGGCTTTGACTGATGCTGGCGGAGCCTTGGGCCGAACTCACGGGCATAGGCAGCCTCCGAAGAGGCAACTACCACTACCTCGGCAGCGGAGTGAAGCAGGCGGTCGGCCGCATCTTCTACCGAAGTATACTGTTGCTTTTCAGTTTCAAAACCGACGCAGCGGAAAAACGCTTCGGCAAACGACGCATTTAGTTTGCGCTTCTCCGTATCGCCAATTACAGCCACAATAGCCTTGGGCAGGCGCTGGCGTTTGCGCAGGTGCAGTTCGGTGGCCATACGCATTACCTCTGTCGGGTAAGCGGCGCGTGTGGTGTCAAAATCAGCACTCTGGATCAGCTCTTCCGGGTCAAAGCTTATACTTTCTTTCGGGTTCGGGTACTTGTTGGTGCCTACCAGCACATCGCGGCCGGTGGCTATATTCCGGAACTTCATCCGGCTCACCTCAGTGATCGGACCAAGTATAGCGCCTTTGGTATAGGCTGTTTCAAAGCCACCCAGCGCCTCTGTTTTCTTAAATAGCGCCCAGGCTTTCTGCGCCAGTTCATTGGTCAGTGATTCCAGGTAATAGGAGCCGCCAGCGGGGTCTACCGTTTTGTCCAGGTAGGCTTCCTCCTTCAGTATGATGGATACGTTGCGGGCAATGCGCTCCGAGAACTCGTCAGGCTGCTCAAAAGTGTTGTCGAAAGGAACAACCGTTAGACTATCGCAGCCGGCAATTACGGCGGCCATAGCTTCGGTGGTGGCCCGCAGCATGTTCACGTAAGGGTCGAGCGTGGTCTGGTACCAGCTGGAAGTTACGCTATGGATGCGCAGTTTGGCTGCCAGGGCAGGTTCTGCCTGGTAGGCTTCTACCACAGCCGCCCACAGCAGGCGCAGGGCACGCAGTTTGGCGATCTCAAAGAAATAATTGGTGCCCGATGCCATACAGAACTGCATGTTGCGCAACACCGATTCCAGCGGCTCCCCGGCATCCGTGAGCCTGTCTACATAAGCTACGGCAGCACTCAACGTATAGGCCACCTCCTGTGTAACGGAAGCGCCGATGCTGCTGAAATTGGTGCCGCAAACAGTAACACCATAAAAGTCGGGGCTGTCTTTGGTAAGTTCAAGCAGTTCTATGATTTCCTGGCCCTCCGTTTCCGTCAGGGTACCTTTAGCTGTTATCGGATCGAAGTGCACAAAGCCTTTCAGGTTTCGGTGCGAGACCTGCTTTGCCCCCAGTGCAGCATACAGCCGCTTCAGAAAAGCCACGGGCTGGTCGTGTAAAGTATAGCTTGCCGAAACCGTGCTCAGGTCAACTTTTTCAACCAGGTAAGCGACATCGAAAAGATCCGGCTGCAGGAGGATAAAGTGGATGCCGTTAGCCCCGCGGGCAAGTGCGTCAGCCGCTTTCTCCACCGCATTAGTGCCCGTTTCCTGCACTTTTAGCTGGGATACATTGAGCCAGTTGTTGTTGCTGGTTTTGCGGCCACGCAGAAAAGGAAAATCGCCTGGCTTTTGCTGTACAAAAGGCAGGTGTTGGATGTCCTGCCGGGTATAGTATGGCTTTACCTCGATCCCTTCATAAGTGTGCCAGGTCAGGCTTTCGAGCGGGGTGTCGCGCAAGTCTTTCCGTGCTTTCTGCTCCCACTCGGCAGGGCCACTAGGAGCAGCGGCAAATTCTGTAAATAGCTTCTGATCGTCCGTCATTATGCTACAGGTCTAATTTCTTGTAAAGATAAGGCTTTCTGCGATACGGCCTAAAAGGGCCGGTGGTAGTCAGGAGTGGCGGAAATTTAGTCAAGCCGCGCCACCCAGATGCGGTAAATCCAGTAGCCCAGCAGCAGCCAAAGTATAAGGATAAAGGTGGCCATCACGTAGTTAGGCTTGCGCTCCTGCAGTTGCTCCCTTGCTTTGGCGCGGTATTCCACCAATACCTCGTCGGGTATCAGTTTAAGGCATAGCCAGATGCCTAGTGGCAGCAGCACCAGGTCGTCGAGGTAGCCGATGAGCGGTATAAAATCCGGTATCAGGTCGATGGGGCTGAAGGCGTAAGCCACGGTGAGCACCAGTACCACCTTGGCTCCGAACGGAATGCGCGGGTCGTTGGCAGCCAGGTATAAAGTATAAATGTCTTCTTTTAATTTTCGAACGGTTTCTTTCCAGCGTCTCAGCATAGTTTAATAGTACGGGAGATGCAGGGCAGAGGTGCCGGCAAGTATAGCCGTAGCTGCAGCGAAAGAAGTATGGAGGCAGCAACGAACCGGACTGATGCCACTGTTCCGGCAGTAGTCAGCTGCCTTATTTGTGCCGGCGAAGTATAAACCTTTTCATCCTTTCCGTTCACAAATTGTTGTATATTTAACGTCCTTTACGCTCAACCCTATACTTCATGCGCAACAACTATATTTTGTACAAAAGCACTATACTAACAGCTGTTGGACTGAGTTTGCTGGCGGCACCTGCCTTTGCCCAGCAGAGCCCGCTGATTGCCCGCGCCAATACCGCGGCAGATAAACTGGAGCCTAAAGTAATCGCCTGGCGCCGTGATTTTCATGAGCACCCGGAGCTAGGCAACCATGAAACGGAGACAGCCGCCAAAATTGCCGATCACCTGAAAAACCTGGGCATTGAAGTGCAGACCGGCGTCGCCCGCACCGGCGTAATAGGTATTCTGAAAGGTGGTAAGCCCGGACCCGTGGTGGCTTTACGTGCCGATATCGATGGGCTGCCGGTAGTGGAGCGCACTGACGTGCCGTTTGCCTCGAAGGTAAAAACCATGTATAACGGGCAGGAGGTAGGCGTGATGCATGCCTGTGGCCACGACACGCATATTGCCATGTTGATGGCTACAGCCGAGGTGTTGGCAGGTATGCAAAAAGAACTGCCCGGTACCGTGAAATTCATCTTCCAACCCGCTGAAGAAGGCTCGCCGGTGGGGCAGATTGGCGGTGCCAACCTGATGGTGCAGGAGGGCGTGCTGGACAAGGGGCCGAAGCCGGAGGTGATTTTCGGGCTGCACATCAATTCGCAAACGGAGGTGGGCAAGCTCAAGTATAGGCCGGGCGGCACCATGGCCAGCGCCGACATTTTCCGCATCAAGGTAAATGGCAAGCAGGTGCACGGCGCGTCCCCTTGGAACGGTGTGGACCCGGTGGTGACGGCGGCGCAGATTGTGCTGGGCCTGCAAACCATCGTGAGCCGCCAGGTGGAGTTGACCGATGGTGCCGCGGTAGTAACCGTTGGGATGATCCACGGAGGCGTGCGCAATAACATTATTCCGGAGGAGGTGCTGCTGGAGGGAACCGTACGAGCCCTGAACAAAGACATGCAGCAGCAGATCCATGATAAAATCAAACTGACGGCCACTAAAATTGCTGAGAGCGCCGGCGCCACTGCCGAAGTAGAGATTATCCCGCAGACGCCAATTACTTACAATGACCCAGCCCTGACAGATAAAATGCTGCCGACGCTACAGGCGGTAGCCGGTCGCGACAACGTCATCTTGACCAAAGCTGTAACGGGTGCCGAGGACTTTGCCTTTTACCAGGAGAAGATTCCGGGACTTTTCATTTTCGTCGGTGGCATGCCCAAAGGCCAGGACCCCAAAACCGCCCCGGCACACCACACCCCCGACTTTTATGTGGATGAGAGCGGCATGGAACTAGGCGTAAAAACCCTGACCGACCTCACGCTCAACTACCTGGCCAGCGGCGGAAAGAAGAAGTAACAGAGCCAAGTATACAAGTATAAACAGCCGCGGCAGCATTACTTGCTGCCGCGGCTGTTTTACTGCAGTACCAAGCGGCTGCGCTGCACAATGCGCCTCTTGCTTTGCACACAGTAAGTATAAAATCCTGCTGCCAGCGCGGCGGGTCTTGTCAGTCGATTTTTGCCAGGTTTCAGAGCGGTTTGCCAGGCAACCCGGCCATCTGCCGCATACACCATAAGCGTGCCGGCTACTCCCGCCATTTCCAGCATAAACTGGTTGGTAGCTTGATTCGGGTAAAGGGCCAGCAGATCTTCTTTATGTAGGTCGTTGAGTCCGGTAGGCATCTGATCGGCCACCAGTAATAGTGTTTTATTTTCATGTGCAGGAAGAGGTGAGAGACGCTTGTCCTAAGCGTAATAATTCCAGAGGAGAATTGCTGCTCTATAAAGGAATATTTCAATACGCCCGCTGCTATAGCGAAACATACCTGAAAACCTATTTGTGCTGCTTCTGCTAACGCCGTACTTTTGTGGATAACTAACGTTGATGCACCCCTTCCGCATGAAGATAATTTGGAACAAAAGCCTTCAGGGTATGCTGCTGGCTTTGTCGCTGGCAGCTTGCCAGCCGCGCACCTGGCAAGCGTCGCCCAGCCTTACCACGACCGATGTACCGGTAGACAGCACCCTTACGGCTGACCCGCAGACGGAGGCGTTCATCAAGCCTTTCCGGCAGCAGGTAACCGCTAAAATGAGTGAAGTGATCGGCTTTGCGCCAACAGAACTGAGCAAAGGCGATTACCAGTCGGCGCTGGGTAACTTTGTGGTAGATCTGCAGAAGGCCCAGAGCGAGCCCCTCTACGGCAAACCCATCGACCTCTCGCTCACAACCAATGGCGGTTTGCGCCAGCCACTGCCGCAGGGCAATATTACTGTTGGCAATGTGTTTGAGCTGATGCCTTTCGAGAATGAACTGGTGGTGCTAACGCTGGCAGGAGGCACCGTGCAGGAGTTGTTTGATTATGCCGTAGAAAAAAAGTGGGCACCCATCGGCGGAGCTACTTATACTATAAAAAACGGCAAACCCACGGACATCAAAATCGGCGGCAAACCCTTTGACCCGAACAAAAGCTATACCCTGGTGACGTCCGATTACCTGGCCGGCGGCGGCGATGACCTGAGCATGCTGAAGAAAGCGACGAAAACCGAAAAAGTAGGGCTGCTGCTGCGCGACGCCATTACCCGGCAGATCACGCAAATGGCTACGGCAGGCAAACCTGTAACAGCAGATATGGTAACCCGGGTCACCATCCTCCCTTAGCAATATAACACTATGAAAAGAAGAGATTTCTTAAAAGCATCGGCCGTAGGGGCGGCAGGTATCAGTCTGCTGGGCTTTCCCTTTTCGGCAGCGGCGGCGGCACAAAGTATACACCTCACCATTTTGCATACCAACGACCAGCACTCGCGCATTGATCCGATGCCAAACGACGGGCGCAAGTATGGCGGCATGGGGGGGATGGCCCGCCGCGCCACGCTTATCCAGAAGGTGAGGCAGCAGGAGCCAAACGTATTGCTGCTCGATTCCGGCGATATCTGGCAGGGCACGCCTTACTTTAACTTCTTTAAAGGTGAGGTAGAGTATGAACTGATGAGCCAGATGCAGTATGATGCTGCCACGCTCGGCAACCACGACTTCGACAACGGCCTGCAGGGCCTGCAGAACCAGCTGCCCAAAGCAGAATTCCCTTTCCTGATCGCCAACTATAACTTTGAGGATACCATCTTGAAAGGGAAGTTTCAGCCATACAAGGTGTTTGAGAAGCAGGGCTTGCGCATTGGCGTGTTTGGCCTGGGCATTGAGCTGGCCGGGCTGGTGAGCAAAAACAACTACGGAGCAACCGAGTATACCGACCCGGTGCCGGTGGCGCGCGCGATGGTGCAGGAGCTGCGTGGCAACCAGAAATGCGACCTGGTGATCTGCCTCTCGCACCTGGGCTATAGTTATAAAGACGAGAAAATAGACGACCTGAAACTGGCCAGTCAGGTAACCGGCATCGACTTAATCCTGGGCGGCCATACCCATACGTTTCTGGATGAGCCGACAGTGGTTTCAAACGCAGGAGGCGAAACGCTGGTAAACCAGGTGGGCTGGTCGGGCATTTTCCTGGGCCGTATCGACTTCAGCTTCAACAAAAAAACGAAGCAGCGAACAGGCGTAAGAACCGCTGTTTTGCCTATGGATAACCCTGTATTAACTTCGTGAATAAATAATTTTTTGTTTTAAATTATTTAAGCATTTTTGTAACCCCCCTGCCGTAAAGGAGAGGTTTGTTTCACCAAACGAATCTTGTGAGCTTTGGAAAACTGGATGATAAAAGACTGTTCTACTGTATGGACTAACTGCCTGCAGGTGATAAAGGAAAATATTGGCGAGCAGAGCTTTAAAACCTGGTTCGAGCCGATAAAGCCTATATCGCTGCGCGACAGTGTGCTGACTATACAGGTGCCCAGCCAGTTCTTCTACGAATGGCTGGAGGAGCACTATGTGCAGCTTTTGAAGAAGGTGATCTACCAGGAGCTTGGCAGCGAAGGCCGCCTGGAATACTCCATCATCGTGGACCGTGGCAATGATACTAACAAGCCGCAGACCGTCAACATTCCCACCAAAAAGATACCGCAGGCAGTCGTAAACTCGTACCGCCCGGAGCAGAACTTTATCAAGAGCCCGTTTGAGTCTAAAACCATTGACCGCAACTTCCTTAACTCGCAGTTGAACGGGGCTTACAACTTTGAGAATTACATTGAGGGCGATTGTAACCGCCTGGCGCGTTCGGCAGGTTTTGCTGTGGCCAACAAGCCCGGCACTACCTCTTTTAACCCGCTGATGGTGTATGGCGGTGTGGGGCTTGGTAAAACGCACCTGGTGCAGGCTATCGGCAACCACATCAAAAACAGCAACCCCGATAAATTTGTGCTCTATGTATCGTCGGAGAAGTTTGTAAACCAGTTCATCGAATCGGTAAAAACAAACAACGTGCAGGACTTCGCCAACTTTTACCTGCTGGTGGATATTCTCATTATTGACGACGTGCAGTTTCTGAGCGGCAAGGATAAAACGCAGGAGATGTTCTTCCACATCTTCAACCACCTGCATCAGTCCGGCAAGCAGATTGTGATGACTTCCGATTGTCCGCCACGCGACTTAAAAGGCCTGGAAGAGCGCCTGCTATCCCGCTTTAAGTGGGGCCTCACCGCCGACCTGCAGAGCCCGGACTTTGAAACGCGTATGGCCATCATCCAGAAAAAGATGCAGAGCGACGGCATCGATATTCCGGACAACGTGGTGGAGTACCTGGCCTACAGCGTAGATACAAACGTGCGGGAACTGGAAGGCGTGTTGATCTCGCTCATCGCACAGTCGTCGCTAAACCGCAAAGAGATTGACCTGGAGCTTGCCAAGCAGGCGCTCAAACATATTATTGAGGATGTGGAGACGGAGGTGAACCTCGACTTCATCCAGAAAACCGTGGCCGAGTATTTCCAGGTGAGCCTGGACTCGCTTAAAGCCAAAACCCGCAAGAAAGAGATTGTAACAGCGCGGCAGGTGGCCATGTATTTTGCCAAGGAGTTTACCAGCCACTCCCTTAAGTCCATCGGCTATCACTTCGGCGGCCGCGACCACAGCACCGTCATCCACTCCGTACAAACCGTTTCCGACCTCATCGATACCGACAAGAAGTTCAAAGCTAGCATTCAGGAGCTTCAGAAAAAATTTAAGTCAAAGGCCGGCTGATCAACCGCAGTCGCTTACAGCATGTGCACTGCAGATTAAGCAAGCATAGGCTTGCAACCTGCAGCAGCCACAGCTATTCAGGTATAGTACACCGCTCCATTCGCTGCTTTCCCTTTTACCTACTTTGCGGGAGTATACTGCTATAAGCCAAAGCTGCTGTTTGCACTTTGCGTCTGTAAAAGAGTTGTGCCAGCTCTATTGTACTTTTCATCTCAAATGTGTAGTATAGTACGGGCAAATCTAGCAGGAGAGCGCTATCCGTTGTACAGCGATCTGTAGGCGCAACGCTTCATCTGGTGCGGCGAAACCCGTTGTCCTGATCCGTTAAAGTAGCCACTTACATATACAATTATACCATGAACCAAACAGATGTGATTGCCATCAGAGACACCACTGCAAATCCTGCTCCGCTAGGGCTGTTTGCGTTCGGTATGACCACCGTATTGCTGAACCTGCACAATGCCGGCATCTTTGAAATGAATGCGATGATCTTTGCTATGGGCCTGTTCTATGGCGGACTGGCGCAGGTTATTGCAGGCATCATGGAAGCAAAAAAGAACAACACTTTTGGCCTGACCGCTTTCGTTTCCTATGGTTTTTTCTGGCTTACACTGGTAGGTTTGCTGGTGATGCCGAAACTGGGCTGGACTGTAGCGGCATCAGAAACAGGTATGGTGGCTTATTTAATTATGTGGGGTATTTTTACGGCGCTCCTGTTTGTGGGTACGCTACAAATCAGCAGGGCCTTACAGGTGGTGTTTGCAACGCTTACCGTTCTGTTCTTCCTGTTAGCGCTGGGCGATGCGACCGGCAATGCTACCATCAAGGTATTTACCGGATATGAAGGCATCTTATGTGGGGCTTCCGCTATTTATACTGCCACAGCCACGTTGCTGAATGAAGTATATGGCAGAGTGCTGTTGCCTATAGGCGTTATGGCCAGGCCTGCTGAAGTAAGCTTTGCTACAGCTAAATAAAAATAAAAGGAGAGCTTAACTGCGGCGAAACAGCGCAGCATAATGCATTACCGGACTGATACTTTTGAAGAGCAGGGGAATTAGGATAGATTGAAGGAGAACCTGCTATACTATAAACCAGCGGCGGCTATACTTGCTTTAAGTATAGCCGCCGCTGGTTGGTACTTGCTCATACTATTTAAGCGCGAAAACTGGCTGACTCTGTTACAGCATAGCCATACTCTGGTGCCATGTCGCGCACTTTTTCTTTGATCTTCTCCAGGTCACGTCGTTTGCGCACCTGCTTCAGATTCAGGTAGATCTTGGTTTCATCTCGCTTGGTTACCCGGAGCGCCAGTGGCGAAATATGTATTTCCTCTACTTCAGGTATTGCAATGATATGCTTGGTGCGAAACACACCATATTTCTGCACAATGTATTGTGGCGTTAGCTCGATGTAAGACTGCACGCCAAATACCGAGGTATTCTGCAGCACAACATAAAAAAAGAATACTACGGCCAGCCCGAAGAAAATATAATAGAGGTAACTCTCCCGTCCTGCCGAGGTGTCGGTCAGGAGCAGGTACGATGCCCAGCCCAACCAAAGCAGAGCCAGGGTGATCAGCACACCAAAAGATAGTTTTGCACTGCGGGTGGGCGCCAATTGTACCACCAGCGTCGATCGGGCATTGCTACCAGTCACGGCCATAGAGAATACGTTAAGTAAAACAATTGCTGCCACAGTTATGGCAATGGCGCAATATAGCAATTTTTATCTTTTAAGCGTAGCCTGCAGCGTCATCTCCGGCACAGCTCCCAGCGCCTTTGATACCGGGCAGCCTTCCTTTGCTTTTTGCGCCATTTCCTGGAAAGCGTCATCATCCAGGCCATCTACTTTGGCCTCGGTGCGTAGCTCAATCTTCTGGATCAGCGGTGCTCCGTCTTTTTCGCCCAGCCACACACTGGCCGTTGTTTCAATGTATTCGGGCGTGAGGTTCTCATTGCCCATCAGAGCGCTCAGAAACATAGAATAGCAGCCGGCATGTGCCGCACCGATCAGTTCTTCGGGTGTGGTGCCGCTGGTGCTGTCGCCAAAGCGGCTGGCATAGGTGTATTTGGCCTCTATGGCACCATTACCTGATTTTACTTTCCCGGAGCCATCTTTCAGGCCTTTTTCCCATCGTGCGTTTGCAGTATGCTTTTTCATAGTTATAGTGTTTTTACTGATGTATTTACTTAAAACTTATTTAAGGCGATAAGGTTAACAAAGTTTAGAAGTTAAGGCACAAAAAATGCCTCTTCGCCCTGAAAGTAACTCAAACTATGGCAATAAAAGTTTATCTGCCTATATTTACCTCATCACAATAAAGATGGTATGGGTGTAAAAGCGTTGTTAAGCAAGCCATTGGCAGCCTTTGTGCATAAAAAGCAACAGAGCTGGATTGAGAATCCGGTGGAGGCGCAGCAAAGGACATTCGAGCAGATTCTGAACAAAGCACAAAACACCCGCTTTGGCCGGGACCACGGTTTTAGCGGCATCAAAACGCACGCAGAGTATGTGCAGGCGGTGCCGGTGCGCGATTACGAAGGGCTGTCGCAGTACATCAGCTTGGTGAAGGAAGGGCAGAAAGACGTGCTCTGGCCAGGCAAGCCGTTATACCTGGCAAAGACCTCCGGCACTACCTCCGGGACCAAGTATATTCCCATCACCCGCGACTCTATTCCAAACCACATTAACGGTGCCCGCGATGCCTTGTTGGCCTATGTGCACGAAACCGGAAAATCAGCTTTTCTGGATGGCAAAATGATCTTCCTGTCGGGCAGCCCTGAACTGGAAGAGGTGGGTGGCATCAAGACAGGCCGCTTGTCGGGCATTGCGAACCACCATGTGCCAGCATACCTGCGCACCAGCCAACTGCCCAACTACGAAACCAACTGCATAGAGGACTGGGAAACAAAGCTGGACCAGATCATCGAAGAAACCATTGACGAAGACATGACGCTGATCTCCGGTATTCCGCCGTGGGTGCAGATGTACTTCGATAAGCTGATGCGGCAGACTGGCAAAAAGGTGAAAGACATTTTCCCGAACTTCTCGCTGTTTGTGTACGGCGGTGTCAACTTTGAGCCTTACCGCAAAAAGTTGTTTGAGTCGATTGGGTGTGAAGTCGATTCTATTGAGCTGTTTCCGGCTTCCGAAGGCTTTTTTGCCTATCAAAACGAGCAGCACGACAAAGGCTTGCTGCTGTTGCTGGATGCGGGCATCTTCTACGAGTTTATACCTGTGGAAGAGTATGGCCATCAGAACCCCACCCGTCTGACCATCGGCCAGGTGGAGCCGGACGTGAACTATGCCCTGGTGGTGAGCAGCAATGCCGGCCTCTGGAGTTATTCTATTGGCGATACGGTCCGGTTTACGTCACTCAACCCTTATAAAGTGGTGGTTAGCGGCCGTATCAAGCACTTTATTTCGGCTTTTGGCGAGCACGTAATAGGTGAGGAAGTGGAGAAAGCGATGCACGGGGCGATGACGCGATATAGCAATGTGGAGCTCATTGAGTTTACGGTGGCACCACACGTCAGCCAGGACCACGGGGCTTCGTACCACGAGTGGCTGGTAGAGTTTGCACGGCCGCCCATGGACCTGGGCAATTTTGAAAAAGAGCTGGATGAACAGCTGCAAAAGCTCAACTCCTATTACGACGACCTGATCAAAGGTAATATCCTGCAGCACCTCAAAATCACGGTTCTGCCGATCGGCACGTTCCGCAACTACATGAGGTCGCAGGGCAAACTGGGCGGCCAAAACAAGGTGCCACGTTTGAGCAACGATCGGCAACTGGCTGACGGGCTGCTGGCGGTAGCAAAGCCGAATTAGCTGCTGCGGGAACTGGTATACAGGTTCTGCCATGCAGCAGGTTATCTCCTTTTGCCGGCTAATAGAAGCGTTGGTACATACCAGCCCAAAGCATACAGCTGGCAAAATCTTGTTTTATCTGAAAAATGACGCATGAAAAGAATCGCTATACTTGGTTCTACCGGCTCCATCGGCACACAGGCCCTGGAAGTTATACAAGCACATCCAGAGCAGTTTGAGCTGGAGGTGATCACGGCGCACAGCAACGCAGAACTGCTGATAGCGCAGGCGCTGGCCTTTAAACCAAATGCCGTGGTAATTGCCCGCGAAGACCTGTACGAGCATGTGCGAACAGCCCTGCAGCACGAGCCGGTGAAAGTATATGCGGGCAGCAAGGCGCTCTGTTCGGTTGTGGAGATGGGCACCCTCGACATGGTGCTCACGGCTATGGTCGGCTATGCCGGGCTGCTGCCGACCATACATGCTATAAAAGCTGGCAAGCAAATTGCCCTGGCCAATAAGGAAACGCTGGTAGTTGCCGGGCAACTGGTCACAAAACTGGCGCGGGAGCATGGCGTTAACATTTACCCGGTTGACTCGGAACACAGCGCCATTTTTCAGTGCCTGGCTGGTGAATTTCACAACCCAATTGAAAAAATTATACTGACAGCGTCAGGCGGACCGTTCAGAGGACGAACGGCAGAAGAGTTGAAATTGGTGACCAAAGCACAAGCCCTGAAGCACCCGAACTGGGAAATGGGAGCCAAGATCACCATCGATTCCGCTTCGCTGATGAACAAAGGCCTGGAGGTGATTGAGGCCAAGTGGCTGTTTGGGCTGCGCAACGAGCAGATAGAGGTGGTGGTGCACCCGCAATCCATTGTGCATTCGCTGGTGCAGTTCGAAGACGGCTCCATCAAAGCACAACTGGGGCTGCCGGATATGAAACTGCCGATCCAGTATGCGTTGGGCTATCCCAATCGCCTGAAGTCAGATATGCCGCGGTTCAGCTTTCTGGATTACCCGCAACTCACCTTTGAGCAGCCTGACCTGAAGACGTTCCGAAATCTGCAGATGGCCTTTGATGCAATGGAGAAAGGCGGCAACATGCCCTGCATCCTGAATGCGGCTAATGAAGTGGCTGTCAGTGCCTTTCTGCACGACGAAGTTAGATTCCTACAGATGTCCGACATCCTGGAAAGTTGTATGGCAAAAGTTGCGTATATTGCGAATCCTTCTTACGAAGACTATGTCGCGACAGACAGGGAAGCCCGGGCCAAAGCAGCCGAACTGGTGAAGGGGTGATGGCGTGGGTGGCAAGTATAATGTATAAACTTACTCTTTTTAGATGAACGTAGTGATAATGGTGGGCCAGCTGGTGCTGGGCCTCACAATACTGGTAGGACTGCACGAACTGGGCCACATGCTGGCGGCCAAGTGGTTTGGCATGCGCGTGGAGAAGTATGCGATCGGCTTTCCTCCCAAGATCTTCGGTAAAAAGTTTGGCGAAACAGAGTACATGCTGGGCATGATACCGCTGGGCGGCTTTGTCAAGATTTCCGGGATGGTGGATGAATCGATGGATACCGAAGCGCTGAAAGAGGAGCCGAAGCCGTGGGAGTTCCGGGCAAAACCAGCCTGGCAGCGCCTGATCGTGATGATGGGTGGCATTATCGTGAACGTGATCACCGGCATCGTGATCTTTGCAGTGCTGACGTACCACTATGGCGAAAGCTACCTGCCTGCCCGCGAGGCCAAGTATGGCGTGGTTGTGAATGAGATCGGCAAAGAAATGGGTTTTCAGACCGGCGACCGGATCGTGGCTGTAAATGGCAAAAAGATAGAGCGGTTTGATGATGTATACGCGCTGGATGCCCTGCTGGACCGGAACGCCTACTATACGGTGTTGCGCGATGGTAAGCAGGTCAACATCAACGTGCCTGTAGACCTGATGGACCGCCTGGCAGACAAGGAAGACCGTATGTTGTTTGTGCAGCCCCGCCAGACTTTCCAGATCGGGGAGGTGCAGCCAGCCAGCAATGCAGCCAAAGCCGGCTTGCAGTCCGGCGATTACGTGCTCACAATCAATGGCAAGGATGCCAAGTTTTTCGATGAGTTTCAGCACATGCTGCTGGAGAATGCCGGCAAGCAGATTACGATGCAGGTAGAGCGCGATGGCAAGCCTATCAAACTCAGCGCTCAGGTAGACAAAGACGGCCATCTTGGCTTTTTCCCTAAGCCGCTGCTGAATTATGCCACCCGCGATTATACCCTCGGCGAGTCTATCCCGATGGGAGCAGAGCAGGCTTTCGGCGTTGTATCAAACCAGATAAAAGGCTTCGGTAAAATGTTCCGGGGCGAGGTAGATCCTACCAAATCGATTGGCGGCCCTATCAAAATTGCGCAGATCTATGGCGGTGTCTTCGACTGGTTTAAGTTCTGGACATTAACAGGCCTGCTGTCAATGGTGCTGGCTTTTATGAACTTTCTGCCTATCCCGGCGCTGGATGGCGGCCATGTGCTGTTCCTGACCTATGAGATGGTGAGTGGCCGCAAGCCGTCTGATAATTTCCTGGAGAACGCGCAGAAAGTGGGCATGGTGATCTTGCTGTGCTTGATGGGATTCGCTATCTTTAACGATGTCTTCCAGACGTTTTTTTAATAACGTGCATCGTTTTTAATGAAATTACCAGTAACCCGTATCCTTACAAGCGTTTTTTTCTTTTTTGTTTTTGTGATGTCAGGGGCTACAGCGGCTCCCGGCAACCAACCGTTTCAACTAAGTCGCCCGCTTGTTACAGCAGGCGATAGCACCTACCTGGTGCAGGAGGGGGATACGTATTACGGCCTTGCTCACCGGTTTCAGGTGCCGCTCGATTCGCTTCAGCGCTGGAACGGCATGCAACTGCAGATCGGGCAAACCATTTTCCTGACACATGCCGCACCGACTACAGGAGCTGCTGCGCCACACCAGCCGGCAGCCGCCAAGCCGGCCGTCCAAACTGTTAGCGCTGCTAAGTATGGCGAAGCGGCCACTGCCCCGGCACGGGCGCCGGAAAGTACTTCGGCAGCCGCAGTACCACTACCCGGCCTTGCCGAGCATAAAACCAAGAAGCGCATCCTGGTTATTCCCTTCGATCCTTATTTATACTTCTCCGACGCGGATTACGAGATTGCCCGCCAGTCGAAGATACCGCGGCAGAATGTGCGCTATGTGTTTCGTAACCGCCTGAATGCCCTGCTGGCGCCGTCAGGCTACGAAACCATTCACCTGCTGGGTGGCGTGTACCGCGATAGTGTGAATGAACTGAGCAAGGTATACAAATCGCTCAGCTATACTTACCAGGACAACAAACAATCGAAGTATAACCACCAGCCAGCGGTAAAAGAACCGCAACCGGGCGCCTTGGAGTGGATCAAGCGGCAGAAAGAAAAGCTGGGGATAGACAACAAAGCCCCGGAGCAGGTGCCCGTAGCGCAGGACCCAAACAAGCACTTCGGCGTGACAGTAAAAGATCCGGAGTTCTTCACTTATTTCAACAACCAGTATGGCATCGACTACTATGTTTTCATCAACCAGTTTGAGGTGAAAACAGTGTATGAGCACTGCCTGGACCGCGCGGCCATGAACTATGAGCGCAATTTTCTGGTTCATTACTCGATCTATGACAGCAACGGCGAGCTGGTGTCGGGCAACAAAGTGAGCGTGCCGTATCACTCCAATATGAACGATATACAGCGTATTGTGAGCGATAATATGCCCGGTGTAGCCAGGCGCGTACTATCTGACCTGCCTGCCGCCAAAGAATAACTGCGCCGGGCACAACCGGGTGTAGCTGTTAACCAAAAATCAGAAGTATGATGTATAAATTCCTGCTTTCAGTGCTACTCCTGCTTTGCATGGGCACAGGAGCTGCATTTGCGCATAACTACCACACCAGCATTACGGATATAAAGTATAACCCGCGCACACAGAGCCTGGAGGTAGCTGTAAAAGTGTTTACCGATGACCTGGAGAAGGCTCTGTCAGGACGTGCTAAAACAACGGTGCACTACAGCCGCGCAGATAGTAAAATAACGCAACAGTTAGCCGATTACCTGCACAGCACACTGGCTTTTGCGCTGGAGCCGGGCAAGCCACTTACCTTTACGCTGCTGGGCTCCGAAGCGGAGGACAATGCCGTATGGCTGTATGTGGAGGTGCCCGTTAAGCAGACTGCTTTATCGCAGCTGTACGTGAAGAATGCCCTCCTAATGGATACCTTTGGAGACCAGATGAACATTGTGAACGTCAACTACAAAGGCGATACCGAAAGCATTCTGCTTCAGAAGGATGAACAGGAGAAGAAAATAACGTTTTAGGGCAGCATCCTGCATCAGAAAGAGTGAGGCAACAACTCATAACCTCACTCTTTCTGGTGCAGGATGCTTTGTTTTAAAGTATAAAACAGGCTGGCAAAGAGCATCGCCAGCAGGCAGCCGCTTAGGATGGCTATCACCAGCGTGGCGAGCTCCACATGGTGCAGCATCATGATGTGGTAAAACATAAACAGGAGCCCACCCAGGCTAATAATTAGCCAAAAGGCCAGCCACGGATGCGGCGCGTCTGCCAAGGTGGTAGTAGGCTGCCGATGCACATAAAGCAGAATCAGCAGAATTCCCACGACAGAGCTCAGGTGCTGTATCAGGCGGCAGAGCTGCATTTTCATTCCTGCCACCGACACCACGTGCTCCAGCAGCGGCACATGCTCCACAATAAAGCCCCGGTCAAACGTAAAGCTGTCCCACAGCAAATGCGAAAAACCCCCGATGATAGCCGAAACAAGGAAAGCCAGCCAGTGCCGACGCAGGTAAGTAAAGTAGTTGGCCTGATAAGTAACTGCCAGGGCACGGCGCCTGAAGTAGGGCGGCAGGTGCTGGATAAGCTGGTCACGCACCAGTCCATGGTAGAGCAGGGCCAGCAACAAGGTCAGAGGCAGGTCAAATTCCAGGATGCCAATGGAAGAATGGCTGATCTCGCTGCGTTTCTGAAGCCGGAGGAAGTATTCTGAATCCGGAGCCATACTGCCAATGATGAGCGCTGTGGAAGAAAACCACCGTTTGCTACGGTGCAGGAAGGGCAATACAAAAGCAGGATGAGCAGCGGTGAAGGGCATAGGTGAATTTTATTTCCCTTTAAAACGTCAGAAACAGCAGAGTGATGCATGGCAACTGCGAAAATTACTGTCCGGCCTGCTACTGCGCGCCCTCTTGCGGCTTGATAAGTTTAAACTCCACGCGGCGGTTGATGCGCCGGTCCTCTTCCGTTTTTTCCTCGCGCAAGGGCGCACTGCTGCCGTAGCCAATAGCTACAATGCGGCCCGGCGGTAGGTGAACCTTCTGCTCAATGTACTTTCGGATGGCATCGGCGCGGTCCTGTGACAGGCTGCGGTTAAAGTCCTGGTCGCCGGCGTTGTCGGTGTGGCCGTCTATCTCCAGCGTATAATTCGGGTGGTCGATCAGGAAAAGCGCTACCTCATCCAGCACCAGCTCCATGCTAGCTTTTATATCCGACTGGTTCTGGTCAAACTCAATGTTCTGAAACACCATTGGAATACTATAGTCGATCAGCCTGGTCATAATTTGCAGGGTGGTGTCCTGTTGCAGCGCCAATTCCCGTTCAATCGTGAAGAAATCGGGGCTACGGATGAGCATCATGTAATGCGAGTTGTCGATCAGGTCAAATTCAAAGCTGCCGTCCGGGCGAATATACCGGGAGGAGATCTCAATGCCGTTGTCCAGGTCGATGATGGAAATAACGCCCGATAACGGCTTGTGCGAAACAGAGTCGGTAAGTACCCCCGCCACTTTGGTTACGGCCAGCGGGTGGGCCTCCATCGGCAGCGGGAACGAGTATAAGTCAAGGTTATCAAGATCGTCTGCTTCGGACCGGGCGTAATACAGGTTTTTGGAAGCCGCATCTATCGAAAAGTAGTACTCGCTGCCGCGGCCGTTCACCAGCGGCCCGACGTTACGCGGCTCCTGCCAGTGGCCTTGCACCTGGTATGTCTTGTAGATGTCGAAATCGCCAAAGTTATAGAACTGGCCGCGCGAGCTGAAATAAAGCACCTGGTATAGCGGGTGGAAAAACGGGCTTACCTCGCTTTCGCGGGTGTTCACCACCGGCCCCATGTTTTGTGCCGGAGCCCAGTCGCCATACCGGTTTTTATAGGTAAAGTAAATGTCCGAAAGGCCGAAGCCACCCAGGCGGTCGGAAGCGAAGTATAAGGTATCTTCGTGGGCAGACAGCGTAGGCTGCGAGTCCCAGGCTTTGGTGTTCACGTTCGCTCCGAGGTTTTTTATCTGGCCCCAGGTGCCGTCGGGCTGCATGGTGGCCATGTATAAATCGCAGTTGCCGTATCCATCCGGGGCTTCGCAACGGGCAAAGTATAAAGTGTTGCCGTCGCGACTCAGGCAGGCTGAGCCTTCGTTGTACACGCTATTGATTGGTTTGCCAAACGACTGCCCCTGCTGCCAGGAGCTGTTTTGCTGCTTGCTAAAGTATAGATCTTCGTTGGCCCGGCCGTTCAGCCCCTGTAGGTTGCGCTTGGAAGTATAAATTAGCACGTCGCCGTTCAGCGTAGGACCATAGTCGGCAGCAGGTGAATTGATGGCCTCGCCCATGTTCAGGTAAACACCTTTTGGAGGCTTAAAGGCAGAAATAGATTTGCGGTACTCTACCAGCTCATAGTAATAGTCCAGCGGCACATAATAATTTTTCGTATTCTGCTCCAGCGAGTCGTAGTAGGAGAATACGCGGTGCACGTCGGTGCGGTGATGTTTGAGCACCAGGCGGTAGAGTGCTTTGGCTTTTGCCAGGTTGCCCTGCCGCTCATACAACTGGGCAAGGTGCCACAGCAAGTACGTATCTTTGTAAAAGTTATCGATGCCGAAGTGCTGCACATAGTTTTCCAGCAGGGGGAGCACCCGATCATACTGCCTGCGCCGCTCCAACTTGTGAATGGCTGCAAGCTTTTTATGGTCGTTATAGTAAGGGATTTTATTTAAATTGGGAAAATTAAGATAAAGCTCAGGTTCAGGAGCCTTCTTGTGTGCCTTCAGGCCGTTATTGTTCGACGAATCCAATGGAATGTGCTGATACTGCTGTGCCCGGCCTGTCCATGGCAGCAAGGTCAGCAAAAGCAGGAGCCCCAATAAGCGGTAGCGTTTCATCAGCCGTTAAAATTTACCTGAAGACCAAAGATATTAATTTTTAACTATATTTTTGAAGTGGCATACTTCTGAAGAACAATTTTTTAGTAAAATGCTACAGCTGCCGGGCATCGACCGGCCTGTAGCACGACAAAACTGCCGGCCCAGAGGCTTGGCACAGGACTTGACCTATTACGCGAGAGCGGAAAACGGAGAACTATACAAGTGTCTTTCTGCCAAAGTGGCACTGAATCGTACTATGAACTATACACGAAACAACTTTTTACAAAACCTGCTCCTCAGCGGCCTTTCCAGCGAAGAAGATGTTGAGATGATCCCTATTATCACGGCAGACGCAGACGAGGAAACCGCTGCGGAAGACCTGCCCGATGAACTTCCTATTTTGGCGGTGCGTAACACGGTCCTTTTTCCGGGCGTGGTGTTGCCGATTACCGTGAGCCGCAAAAAATCTGTGCGCCTGGTGCGTAAAGCCCATAAAGGCGATAAGATCATAGGGGTAGTAGCGCAGAAGAACACGAACTCCGACGATCCGGTAGCCGAAGACCTGTTTGCCGTAGGTACGGTTGCCAAGATACTCAAGATGCTGGTGCTGCCTGATGGCAATACCACCATTATCATACAAGGGCACAGCCGCTTTAATATAGATGAAGTAACGCAGGAAGATCCATTCCTGACAGCGAAAGTGAGCTTGTGTGTGGAAACCAAGCTCGACAGGAAAAGCAAAGAAGTAAAGGCGCTGGTGCAGTCGTTGAAAGATGCCGCCGGCAAAATGCTGAAACTGAACCCGGAGATACCACAAGAAGCCCAGGTGGCGCTCGACAATATCGATAGCCCCAGCTTTCTGACACACTTCCTGTCTAGTAACCTGAACGTGGAGGTGGCCCAGAAACAGCAACTGCTGGAGGTGAACGACGGCGTGGAGCGGGGCACACAGTTGCTGCAGCTCATGTTGCGCGAGATACAATTGCTGGAGCTCAAGCAGGAGATCCATACCAAAGTACACACCGACATTGACCAGCAGCAGCGCGACTATTTTCTGCGCCAGCAGATAAAAGTGCTGCAGGATGAGTTGGGGCAGGAGGGACCAGACCAGGAAGTAGAGCGGTTTCGGGAGCGCGCCAAAAAGAAGAAGTGGCCCGAGCCAGTTGCCAAGCATTTTCAGCGGGAGATCGACAAGCTGGCGCGCCTTAACCCGCAGGCAGCGGAATACCCAGTGGCCGTTAACTATGTCGAGTTCCTGCTCGACCTGCCCTGGAATGAGTATACGAAGGATAACTTCAACCTGAAGCGCACCAAAAAGATATTGGATGCCGACCATTACGGGCTGGAAAAAGTGAAGGAGCGCATCTTGGAGTACCTGGCCGTGCTGAAGCTGAAGAACGATATGAAAGCGCCTATCCTGTGCCTGTATGGCCCACCGGGGGTGGGGAAAACGTCGTTGGGGCGTTCTATTGCGAAAGCATTGGGGCGCAAATATGTTAGAATGTCACTGGGTGGTGTGCGCGACGAGGCTGAAATACGTGGCCACCGGCGCACCTATGTGGGCGCTATGCCCGGCAAAATCATCAGCCAGATCAAAAAGGTTGGTTCCTCTAACCCGGTGATCATTCTGGATGAGATCGACAAGATCGCCTCCGATTTCCGCGGTGATCCGTCTTCAGCCTTGCTGGAGGTGCTGGACCCGGAGCAGAACCATACTTTTATGGACAACTACCTGGATGTGGAGTACGACCTCTCAAAGGTGCTTTTCATCGCTACTGCCAACGCGCTGGATACGATACAACCTGCGCTACGCGACCGCATGGAAATCATTGAGCTGACGGGATATACTCTGGAGGAGAAAACGGAAATTGCGAAACGGCACCTGGTGCCGAAGCAGATTACCGAACACGGCCTGGAAGAAGAGGACGTAAAAGTTCCCAAGCAGACGCTCCAGAAAGTAATAGAAGACTATACGCGCGAATCGGGCGTTAGAAGTTTAGAGCGTAAGATCGGGCAGCTGATCCGCCACACGGCCAAACTGAAGGCCATGGAAGAAGAGTACCCGACCACCATCAAGCCCGAGGAAGTGGTGAAGCGCCTTGGTTCAGAGATATTCGACAAGGAAATGTATCAGGACATTGATACCGCTGGCGTGGTAACTGGCCTTGCCTGGACCTCGGTAGGTGGCGACATCCTGTTCATCGAATCTATACTTAGCAAAGGCAAAGGCAAACTGACGCTCTCCGGCCAACTAGGCGATGTAATGAAGGAGTCAGCGATGACGGCCGTTTCGTACCTGAAAGCGCATGCCGACCTGCTGGATATTGACTACCGCTTGTTTGACCAGTATGATCTGCATATCCATTTTCCGGAAGGTGCAGTGCCCAAAGACGGTCCATCAGCCGGTATCGCTATTTTTACATCCATCGCTTCGGTGTTCACACAGCGCAAAGTAAAATCGCGCCTCGCCATGACAGGTGAGATCACGCTGCGGGGCAAGGTGCTGCCGGTAGGCGGCATTAAGGAGAAGATACTGGCAGCCAAGCGGGCTGGTATCTCCGATATTATACTTTGCCAGAAGAACAGGAAAGATATCTACGAAATACCGGAGCAGTATATCAAAGGCCTCCACATTCATTATGTGGATAGGGTGGATGACGTGGTGAAGATCGCGCTGCTGACTGAGAAAGTGAAGAACCCGCTGAAGCTGGTGGTGACAGAAGAGAAAGCCAGTTCGGAATGATCGAGGTGTTAAGCCAATCATGTAGAGACAAGTTGTGCCTGTCCCTACGAAGGTAATTCAGGAAGTATGAATAAAACCGCTGCGCTCATACTTGGTATGCTCCAGGCCTTCGCGCTCACGGCACAGGCGCAGGTAGGTGGGCAGCGGGGTTTCACGTTTCTGGAGCTGCCCCAAAGTGCTAAACAGGTTGCCTTGGGCGGTGTAAATGTAACGGCTGGCGCACACGATGTAAGTATGGTAGGGGCTAACCCGGCGCTGCTGCAGCAGGAGATGGACAACCAGGTCAGCCTGAGCTATATCGGCTACCTGGCAGATGTCCGGCAGAGCAACGTAGCTTATGCTTTTAATACAGGGAAGTATGGCCGCTGGGCAGCAAGTATAAATTACCTGAATTATGGTGACTTTGTGCAGCGCGACCCCACCGGAGCAGCAGAAGGCAGCTTCCACGCGAATGACTGTACTTTCAGCCTGTCGCATGCCCAGCAGGTGGATGCCTTCACAATTGGTACCACGGCCAAAGTAGCCGTATCCAGTATAGCCGGTAACAAAGCAGTCGGGGTATTGGCCGATGCGGGCGTGGTATTCAAACATCCGGAGAAGGACTTTACAGTGGGGCTGGCATTTAAGAATGTTGGCTACCAGGCAAAGGCTTTTGACGGGGCAGAACGGCAGCCGATGCCGTTTGATGCGCAGCTTGGTGTAAGTTATAAGCCGGAGCACATGCCGGTGCGGCTTTCGCTCACAGCGCAGCGCCTCTACCAGTTCGACATCGTGTACCTGGACCCAAATGCTGCCGGTACATTAGATGAGAACGGCAATGAGGTGAAGCCGGAGAAAAAGCTGGGTGATAAAATTGCCCGCCACTTTGTAGCAGGTGCCGAGTTTGTGTTCAGTAAAAATTTTCAGGTGCGGGCGGGCTATAACCACCTGCGCCGCAAAGAGCTGCGCCTGGATACCAGTGCGGGCGGGGCAGGGTTTTCAGTGGGTGCCATGTTGCGGGTGCGGAGCTTTGAACTGGACTACAGCAGTGCTTTTTATCATCCGTCCGGCGCCACCCATTATATTACCGTAAGCACCAACACCCGCACATTTTTGAAAAAGAAGAGTAGTTCATAACCCTGAGGCGCAGCAGTTGTTATGCTGTTACAGACTCGGGTGAAATTATAAACGAGAAAAAAACATGTTAGAAAATATCGCATCACTAACGCCGGCACAGATCGTGGCGGAACTGGATAAGTATATTATCGGACAGAAAGATGCCAAGCGAAACGTAGCCATTGCGCTGCGTAACCGCTGGCGTCGCATGAATGCCGATGACATCATGCAACGGGAGATTGTGCCCAACAACATCCTTATGATCGGGGCTACGGGGGTAGGTAAAACTGAAATCGCCCGCCGCCTGGCCAAGATTGCCGACGCGCCATTTACTAAAGTTGAAGCCTCTAAGTTTACGGAAGTAGGATACGTGGGCCGCGATGTGGAAAGTATGGTGCGCGACCTGGTAGAGCAGTCGGTGAACATGGTGAAAACGCGCAAGAAGGAGGAAGTGAAGCAAAAAGCCGCCGAAATGGTAGAAGAAGTCATCCTGGATGCGCTGATTCCCCCGATTCAGGGCCGCAACACGTCGCCAGTGTCCATCACCTCTGATCCCAACGCTATACCGGAAACAGATTATGAGCTGAATGAGCGCACCCGTGAGAAGTTCCGTATCAAGATTCGCAATGGCGAGTTGGAAGACCGCAAGATCGAGATACGTCTTCAACAGAGTGCTATGCCGGGCGTAGGCGTAATGGGACCGGGAATGGATGAGGCTTCGATGATGAACATCCAGGAGATGATCAGCGGCATGATGCCCAAAAAGACCAAGAAGCGCAAAGTAACCATTGCCGAAGCGCGTAAACTGCTGCTGGAAGAAGAAGCTTCCAAACTCATTGATATGGACGAGGTAAAAGAGGAAGCTATTTTTAAGGCAGAGAACTCTGGTGTGATCTTTATTGATGAGATTGATAAAGTAGCCAGCTCCAGCAAAAAAGGCGGCGGAGGCCCCGACGTAAGTCGCGAGGGCGTGCAGCGCGACCTGCTGCCGATCGTGGAAGGCTCTGCCGTGAACACCAAGTATGGCATCATCAACACCGACCATATTTTATTTATCGCGGCTGGCGCGTTCCACGTGGCTAAACCATCCGACCTGATCCCGGAGTTGCAGGGCCGCTTCCCGATTCGTGTGGAGCTAGATAGTCTCACCAAAGACGATTTCTATCAGATCCTCAAGTTTCCGAAAAATGCCCTGACCAAACAGTATGTGGCCTTGCTCGCTTCTGAAGATGTAGAACTGACGTTTAACGACGAAGCGCTGGATGAGATTGCATCGATTGCGTTTGAAGTGAATGCAGAGGTCGAGAACATTGGTGCCCGTCGCCTGCACACGGTGATGAGTCGCCTGCTCAACGATATTTTGTTTGACGTGCCGGATAAGATTGGCGCCAATGCCCATATAGTGGTAGACCGCGCTATGGTGCAGGAGAAACTGGCTGGCATGGTGAAGAACCGCGACCTGAGCCAGTATATACTTTAGTTTGGGAGTTAGAAAGTTATAATATAAGCAGTCTTGATGCCGGTGTCTAGCGGTACATGAGCTGATTCATATTTAAATAAAGCAACGTGGCGCTTCTGGTCAAACAGAAGCGCCACGTTGCTTTTATAGCTGCAGCTGCTTCATATTAGTAGGGCAGCAAAGCAGCGGCAAGCCTGATTCGCTGACAAGTATATAATAGTGGGCCGCATCGGATAACTACGTAAAATAGCGTATAAACCGCAAATCAATTTACGACTGAAAAGCAGCAACCAAAATTCAGGTGTTAGCGTAATCGGATTTTATTCACTTCCCATTATAAGTAACTAATCACTTTTTTTGCTAAATTCTTTTTTATTTAGGCCAGAAGGCATATCTTTAATCAGGTAAATACTTCTGAGTTAAGACCAAAGCGCTAATAAAGGTAGCTGGTAATTATTTAAAAGAAATTGAGTTCGCATTTCCGGTTCCGGATATAAGCATAATCAGTAGCAGCATCTGCACGAAAGGTTGCAGATAAGAAGCATAAGACTGCTGCTGTTTCCAAAAGCTAGGGCGTAAGAGGCTTGTTAGCTTAAGTATGATAAAGGTCGTTATCGCATGGCCTGCTAAACGTTGCACAGCAAAGCTACTGCTTCAGTAGTTACATCTTTTTATTTTCTATAACATGTGCTTACTGCATGCTTCAGGTAATGCAGCAAGATAAAACCTTACAAAAGCGCTTAAGTGTTATAATTACAATAATTAGAAATACAACTATACTGCCGTCAGGCAGGCTCCTCATACTAACTGATTTTCATTGCTTGTTATTTTGCTAACCAATTAACTTTTAAATACATAACCTATGAAGCACTGTTTACTCAAGAGGTTGAAATATTTACTTATTTTGCCTCTGCTCTTAGTATCTGCTGGTATGGTGCAGGCGCAAGGCACCATTATAAACGGAAAGGTAACCGACCAAAGTGGCGCAGGCTTGCCTGGAGTAACCGTACTGTTGAAGGGAACAACTACAGCTGCACCTACAGCAGTGGATGGCAGTTATGCCCTGCACGTGCCGGATGGAAGTGGTACGCTTGTCTTCTCATATATTGGCTATCAATCACAGGAGGTACCTATTAACAACCGCTCCACTATTAATGTGCAGCTGGCGACCGACGCCAAAGCATTGGAAGAAGTGGTGGTAGTAGGCTATGGCGTGCAGAAGAAAGCCACCTTAACAGGTTCGGTTACGGCTGTAAAGGGCGAGGAGATCGCCAAAAGTCCTACTGTAAACGTAACCAACAGCCTTGCCGGCCGCTTGCCGGGCTTGACCGCCGTGGGCTCCAGCGGGGAACCGGGCTACGATGGCGCCAAGCTCCGTATCCGGGGCATCAACTCTTTCGGTAGTTCAGAGCCGCTGGTGGTGGTAGATGGCGTACCCGGCCGCTCACTGGAGCGCCTGGACCCTAATACCATCGAAAGTATTTCCGTGCTGAAAGATGCCTCTGCTGCCATTTACGGGGCACAGGCCGCTAACGGTGTAATCCTGGTGACGACCAAACGCGGTAAAACAGGCAAGCCAACTATTACGGCTTCCTTTAACCAGGGCTATGGCCGCCCTACCCGCCTGCCCGACATGGCCGACGCAGCGGAGTATGCCACCATGCTGAACGAGATCGACCAGTATGCCGGCCACGACCCCCGCTTCACACAGGAAGATATTCAGCAGTTTCAGGATGGCTCCGACCCTTGGGGACACCCGAACACCGACTGGTTTAAAGAAGTGATCAAACCGTGGTCCGGCCAGAATCAGGCCAACGTATCGGTATCAGGCGGTAGCGATAACATGCGGTACTTTGTGGCCCTAACCACCCGGAGCCAGAATGGCTTCTATTTCAATAGCGGCACCAAGTATAACCAGTATGATTTCCGGTCTAACTTGGATGCCAACATCACTAAAAACATTAGCCTGGGCGTAGACCTCTCCGGCCGTATGGAAGACCGCAATTTTCCTACGCGCGGTGCCGGCGGCATCTTCCGGATGGTGATGCGGGGCAAGCCGACTCTGCCAGCCTACTGGCCCGACGGTACGCCGGGTCCGGACATTGAGTATGGCGATAACCCGGTGGTAGTGAGCACCAAAGCAACGGGCTACGACCATGACAAACGCTATGAAGTAAATTCCAACTTTAAGCTGAACGTGGAGATTCCGTGGGTACAGGGGCTGTCTGTGACCGGTAATGCCGCAATAGACAAGGGCTTTAGGTTTCGCAAATTATGGCAGACGCCCTGGTACTTGTATTCCTGGGATGGCAGCACCATGGATGCCAATGGAAACCCGGTACTCATCAAAGGCAAGAAGGGTTTTGACAGCCCGGCCTTAACCGAGGATACGGAAGACAACCAACGCATACTGTTAAACGGACTTTTAAAGTATGAGCATACGTTTGCCGAAGATCATTCTGTAAACTTTTTGGCCGGCCTAGAACGCATTACCGGTGGGTATGATCTTTTTAGTGCTTATCGCCGCAACTTTACCTCCACCGCTTTAGACCAGATGTTTGCCGGTGCCACTGATAATTACCTGACAAATGGTGGTTCTGCTAGTGTGAATGCCCGCCTGAACTACTTTGGCCGTGTAAACTACGGCTACAAGAACAAGTACCTCGCTGAATTTGTGTGGCGCTACCAGGGTTCTTACATTTTTGAACCTGGCAAGAAGTTCGGTTTCTTCCCCGGCGTGTCTTTGGGCTACGTTATATCAGAAGAAAGCTTCTGGAAGGACAATATTGGTGCTGTAGACTACTTTAAGCTAAGAGCTTCATGGGGCCAAACCGGATATGACCAGGTATACTTTAACAATGTGCTACAAGAGTATGCCTACCTGACCACTTATGGCTTAGGCGGCTCCGGATCAGCTTTTGTTTCGAACGGCGGAGCCACGCTCAACCCTACCTTGTATGAAACAGGCGTTCCAAATGCAAATACCACCTGGGAGAAGGCCATCATGCGTAACATTGGCTTCGATGCAGATTTCCTGCACAGCCACTTATCTGTTACGTTTGACTACTTTGATAACCTGCGCTCTGATATCCTCTGGCGAAGAAACGCTTCCATCCCTTCTTCTACCGGTATGTCGCTGCCTCCTGAAAACATTGGCAAATCCGGCAACAGAGGCTTTGACTTCAGCGTGCTCTACCACAACGTGGCCGGCAACGACTTTACCTACGAGGTGGGGCTGAACGGCGGCTATGCTAAGAACAGGATCATCTTCTGGGATGAAGTACCAGGTCGTCCGGATTACCAGGTTACAACCGGCCGGCCAATCCCGACAGACCCATACAACCCGGACAACGAACTATACTACCAGGCCATTGGCATCTTTACAGACCAAGCAGCTGTGGATGCTTACCCGCACTGGTCAGGTGCCCGTCCCGGCGACATTATTTTTGAGGATGTGAACGGAGACGGTGTGATTGACGCCAAGGACCGGGTGCGTAATAACAAGAGCAATGTGCCCACCTGGACAGGAGGTTTCACTGCCCGTGTAGGCTACAAAGGCTTCGACCTGTCGATGCTAATCCAAGGAGCAATGGGTGCGGTAAACTACATCAACACGGAGTCAGGCGAGATCGGCAACTTCCTGCAGAGTTTTTACGACGAACGCTGGACAGAGGCAAACCCTACAGCTTCAGGTCCGCGCGTATTCAACCGCAGCAACGAGTACTGGGTGGGCCAGCGCAACACCTACTGGCTGCACAAAACCGATTATATTCGTCTCAAAAACATCGAGCTGGGCTACAGCTTGCCAAGCTTTACCCAAAACTGGGGAATCAAGCAGATGCGAGTGTACGTGAATGCCTATAACTTCCTGACTTACAGCCCCGACTACAAAGACTTTGATCCGGAACTCAGCTCCGGCTCCGGTCAGGGTTATCCTTTGCAGAAGATCATCAATGGTGGTATATCAGTTACTTTTTAATTTACGATCATGAAAAAAAGAATATATTCCATACTATTAGTTGCAGCCCTGGCCGGAGTGAGTTCGTGTAACACGGACTTTCTGGAGGAGACACCCTTAGACAAGTACTCCGACTCCGCAGTGTGGCAGGACCCGGCACTGGTGGAGACCTTTGTGAACAACATTTACCTGGGCATTCCCAGCCCCTTCCATACTATTATGCTGGCCAATCTGGTGGACGAGGCACAGTTTAATGCCGATTGGGAAACCGCTAACGTCACCAAGAGCCAGATCACGCCGAGTTATCTGGGTGTGTTTGGCAGCGGCTTCTGGGTATCGCATGAGCGGTACATGACATGGGAGAATACTTATAAGAACATCCGGGCCTGCAACATTTTTATGGAGAAGATCGATGGCGTTACCTTCGACAACCAGGCCGACAAAGACAGGCTAACGGGGGAGGTACTGTTCCTGAGAGCCTACTTCTATCACCGGCTGGCCTCGTTCTATGGTGGCGTACCCATTATCACCAACAGTTATACATTGTCTGATGACTTTACCGTAGCCAGAAGCTCGTATGAGGATGTTATCAACTTTATCGTTACAGAGTGTGATAAAGCGGCTGCACTGCTGCCGGAAGCAGGCGACAAAGCACGGGCCACCAAGGGAGCGGCCCTGGCTTTGAAATCGCGGGTGCTGCTGTATGCGGCCAGCGACCTGCATAATACCAGCGCCTCCTGGGCCCCAGGCTATGAGCACCCCGAACTGGTAGGCTACACCAGTGGCGATCAGCAGGCGCGCTGGCAAGCCGCTAAAGATGCTGCCAAGGCTGTGATGGATATGGGCATGTATAGCCTGTATGGCGGTGAGAACCCGGCCAGTGCAGAGGAAGCCACGCAGAATTACGCCAACCTATTCCTCAACAACGGAAACGTGGAGGACATTTTCCTGCAGTTTAACGACAACATCCGTAATGGCAACTGGGACGCCCCGAACCCTGGTCTGTTCACCGGCCCTAATGGTTGGCACAACTGGGGAGAAAGCTCCCCGATCGGCCAGTTGGTAGACAGGTATGAAATGGCTGACGGCACCGAGTTTAGCTGGAATAACCCGGCAGAAAAAGCGAACCCGTATGAGAACCGCGACCCACGTTTCTATGCCAGCATTCTGTACGAGGGAGCGCATTGGCGGCCAAGGCCTGCTGATGTAGTTTCGGCAGACCCGATTGGTATTGTGCAGGTAGGTAATTATACTAAAACAGACGGGACCGTGGTGCCGGGACTTGATACCAGAAAAGGACCAATTGAAGATTGGAACGGCTCATACACCGGTTACTACCTGCGTAAGTTCATCGACCCAAATATCAACCACCAGTACAACAAGCAGACACTGCCTTTCCGCCGCTTCCGCTATGCGGAGATCCTGCTAAACTATGCGGAAGCCTGCTTAGGGCTGGGTCAGGAGGATGAAGCCAAGACCTATATCAACGAAGTGCGTGCCAGAGCAGGCATGCCGCCAGTTACGGAAAGTGGGCAGGCGCTGGTGGAGCGTTACCGAAACGAACGTAGTATAGAGTTGGCCTATGAAGAACAGCGCTTCTTTGACGTGCGCCGCTGGATGATTGGGGACGTAGGTTATGAGGATGCCACAGGCGTAGCAGTAACGGGCAAGATGCAGGCAGACGGCACCATCACCAACCGTACGTATGCCCCGGTTGTAGTCCAGGACCGGGAATGGAACCCACGTTTCTACTTTCTGCCGATCGCGGAAGATGAGATGAACCGAAATGAGAAACTAATTCAGAATCCGCTGTATTAATCAGGTTGCGCCTGCCCGTAAAGACCTTCTTATCGGGTGGGCGCTGCCATTTTGGTAACCTAGTATCACCAATGCACGACACACGATTGAAAGCACAGGTCGCGCAGGTTTTTCGCCCCGTCGTTTGAGGCTATACTGGCGAAAGAACATCACATCTAGAAACGAAATTTAATTCTCATGAAGAAGAACATACTTCCTGCTGCCTTTTTAATGAGCGCGCTGGTTTTGGCCTCGTGCCATGAGATGCAGCAAAAAAAAACGCCCACGCAAACCAAGGCAGACCGCGATGAACTGTATAGTAAGTTATCGGAAGAGCAGAAGCGCCTTCCGGAGAACGCCGTGCTAGGGCTAGAGGCAGCCGACGGGCTGGAGGTGAAACTCTTTGCCTCGGAGCCGATGATGGGAAACCCGACCAACATGGACGTAGACGCCAAAGGGCGGGTGTGGGTATGCGAAGCCTACAACTACCGGCCGGAGCTTAATCCCAGTAATCCGCAGCGCAAAGAAGGCGACCGTATCCTGATTCTGGAAGACCTGGACCAGGATGGCCACGCCGACACCGCTAAAGTGTTTTACCAGGGCACCGACGTGAACGCGGCCCTGGGCGTAGCCGTGCTGGGCAACAAAGTAATCGTGTCCAGCAGCCCGAACGTGTTCCTGTTCACGGACACGAACGGAGATGATGTGGCGGACAAAAAAGAGGTGCTCTTCTCAGGCTTAGGCGGTGAGCAGCACGACCATGCCATCCACTCCTTTACCTTTGGTCCGGACGGCAAGTTATACTTTAACTTCGGCAACGAAGGCAAGCAGATCATGGACCGCAACGGCAAACCCATCATCGACAAAGACGGCAAAGAAGTAAACAACAGCGGCAAGCCGTATCGCCAGGGCATGGTATTCCGGGTGAACCCCGATGGAACCGACCTGGAGGTGCTGGCCCACAACTTCCGAAACAACTATGAGGCGGCAGTTGACTCCTACGGCACGTTGTGGCAGTCGGATAACGATGACGACGGCAACCAGGGTGTGCGCATCAACTATGTGATGCAGTATGGCAACTATGGCTATACCGACGAGATGACCGGTGCCGGCTGGCGCGCCCACCGCACCAACATGGAAAAGGAGATACCGCTGCAGCACTGGCACCAGAACGACCCCGGATCCATCCCGAACTTGCTCCAGACCGGGGCCGGCTCGCCAACGGGTATGGTGGTATATGAGGGCAAGCTGCTGCCGGAAGTATACCGCAACCAGATGATCCACACCGATGCGGGCCCCAACGTGGTGCGCTCCTACCCTGTCACCAAAGACGGGGCCGGCTACAAGGCGAAGATTGTGCCACTGGTAGAGGGCGTGCGCGACCAGTGGTTCCGCCCTTCGGACCTGAGCGTTGCCCCGGACGGCTCTATTTTTGTGGCTGACTGGTATGATCCGGGTGTAGGTGGCCACCAGATGGCCGACATGAACCGCGGCCGCATTTACCGCATCGCCCCGCCCGACACGCCTTACAAAACACCGAAGCTGGACCTCAGCTCGCCGGAAGGAGCCGTGGAGGCGCTGCAGAACCCGAACCTAGCCACACGCTACCTGGCCTGGCAGAAGCTGCACGAATGGGGCACCAAAGCCGAGCCGGCGCTGCAAAAACTTTGGAAATCGGATAACGAGCGGATGCGGGCCAGGGCGCTGTGGCTGCTGGCCAAGATCGACGGCAAAAGCCATACTTACATCGAGCAGGCGCTGCAGGATAAAAATTCCGATATCCGCATTACAGGCTTGCGCATTGCCCGCGAGGAGGCTGATGACATCATCCCGTATGTGAAGGAAGTGGTGAAGGACCCGAGTCCGCAGGTGCGCCGCGAGGCCGCCATTGCCCTGCGGCACAATAAATCGGCGGAGGCGCCGGCGCTCTGGGCCACGCTGGCGCAGCAGTATGATGGCAAAGACCGCTGGTACCTGGAGGCGCTCGGTATTGGTGCCGACGAGCAGTGGGACAGCTACTTTACTGCTTACCGCCAAAAGGTAGGAGACAAGCTGGGTGACAAGGCCAGCCAGGACATTGTCTGGCGCTCCCGCACCGGACAGGCGCTGCCCTACCTGGCGCACAACATCACCGATGCCAACACCTCATCCGGAGACCGGGCCAAGTATTTCAGGGCGTTTGATTTTATTGATGATCCTGCCAAAGCCAAAACCCTCTTAACTCTGCTCGACGACCAGGGGCCGCACAAGGCAGAGGTGTCGCAACTGGCCCTGAACCACATCAGCCCGGCTACGCTGGAAAGTTCGCCAAAGGCAAAAGCGGCGCTGACCCGCACCTTGGCGCAGCTGAAAGGCACGCAACAGTTCGTGGACCTGGTAAGCCGCTACAAGCTGAAAGACCAGAACGAAGAGCTGCTGCACCTGACGCTGGCTTACCCCGACAGCAGTCTGGGTGTAGAGTCGGCACGGTTGCTGCTGAATACCGGCGGAGAGGGCTTGCTGAAGAAAACTATCCGCAGCAATAATGACGCCCAAACATCGGCTGTGCTACGAGCCTTGAGCCGCGTAGGCAGCAACGAATCAATGGACCTGATCCAGTCTGTGGTGATGGACAAATCCGGCGATATGGGCGTTCGGAAAGTGGCGGTAAAGGCGCTGGGAACAGGCTGGGGCGGCGAGGAACGCCTGATGAATGTGGTAAAAGAAGGCAAGCTTCCGGAGGAACTGAAGCCAGCCGCCTCGGTGACACTGGCCGGAGCCATGCGCACCGGCATCCGCGACGAGGCGCTGAAATACCTTGGCGGTGCCAACGCTACCAATGGTAAACCGCTGCCTCCAATTAGCGAGCTGGCCATGCGTACTGGCACGCCGCTCAAGGGCAAGCAGGTGTTTCTGCAAACCTGTAGCGTGTGCCACCGCGTGGGGAATGAGGGTACCAACTTTGGCCCGGCACTGACACAGATCGGCAGCAAGCTTACCAAGGACGCCATCTATGTGTCCATACTTCACCCGGACGCAGGCATCAGCTTTGGGTATGAAGGCTATGTCGTAAAACTGAAGGACGGAAGCCAGGTGGCCGGTATTATTGCCAGCGAAACAGAAGATGCCATTGAACTGGTGAGCCCCGGAGGAATGAAGAACCGCTATGAGAAATCGCAGATAGCTTCTAAAACGGAAATGGAAGGTTCTATCATGCCGTCTAACCTGCAGCAGAGTATGTCAGAGCAGGATCTGGTGGACTTAGTGGAGTATCTCTACGCGCTCAAAAAACCGGAAGGTAAACCTGTGGCCAGCAAGTAAGTTGGTACACAGGAAAAGATTTTTGCAATCCTTTAAAAACGCAAAATGGGAAATCAATATGATCGCCGCAAGGTGCTGAAGAACATGGCAGGTGGTGCGGCTGTATTGGCCGCAGGCATGTTGCTGCCTGAGCCCTTGCGGGCCGCAGGCACAAAAGAAGAAAAGCTGAAAGGCCGTATCAACCACTCGGTATGTAAATGGTGCTATAATGATATTTCGCTGGAAGACCTGTGTAAAGCAGGCAAAGGCATGGGCCTGACTTCTATTGAGCTGCTGGGCCCCGACGACTGGCCGACGCTGAAGAAGTATGGCCTGACCTGCGCGATGGCCTGGGGTGCCGAGAAAAGCCTGACGGAAGGATTTAATGACCCGCAGTACCACGATGAACTGGTGTCGCGCTACGAAGCCATGATCCCGAAGGTAGCTAATGCCGGGCTCAACAACCTGATCTGCTTCTCGGGCAACCGCCGCGGCATGGACGACCAGCAGGGGATGGAGAACTGCGCCAAAGGCCTGAAGCGCCTGATGAGCACCGCCGAGAAGCACAAAGTGACGCTGTCGATGGAGCTGCTCAACAGCAAGGTGAACCACAAAGACTACATGTGCGACCACACGCCCTGGGGTGTGGAACTGGTGAAGATGGTGGGCTCTGACCGATTCAAGCTGCTCTACGACATTTACCACATGCAGATTATGGAAGGGGACGTGATCCGGACGATACAGGAAAATCACCCGTACATTTCGCACTACCACACCGGCGGCGTGCCGGGCCGCAATGAGATCGATAATACCCAGGAGCTATACTACCCGGCCATTATGCGGGCAATTGTAGATACAGGCTTTAAAGGGTATGTGGCACAGGAGTTTATACCTAAAAATAATCCGCTGGCATCGCTGAAGGAAAGTGTGCTGATCTGCGATGTATAAGCAGTGCGCCTATAACAGGTAATTTTTTTATCGAAGTATAACCCAAGCTGGCAGCGGCGGCAGTTTCGCTGCCGCCGCTGCCAGCTTAAGAGCCCTTTACGTATGCGAAGAAGCGACTTTTTAAAAACCAGCCTGCTGGCCGGCATAGCCCTTTCAAGTGGGGCTTCTGCGTTTGCCAATACCTGTTCTGCCAAACCAAAAGCAGGCAAGCCCTTTTCCTTGAACTATGCACCTCATTTCGGCATGTTCAATAGTTTGGCCGGCGATGACCTGATCAAGCAACTGCAGTTCATGTATGAGCAGGGCTTCCGCGCCATAGAAGACAATGGCATGATGGGCCGCCCTGTTAGTGAGCAGGAAAAGATTGGCAAGGAGCTCACGCGCCTCGGCATGACAATGGGGGTTTTTGTGCTCGATAAAGGAGGGAATGCGCAGAACTCGCTGGCAGCAGGCAAACCCGAATACGTAGACATCTTCCTGGACGGATGCAAACGTGCCGTTGACGTGGCCAAACGCGTTAATGCCAAATGGGTAACGGTGGTGCCCGGCGACTTCGAACGAAAGCTGCCAGTAGGCATCCAAACAGGGAACGTGATCGAAGCGCTGCGACGCGGCGTGGAAATATTGGCGCCACATGGCATTACCATGGTGCTGGAGCCGCTAAGCGACACGCCCGATCTCTTCCTCCGCAATTCCGACCAGACGTATACCATCTGCAAAGCGGTAAACAGCCCCAACTGTAAACTGTTGTTCGATATTTACCACATGCAGCGCAACGAAGGCAACCTGATCGCAAATATGGACAGGAACTGGGATGAGATCGCGTATATCCAGATCGGCGATAATCCCGGTCGAAACGAGCCCACTACCGGGGAGATCAACTTTAAGAACATCTTCAAGTTTTTGCATGAAAAAGGGTATAAAGGCGTGCTGGGCATGGAGCACGGCATGGCAGGCAAAGGAAAAGAAGGCGAACTGGCCCTAATTCAGGCCTATAGGCAGGTGGATAACTTCGCTTAAAGCAGAGGAGTAAAATAACCGCAAAACTCATTTGCAAACAAAAAAGCCGTTGTTGCTGCCTGTGCAGTAGCAGCGGCTTTTTTGTTTGGCAGGAGTTTCATACGTTCGCTTTAGGTGCATCTTACGATAAGCTTCCTGCCCGATCCGTACCTCTAAACATCATTTATACTTACAACTATGAATCTCTACATCATCACCGGCGCTAGCAAAGGCATCGGCAAAGCTTTTGCTGAAGAACTGCTGCAAGACAGCAACAACCAGGTAGTAGGCGTGTCGCGCACCTGTAGCATTACGGATCCAAATTACCGGCACCAGCCCCTGGACTTATCTGATATACAGGCGGTGGAGCATAACCTGCAGAAGTTGTTTCTGCCTTACCCCGAGGCACAGCAACTGGTGCTGATCAACAATGCCGGTGTGCTGGGCGATATTGGGTATGTGGGGGAAGAAATGCCCAACGAGCGCTTCGGGTTTGTGTTTGATGTGAACGTGGTGGTGCCCGCTATGCTGATGAACACCTTTCTGCAAGTATACGGGCAGCACCCGGCCAGCAAGGTGATTGTGAATGTGAGCTCCGGGGCCGGCAAATACCCTATTGATGGCTGGGCTAGTTACTGCGCTTCCAAGGCCGCGATCGATATGCTCTCGCAAACCATACAACTGGAGCAGAACAAGCGTGGCACCGGCGTAAAAGTATACGCCCTTTCGCCCGGCGTGGTGGATACGGCCATGCAGGAGCACATCCGCGGGAGCGACGCCAGCCGCTTCAGCACCGTAGAAAAGTTCCGCGACTACAAAGCCAACAACGAACTGGCTTCGCCCGAAGAAGTAGCCCGTAAGGTGGCAAACTTCCTGCAGCACACCGACAGCTACCACGAGGTGCTGGTGTCGGTGCGGGATATGAAAGCGTAAACAGGCGCCTGCCGCTGGCAAATATCCTGAAAGCCGGTGTTTGATTAAATCAACCAGAACACGTACCTTATAGGGCAGTAGCCGCTCCTGCTTATGTCCGGAGCGGCTTATTGTTCTATCGCCATAACCCTAAAACTTATCTCAAACTATGAGCATACCGCAAGTTAAAACCTTCGAAGAGTACCAGCAGGCCTACAACCGCAGCGTAGAAAACCCGGAAGGCTTTTGGGCAGATATTGCCAACAGCTTTACCTGGCGAAAAAAATGGGATAAGGTGCTGGAATGGAACTTTGAAGAGCCGGATGTAAAGTGGTTTCAGGGCGGTAAGCTCAACATCACCGAAAACTGCCTGGACCGCCACCTGAAAACCCGCGGCAATAAGCTGGCTTTGATTTGGGAGCCCAACGATCCGAAAGAGAAATTTGTGCGCTATACCTATAAAGAGCTGCACGAGAAGGTGTGCCAGTTTGCCAACGTGCTCAAGAACAACGGGGCCAAAAAAGGAGACCGCATCTGCATCTACATGCCCATGATTCCGGAACTGGCGGTGGCAGTGCTGGCCTGCGCCCGCATCGGGGCTATCCACTCGGTGGTGTTTGCCGGTTTCTCTGCTTCGGCTATGGCTGATCGCATCAACGATGCGCAGTGCAGCATGGTGCTTACCTCCGACGGCCTGAACCGCGGCGCCAAGCAGATTCCGGTAAAGCGGGTGGTAGACGAGGCCCTGGAGCATTGCACTTCGGTGCAGAAAGTGATTGTGGTAGAGCGCCTGGGCTGGGCCGTGAACATGGTGGAGGGCCGCGATGTATGGTTTCACGACGAAGTGCAGGGCGTCAGCAAAGAGTGTCCTGCCGAGGAGATGGATGCCGAAGACATGTTATTTGTGCTGTATACTTCTGGCTCTACGGGCAAGCCCAAAGGCGTGGTGCACACCTGCGGCGGCTATATGGTGTATGCGCAGTATAGCTTCAGCAACGTTTTTCAGTACGAAGAGAGCGATGTTTACTGGTGTACCGCTGATATTGGCTGGATAACCGGCCATACTTACCTGGTGTACGGCCCCTTGCTGGCCGGCGCTACCACAGTCATGTTTGAGGGCGTGCCGAGTTACCCCGACAACGGGCGTTTCTGGCAGGTAGTGGATAAGTTCGGTGTTACGATTTTCTACACAGCCCCAACTGCGATCCGTGCCCTGATGGGCGGCGATATTGAGGATGTGCTGTCTTACAGCTTAGATTCGCTGCGGGTGCTTGGCTCGGTAGGCGAGCCGATCAACGAGGAAGCCTGGCATTGGTATCATACCCACGTGGGTAAAAACAGGAGCCCGTTGGTAGATACCTGGTGGCAAACCGAAACGGGCGGCATCATGATTTCGACACTGGCCGGGGTAACGCCCATGAAGCCGAGTCATGCCGGCCTGCCGCTGCCGGGTGTGCAGCCGCTGCTGGTAGATGGTGATGGCAACGAGATCAAGGAAAACGGCGTGGAAGGCTACTTATGTATGAAGTTTCCGTGGCCCGGCATTATCCGCACCACCTATGGCGACCATGAACGCTGCCGCCTGAGCTACTTTTCAACTTACAAAGGGTTATACTTTACCGGTGATGGAGCCAAGCGCGACGAGAATGGCCTTTACCGCATTATTGGCCGCGTAGACGACGTGATTAACGTATCCGGGCACCGCTTCGGCACGGCTGAGATAGAAGAAGCCATCAACCACAACGAGCATGTGATCGAGTCGGCAGTGGTGGGTTACCCGCACGAGGTAAAAGGGCAGGGCATTTATGCCTTTGTGATCCTGCGCGATCAGCCGGAGCATGAAGACTGGCTGCGTGCCGAGATCGTGGAGACGGTAGTGGAGATGATCGGCAAGATTGCCCGCCCCGACAAAATACAGTTGGTAAGCGGCCTTCCTAAAACGCGCTCCGGCAAGATCATGCGCCGTATTCTGCGGAAAATAGCTGAAGGCGACACATCCAACCTTGGCGACACCTCCACTCTACTGGACCCAGCCGTGGTAGAGGAGATCAAACTAGGGGCTTTGTAAGCAGGTAATCGGCTCCATACATAGTGCAGCTAACAGGAGTAGTACTCCTGTTAGCAAGTAGTTATGCTTCATTGTAAAGAAGCCATATAAATGAGAGAATATAGAACTGCAAAGGGTTGGGCAATTTTAATTTACGTAACTGCCCCTTTACTCATTTTACTTTTCGCTTGGCTCTTAGTTGAACCTATCGTGCATGAGAATACTGATGGTGCTCTAACCAATGCGTACTGGTTTCTTGTTCCATTGTCCATTGGAATGATTGGTTTAATGGGATATGGGTTAATTGAAACCATAAAGTGGAAGTTTGTCATTGACAGCGACAAAGTATATGCAGCGGGTGCCTTTTCACGCAAACAATTAAGGTTTGATGAAATAAAGGGGTATAGAATAGATGACAACTATATTTATATTGAATCCAGTATCGCAGGCAAAAAGAAAATTAGTATCAGCACTTACCTTGGCAAGACAGATGAGATAGTGGAATGGCTGTCATCATACTATCCAGACTTGGACTTACTTCATGCAGAGCAAGAAGAACAGGAAATATTAGGCAATGAAGAGCTTGGTTGGACAATTGAACAGAGAGAAGAGAAACTGTATAAAGCTCGTAAGACAGCTAAAGTACTTAACTGGGCAGGTGGCTTAATTGGTGCTTGGACATTCTTTTGGCCAGATCCCTATGAACTTGCAATAATGGCATCAATTACGGTTCCGATAGTCGTAATTGTTGCAATGAAATTATCGTCGGGGCTTATCCGAATTGACGAGAGAAAAGACAGTGCCTATCCTTCGATACTCTGGGCTGTACTCGCTCCAAGTATGGGACTTTGTGTAAGAGCTTTATTGGACTATAATATTTTTAGCCACAATAATGTTTGGATGCCTTCAGCGGTAATAGCTTTCACAATGATTATGGTGCTGATGGTTGGTAACAAAGAATTTAAATTTAAGAAAGCTGTAGACTATTTTTCAGTTTTAGTGATTGCTTCCATTCTTTTTGCCTACAGCTACGGTTCAATAATAACAGTGAATTGCATAAATGATAATTCAGAGCCTGTAGTATTCAATGCCAAGGTTTTGAGTAAAAGAATAAGTTCTGGCAAGTCAACTACATACTACCTTGAACTAACTCCTTGGGGGGTACAAAAGGATATAGAAGAAGTATCGGTTTCAAAAGAATTATATGAGCAACTTGAGAGTGACGATTTGGTCAATATCTACTTTATGAAGGGTTATCTTTACATTCCTTGGTTTGTTGTAGCCAATTAAAACAAAGAAAGCATAACAAAGCACATGAGTAAAGCTGCGGCTACGCCTTGCTCACCTCATATACCAGCACGTTGGGCAATATTACGATTATAGATGAAGAATGCAGAAATAAGAAAACAGCTAATAGAAAGATGGGGCGCAGAAGGTTTATGGACGCCTCTGAACGGAGAGAAAGCATCGGAGACTGTTGACTACTTTGAGTACGATGAATTCCAATCTGCATTCGGGCTGGAAAAACTGAAGGAAGTAATAGCAGAGATAGAAACAGGTAATGTTTACGAAATAAGTGAAATAGAAGAAGATAAAGTAATTCCAGTCTCTGATATAGATGAATATGGCGGAGTTGAAATGTTTTATACCAATTCTAACGCTGAATGGGTGATTTATCTTTCACACGAGAATACAATTACAATCGCAGGAGCAAAGCTTTTGGAAGCCTTGAAAAGCAAGTGGAGCGACTGGAACCATTATAATAAACCTTGGGAAAAATAACATTGCCCAACAAAGTTCAGCACTAACCCTCGCTACGCTACGGGCTTCGGCTGCACGAGTAACGTTGGCGGTAATAACAAGTACGAATTGGAAAAAGAATCTATAAAAGGGGGTCTGAGAGCAGTAGCATATTATGCTATTGGATTCGCAATAGCATAGGCAGCCTATCTAATCTTTGGTTGGGAATATATTCATGCCCCTGGTGTTCATCAATTGATTGGTCTTATTATGTTAGTTACTGGGATCATTCTTCTGATACGAAGGGTAATTGAATTTTTAAAAACTCAGCTAAAAGTTTTAATAAAGGCGCACTACTCATTCACTTCATTGTGATTGGTGGTTTTGGTATCGACTTCTGGATTATCTTGAATGAATATAGATCTTATCGATTTACTCACTTTAAACAAAAAAAGAACGATGCGGACCTCAACTTTCACGTTGCTAATTAAGATGAGGAACTTGCAAGTATGACAGCACTTATCCGGACTGACTCCGGGAACCACGACTTTGTGGAACTGGTCCATTTGCTGGATGCGGACCTGCGCGAGAGAGACGGGGAGGAGCACGCATTTTATGCGCAGTTCAACAAAATTGACAAGATCCGCAATGTCGTTGTGGCCTACCAGGATCAGCTTGCGGTAGGCTGTGGTGCCTTCAAGGCATATGCTGAAGGTATAGCAGAAGTGAAGCGCATGTATGTGCGGCCAACACATCGGGGGCAGGGCATTGCAGGTATTGTACTGCAGGAACTGGAAGTATGGGCGGCCGAACTGGGCTTTCATACGGTGCTGTTAGAAACAGGGAAGAAGCAGTACGAAGCCATCCGGCTTTATACCAAAAGCGGCTACCGCCTTATTCCCAACTATGGGCAATACAAGGAGGTAGAAAACAGTATTTGCATGCAAAAAAGCATTACCGGCATACCTGGTGAGGCAATACCTGTGTTATCAACCTAAACCAACTCCTTCCGATGCAAACCTGTTTATACTTTACCCGTTGTTTTCTGCTGCTGCTGACGCTGCTCGTGTCCGGAAGTTGTGGCATGAAGCCGCCGCAGGAAGCGGGCAACTTTAAGCAGCCTGACTTAGTGGAACTGGTAAAGCTGGACAGCACCCTGAAGCTCGATATCCGCTATGCTACGGCTAATAACCTGGCCGGCCGCCCTGTTTATACTGAGGCAAGGGCTTTTCTGCAGCGCCCGGCTGCTGAGGCGCTGGTGCGCGTAAACCAGGAACTGAAACCGCTGGGCTATGGCTTGCTGGTGTTCGACGGTTACCGGCCCTGGCGGGTAACCAAGCTGTTCTGGGATGTAACGCCTCCGAAAGACCGACAGTTTGTGGCCAACCCCAAAAAAGGCTCCCGCCACAACCGGGGCTGTGCCGTAGACCTGAGCCTATACGAGCTGGCAACAGGCCGGGAGGTGCAAATGACGGGCGCTTACGATGAGATGAGCGAACGCTCGTATAGTAACTACACTGGTGGCACCGCCGAACAGCGCCAACTGCGCGACCTGCTGCGCCGCACAATGGCAGCCCAGGGATTTACGGTTCTCTCCAACGAGTGGTGGCACTTCGATTACAAGGATTGGAAAGCGTATCCCATCCTGGATATTCCTTTCTCAGAGATCAAATAAGCTAAAAATCCGGCGCTCGCCTTTGACGATTGCCTCGGGAAGTAGCGGCTGTTTGGCTACTCCTTTATACTACTTACCAGGTATAAAAGCGCTCGGCAGTTTCTGAGCTTATGCCGTGCTTGATGAAAGGATACGGCTACAGCAGCGAAACTTCTTCATAAGCTTCTGTAGGGATTTTCATAAAGATTATAGGTATACTTACCCTATTGATTTGTGCCTTTCGCCAGCCCTTTTGCTTTTATATACTTGGCTGCTTCAATAAAGGTAGGATTCCAAATTTCCTTGTCGTGGGCTTTTAAATAATGGAGCAGCTGGCGGTGTGCTGCCAGTGATACGTTCAGGGAGTGTTCGCCCCCAACCCCATGAAACAGGAACACAATCATGCTGTGGGTCTTCTCGGCCTGCTTCACCAGCGCGATCAACTCGTCTCCCGTCTGCCCATTGATCATGTAGCTGCCCACGTTGTAGAGGTCTACAGGTTTGTTGGCGGGCACCAGTTCGGGTTGTACCCCGCGAGCGGCCACAAGATCGCCTTTTACGCCATCAATGTATGCTACCCCATCAACAGTTGTGTCGCCGCAGGGGTAAGCAAACGTATGATCTTTCTGGCCATCTACGGCCTGCAGCGCGGCATTCGTCATCCTGATCTCATCCTGTATCCGGCGGGGCGAGTAACTGGCAAGGTCATAATCCGGAGTAACGAAGCTGCGGCCCGGAAGGCTGCCGTTGCAGGGATGAAAAAGGGAGTGGTTAGCCAGTTCGTGTCCGTTGGACGCCACTTTGCGCCACTCGTCCAGGCGCTTGGTAAAAGCCGGCGAAGAGGCAATTAGAAAGAAAGTGCCTTTCAGATGCGAGGAATCCAGCGCTGGAACCACGTTGTCCAGGTCCACATTTAGGGCGTCGTCATACGTCAGCACGACAGCGGCTTTCTTTTTATTCCAGCTTTGAGCGCTGGCTGCTAAGCTGCACAGGCACAGTAATAAAGTTAACGTTCTTTTATAAAGCATAAGGATGATCTTTCAACAGCGAGCAGGTAAAGCAATCACATGTATAAAGATATACAATGCTAGAGGTTAATTCCTAACGTCCGGTCCGGATTATAGTGCGCAACCGGCAACACAAGCGCGTGCAGCAGCTACTCCGAAAATGCAACTGCCTTGTGTTTCAGATGTGCCACCCGGTGCGTAACTTACATTCGGGCGCAGCCACTTTGCTGCGAGCCAATTAAAACAAGGTATTAAGTATGAGCCAGCGCAGACTATCCGTTAGAGAAATACAGAACAGCGATATAGCACTTGTTGCAGACTATTGGCTACAAGCTGACACGGCCTATTTAGAAGCGATGGGCGTAGAGGTATCTAAAATGCCGGCGCGGCCAGAATGGGAGACTATGCTGACAGAACAAATCCGGGCACCGCTTGCGGAGAAGAAATCCTACTGCCTTATCTGGCTGCTGGAGGACCAGCCGGTAGGTCACTCCAACGTTAACAAGATCATTTTCGGCGAAGAGGCCTACATGCACCTGCACCTCTGGCATGCTGACGTGCGGAAATTAGGCTATGGGGCTGCGTTCATCAACCTGTCGCTGCCCTACTTTTTCCGTAACCTGCAGCTGCAGACACTCTATTGCGAGCCTTATGCCTTAAATCCGGCACCTAACAAAACGCTGGAAAAGGCCGGGTTTTCGTTTGTGAAAAGCTATACCACCACGCCCGGCTGGATCAACTTTGAGCAGCCGGTAAACTTGTGGAAATTAAGTGCTGGCAAGTATAAGGAACTGCAAAAGCCGCAGGAGCAAGTATAAACAGCCCAGGCCTTCTGCTGTATACCTGTTGCATTATAAAGGCTTAAACAAAAAGGCGATTTCTTATCTTTGCCCCAAACAGAACAAGCGCTATGATCGACGAAACGCATAACCCCTGGACCACCCTTGCCACCAAACACATCTACCAGAACCCCTGGATAAAAGTACGCGAAGACCAGGTGCTAAACCCCAGTGGCGGCGAAGGCATTTACGGCGTGGTGAGTATGAAGAATAAAGCCATTGGCATCATCCCGATCGACGATGAAGGTTATACTTACCTGGTGGGCCAGTACCGCTACCCGCTGAACGAGTATAGCTGGGAAATACCGATGGGCGGCGGCCTGGTAGAGAACGATATTCTGGAATCGGCCAAACGCGAGCTGCAGGAGGAGACCGGCTTTACGGCTGCCAAATGGACGAATATCTGCCGCCTGCATACTTCCAACTCGGTGACCGACGAAGAAGGCTTTGTTTTTCTGGCGCAGGAACTAACTGCAGGCGAAACAGCATTTGAAGAAACAGAGCAACTGCACATTAAACGGGTACCTTTTGCCGAGGCTGTACGCATGGCTATGCATAACGAGATTACGGACGCTATCAGCGTAGCCGGCATACTAAAAGCGGCATTTATACTGGACAGGCAATAGCAACACGCCCACAAGTATAAAATTGCGCCTACGCTATGCGGAAGCCCCTTCTTTCAACGTTGTACAAGCAGCCGGATTAATTGATAACTAGCGGAAACTTCTTACATTTGACTACATGAAGGCCCTGAAATATCTGTATCATCGCGTGTATACCACCTGGTGCGTTACCTGGTTTGTGGTGCCTTTTGTAGCAGCGTACCCGGCGCAGGCCCTGCTGATACGGAAACAAAAGTGGTACAAGCATGTGCATAACTTTAACAGAGCATGGTCTACCATCTTTCTGCACATGTTTCTGGCACCGATAAGAGTAGAGTGGCGCATGCGTTTTGACCCGAAGCAGCGGTATATTTTTACGCCCAACCACAGCTCTTACCTCGATATTCCGATGATGCTGCATGCCATTCCCGGATTTCTTAACTTTGTAGGCAAAAGCTCGCTGGCCAAAGTGCCGCTTTGGGGTAAGATCTATGATAAGTTATACATTACCGTAGATCGCAAGAGTGCCTTGAGCAGTGCCAAAAGCTACCTGAAGTCCATTAAAACGCTGGAGCAGGGGCGCAACCTGGCTATTTTTCCGGAAGGTACGATCCCTAAAACTGCCGGCGAGCAGCTGCTGGAGTTTAAAGACGGGCCTTTCCGTATTGCGATTGAAAAGCAGCTGCCGGTGGTGCCGGTTACCATGCCCTACAACCAGAAGTTCATGCCGGATCTGGAAGGAAAGCTAAAAATACGCTGGCACCCGCTCAAGATCATCATTCATGAGCCGGTACAAACAACAGGCATGACTTTAAACGATCTGCCTTTGCTGAAGGAGCAGGTCTTTCATATTATCCAAACAGAACTAACAAAACATAACAAGACAACGCATGTCAACAGATATTCAAACCATCCGCAAAATAGCGCATTTAGCCAGGCTGGAATTTAACGAGGAGAAAGAGCAGGAGATGCTGCAGGACCTGAACAAGATCCTGAACTGGGTGGATAAGCTGCGCGAACTGGATACCGAACAGGTGCAGCCGCTTACGCATATGTCGGAAGAGGTGAACGTGCTGCGCGATGATGTGGCCCGCAACTCCGTGTCGCATGAGGAGGCGCTGTTGAATGCGCCCCGCAAAGACTCTGACTATTTCAGGGTACCAAAAGTGCTGGAATAGGCTGTATACCCGCACATGCAAAAAATAAAATTCTGGAGTAACTGGGATGCAAACAGCAGGTATCCCTATCTTTTTTTACTGCTGCTGGCTGTTTTGTCGCTCCTGCTGGGCGTGTACCACTACCTGACCGGCGATAATCTGACGTTTGCCTGGGACAAGATCACTGACCTGCAGGTGGTGCCGCTGCCGGTGCACGAGAGTAACCACCTGCTGCAAAACTTCACCCTCTCAGCCGATGGCTACCTGCTGCTGGAGCAGTATGATGTGGCGCAGCCCTTTGTAAATACGCTCGCTGCCGCACTGCTGCTGGGCATAGTAGCGGTTAGCATTGCTTTTTATACTGCCGCGATCAGCACCATGAAACAGCTGGGCTATTTTGGCGGTATCCTGCTGCTGATGCTCTTCCTGGCTACCTGCAACTTCGACTTGCTGGAGGTTTTTGGCAATGGTGGGCAGGGCATGCTGCTGTTCAGTATTATCCTGCTGGCATCAGTCAGCTATGGCTTTCAGGCTTTCTGGCAGCAGGTGCGGTTTGGCTGGCGCGTACTGGCCATGGCTGGCGTTGTGCTGTTGCTGGTCTTGCTGATCTATGGCGAAGCGCAGTTCCCGGCCCGGCTCATCACGCTGCACCTGGTTAACTACAGCAGCATTGGGTTGCTGGTGGCTACGGTGCTTTTCATCATCTGGGTATCTTACGAAAACATAAACGTACTGCTCTGGATCAATACACAGGGTAAAACACCTGCAAGGCGCTTCAGCCTGTGGCAGTTCATGCTCATCAGCGGATTGTACCTGCTGAACCTCGTGCTGTTGTACCTGCGCCAACTGGGCTACATCCAGGCCGACCTGTTTTACCTGAACGGCTACATTATTCTCCTGCTCTCTGCCATTGCCGGGTTCTGGGGGATGCGGCAGCGCGAAGCTTACTATAAATCGCTGTTTCTCTTCCGGCCCACCGGCGCGGTGTTGTACCTGGTGTTTGCCATCCTGAGTTTTCTGAGCATCGGGTATGCGTTTGCCACCGCCAATGATCCGCTCGTCATCATGTACCGCGACATTATCGAGTACACACACCTGGCGTTTGGACTGGGCTTTCTGCTGTATGTACTCATTAACTTCAGCAAGCTGCTGGAGGAGCGCCTGCAGGTATACAAGGTTGTGTATCAGCCGCAGCGGTTCTCGCTGTTTACGTTTTTCCTGATGAGTTTTATTGTTTGCGCCATATTGGTGGTGCGGGCGCAATACCGGGTCTACTTCTTTGCGAAGGCGGGCTACTACAACTATCTCGGCGATCTATACCGCACGTCCGGCAACGATATTCTGGCAGAGCGCTTTTATGAGGAGAGCGACGTGTATGATGCCAATAACGTAAAGGCCAACTATAGCCTGGCAGGGCTCTACCGCCAGCAGCAGGAGCGTAACAACGAAATTCTGCGGATCCAGGAAGCTCTGGAAAAACGGCCAAACCCCAAGCTGTACGTGCGCCTGGCAAACCTCTACGACCAGAAGCAGTATTTCTTCGAAAAGCTGTACGTGCTGCGCGAGGGGGTAGAGAAGTTTCCGAAAAGCAGTGAGCTGTACAACAACCTGGCGCTGCTATATATGCAAACCAACGTGCTGGACAGCACCGAGTATTACTTCGACATGGCACAGAAGTATAGCGCTGACCCGGACTACATCCGCAGTAATCGCCTGGCCTTTTATACCCGGCAAGCCATGCTGGAGCCAGCCAAAGTTGTGCTGGAGGAAAGTCGCAAAGGCCACTATAAACCTTTGCGCAGCAACATGGCCGCCCTGCGGCAGCTACTCGGCATGGACCTGCAGGAGAAGGAGGTCTTTCAACCTGACTCGCTGAAAGAAGTGGAGGACATGACGCTCTTTTACAATCAGACTATAAGTACGCTGGACAAGGGCGATACAACCCGCCTGAAAGGCATTAACAGTTACCTGCAGGCACCCGGAAACCAAATGTTTTATGAAGACCTGCTCTACCTGAAAGGGCTGGTGCAGCACTACAACGGCAGGCCGCGAGAAGCCCGCAGCATACTGGAGAACCTGGCCCTGCAGTATGGGGAACGGAGCGCCTACTATAGCAATGCGCTGGGCCTCTGGATGCTGGAAGAGCAGAACTACCGGGCTGCGGCAGCTTATTTTAAGGAGGCCAAAGACAAAGGATTTACGCCCGCTTACCTCTCCCAGGGGTATGCGCTGGCGCTGGCGCATCAGCCCGAGGCGGCAGTAGCTGCGCTGGAGGAAGTGGCGTATACAGATGACCCCGAGGCGGTGAACACGGCCCATGCACTGGCTGCCGTGCTGCGCATGGATGTGCCCACAGTGCTGGCGCAGGGCTCCGACAAAGATAAAGTGCAGTACCTGCTCACCTACCTGCCGCAACTGCGGCTAACGCAGGTAGATACGCTGGTGCAGGCCATTGGGGAAAAGGAGATGAAGCGCAGGGCTTTGGTAGCACGGGTGGAGTACCTGATGGACCAGCAGCTTTGGCGGCAGGCCTATATGGCGATTAAGGAAACGGGCGCCCAGTTGCAGCCGGAAGGCGAGCTGCGCTCCGCCCTGAATGTGCAGCAACTGAAGCTATGGCTTAATACAGGCGAGTATGATGTGCTGCTGAACCGTATGAACAACCTTTACCTGACTGACCGGGACAAACGCCTGAATTTATACTTCAAAGCCAGGGTAGCCGAGGTAAAAGGCCGGAACAGGGAAGCGGCAGAACGGTACCAGCAGGCGCTGAAGATGCTGTTGTACAGGGAGGATGTGGTACTGGCTGCGGCAAAATTCTTCAAGAAATACCAGCCAAAGCAGGAGCAGAGCTACGACATTCTGCTGAGCGGCATTACGTATAACCCCTATGCTGCGGAACTATACAAAGCGTACGCGCTGGAGAGCCTCAACCAGGGCCTTTCAAGCTATGCCGAGCAGGCGCTGACAACGTTGCAAAATTTGCTTCCTGCCACAGAATACAGTACATTTATAAAGAAATATGAAAAGCAGCGGGAGGATTTAGCGGCACGCGCCGACAACTGGCAACTCTAAATGCAGGCAGTATGAGCATCATTATCGAGACACACGATATCTCCAAGATTTACCGCATGGGTAGCGAAACTATCAATGCGCTGCAGTCGGTGTCCATTACCATCAAAAAAGGCGAGTATGTTGCTTTTATGGGGCCATCCGGTTCCGGCAAGTCAACCTTCATGAACATCATCGGCTGTTTGGATACGCCCACCGACGGACAGTATATCCTGAATGGCAAGGATGTCAGCAACATGACCGATAACGAATTGGCGGAGGTGCGCAACAAGGAAATCGGTTTCGTGTTCCAGACATTCAACCTGCTGCCGCGGCAGAGCTCCCTTGATAACGTCGCGCTGCCCCTGATCTATGCAGGCTATAGTAAAAGCCAGCGCCAGGAACGGGCACAACGCGCCTTGGAGAGCGTTGGCCTCGGCACTCGTGGCATGCACAAGCCTAACGAGTTGTCGGGTGGCCAGCGGCAGCGTGTGGCCATTGCCCGCGCCCTTATCAACGATCCTAGTATTATACTTGCTGACGAACCAACCGGTAACCTCGACACCAAAACCTCTTACGAGATCATGGAATTGTTTGAGAACCTGCACTCCAAAGGCAACACCATCATTATGGTAACGCACGAAGAAGACATTGCCCGCTATGCACACCGCATCGTTAGGCTACGGGACGGTCTGGTGGAGTCTGATGTGTTGAATGAAGATATTGTGACAGCTGCTAAACTACAGGCGGCGCAACATTAATGAAACTATACACGAAAACAGGCGATAAAGGCACTACCTCCCTTATAGGTGGTACGCGTGTGGCTAAATCGCACCTGCGCATCGAAGCTTATGGTACGGTAGATGAACTCAACTCGTATATGGGGTTGGTGCGCGACCAGGAAGTGAACAAGGGCCGCAGCCTTATCTTAAAAGAGATACAGGACCGCCTTTTTACCATCGGCGCTTTACTGGCCACTGATGCGGAAAAATCAAAAATGAAAACGCCAGACCTGCACGAAGAAGATGTGGCCCTGCTGGAGCAGGAGATTGATGTGATGACGGCTGCAGTGCCGCCGCTGCGTGCGTTTGTGCTGCCCGGCGGCCATCCGGCAGTATCTTTCTGCCATATAGCACGTTGCGTGTGCCGCCGCGCCGAGCGCCTGGCCATCCGCTTGCAGGAAGTATCGGAGGTGGAGAGCCTGGTGATAACCTATTTAAACAGATTGTCTGACTATCTGTTTGCTCTTTGCCGTAAAATGACGGAGGAACTAGGCGCTGAAGAAGTGACCTGGAAACCGCGCATTTGATTTATCAGAAATAACATAAACTTACTATGACATCAGATATATTATCTATACCTACCAAGCGTACCGAGCATTCGCGCCTTGCAGAGGTAGACTTTGCAAAGGTTGAGTTTGGCAAAACGTTTGCCGATCACATGCTGGTGATCGATTACAAAGACGGTGCCTGGCAGACGCCGCAGATACAGCCCTACGGCAACATGTCGGTGAGCCCGGCCACATCAGCATTACACTACGGGCAGGCGATCTTCGAAGGGATGAAAGCTTACCGCGACACAACGAATGATGATATTCTGCTGTTTCGCCCGCTGGACAACCTGCAGCGCATGAACAAATCGGCTGAGCGCATGTGCATGCCTGCCATACCGGAAGACATGTTTATGCAAGGCCTGGAGCAACTCCTGCGCCTGGATGCCGACTGGGTGCCATCGCTGCCGGGTAGCGCGCTGTACCTGCGTCCGTTCATGTTTGCTACCGATGATTTTATCGGGGTCCGGCCATCGGCAACGTATCGCTTTATCATCTTTACCTGCCCGGTAGGCGCTTATTACAGCCATCCGGTAAGAGCCGCAATCGAGCCAACGTACGCGCGGGCAGCAGAAGGCGGAACCGGTTTTGCAAAAACAGCGGGCAACTATGGCGCCGCCATGATGCCGGCCAAGCAAATGCAGGAGCGTGGCTTCCACCAGTTGATCTGGACCGATGCCAAAGAGCACAAGTATATCGAGGAGGCTGGCACCATGAACGTGATGTTCGTGATCGACGGCAAGATCATTACACCGGCTGTGAGCACCACCATTCTGGATGGCGTTACCCGCAAAAGCGTGCTGCAGCTGGCCCGTGACCTGGGCTATGAGGTAGAGGAGCGCCGGGTGGCGGTAGAGGAAGTAATGGAAGCTCAGAAGTCAGGTAAACTGCAGGAAGCTTTTGGTGTCGGCACAGCCGCTACCATCGCGCAGATCGCGGTAATCCACTTCGACGGCACTGATTACGAATTGCCTGCAGTGGAAGACCGCAAGGTATCAACCCACATCGGAGCAGAGCTGGATAAGATCAGAACCGGCCAGGCTGAAGACCCGCACGGTTGGATCTATAGAATAAGCCTGTAAAGCCAGGTAGAAGCAAGTATAAGCTGCTGACGTATAAACCCTGTGTTTTTACGTCAGCAGCTTCTCTTTTATAAATCAAGTATAACCTACGCATGACAACAGAGCAACTAAAAGAGTTAAAGGCCAGAGTAGAGGCCTTGAGGAGGTATCTTTGACTACGATGCCCGAATAGAACAGGTAAAGGAAACCGAGCAGCAAACTACAGCTGCTGATTTCTGGGATGATCCGAAAGAAGCGGAGAAGGTTCTGAAAGAGATGAAGTCGGTGAAAGTATGGACAGACCACTACGAAGAGGTAGAGAAAGCCGTGTCGGACTTTGAGGTGCTGTTCGACTTTTATAAAGAAGGCGACGTGTCGGAAGAGGACATTCAGCAGGAGTTTAACAAAGCCGTAGAGGCCGTGGAAGGGCTGGAGTTTAAGCGTATGCTGAGCGGCGAGGAAGACCAGCTGAGTGCCATTATCGAAATAAACCCCGGCGCAGGCGGTACTGAAAGCCAGGACTGGGCTGAAATGCTGATGCGCATGTACCTGATGTGGGCCGAGCAGCATCAGTTTAGCGTACGGCAGGTTAACTACCAGCCCGGTGAAGGCGCCGGCATCAAATCGGCCACGCTGGAGATTACGGGGGAGTTTGCCTATGGCTACCTGAAGTCCGAGATCGGCGTGCACCGCCTGGTGCGCATCTCGCCATTTGACTCCGGTGGGCGGCGCCATACTTCGTTTGCCTCTGTATTTGCCTATCCGGTGGTAGATGACACCATCAACATTGAAGTAAACCCTGCTGATATTGAATGGGATACGTTCCGGTCGGGTGGTGCCGGTGGCCAGAACGTGAACAAGGTAGAAACGGCGGTGCGGCTAAAGCACAAGCCGTCGGGCATTGTGATCGAGTGCCAGATCGAGCGCTCGCAGCTCATGAACAAAGAGCATGCCCTGCGTATGTTGCGCTCCCGCCTCTACCAGATCGAGATCGAGAAGCGCAACGAAGAGCGTGACCGCATTGAAAGCACTAAAAAGCGTATCGACTTTGGTTCGCAGATCCGCAATTATGTGCTGCACCCTTACAAGCTTATCAAAGATATCCGGACCGGCGTGGAGCGCACCGATGTGCAGAACGTGCTGGACGGCGACCTGGATGAGTATATCAAAGCCTTCCTGATGCAGGCATAAGGCTGACCATGTGCAGTTTACAAAAAGAGGCGCTTCTTAGAGCGCCTCTTTTTGTTTTTCGGTTGTGCCGACATCTTTTTTATCGACATCAGAAGCCAGTTTATCGGGAGAATCTAGCTTTATATCAATACAAGTGAATTTAGACAATGCAGCGCAAAGCCGAAACCAAACTGCCATCGTATAAGGTAGCATTATACTGCAGTATAATTGCATTGTTAGAATCACAAGGCCTTATGATTTTAGCATGCAGTACTTCAAAACCCAGACCGTGCGCTGAAGCATCACCCGCTTAGTTAAAGGGCGAGACAACAAGTATGTTTCGCACCATCAGCGCATAAGATTATTGTGCCTTCTAATACGGAAGTGACAGTTTTTAGTGTAGTATGTGCGCGTTGTACTGCCTGTAAAACGCCTTCTTGTCCTCTTTAAGTGGATGCTCCGACCCAGGTGCGTCAGTTGATTGCTATCCTTTTCGCTTTTATACTCAATGACCTAACATAGATCCATTGAGGGTTTATCAGCTATATCTCCGAAGAAGCAGAACAGAAGATGCATGCTGTTTTGCTTATGGAAAAGGCACGGCCGTACCCCTGCGCCCGCTGCTATGACATATACGTGCTACTGTCCTACTTAACGACTACTACAAATTATGAAGAAACTACTACTAGTAAGTTTTATACTTCTGCTTGGCCTGTGGCATCAGGCAATGGCACAAGGTAAAACTGTAACAGGAACCGTGACAGACCAAGCAAGCGGACAGCCGCTTCCGGGCGTTGCAGTGCTGGTGCCGGGTACAACTGTTGGTACCGCCACCGGCGTAAACGGAGAATACTCCATTACACTTCCGGCTGATGCCAACACCTTGGAATTTCGATTTATTGGCTATACGACCGTAACACGCACCGTGGGCAATGCCAATACCATAGATGTAGCGCTTGGCATTAATGCCGAGCAGTTGCAGGAAGTGGTGGTAACAGCCTTAGGCCGCCAGGAAGAAGAACGAACCTTAGGCTATGCCACACAACAGGTAGGCTCGGAGCAGATAACCCAGGGCCGTGACCGCAGTGTGCTGAATGCGCTGCAGGGCAAAGTGGCCGGGGTCAACATCCAGAGCCAGGGCGGTGGCCCGGGTTCCTCTTCCCGCATCGTTATCCGGGGTGCTAAATCTATTGCGCAAGGCAACCAGGCCCTGTTCGTGATCGACGGCATACCCGTGGATAACGGCAGTTTCGGGTCTAACAGTGGCACCTTTGGTGAAAGCGATAACCTGAACAACGGGGTGGACGTGGGCAACCGCGCCAACGACATCAACCCGGATGACATCGAGTCGGTGAACATTCTGAAAGGGCCGGCAGCGGCGGCACTTTACGGCGCTCGGGCTGCAAACGGCGTGATTATGATTACCACCAAATCCGGAAGAAACACCAACAAAAAAGCGGAGATCAGTTTACTGTCGTCTTATACCATAGATGACGTGCTGCGCTATCCGGAGTTCCAGAACCGCTATGGCGAAGGCTTTTTTGGGGCACCGGATTTGCGGGAGAACACCAGTTGGGGGCCGCTCCTCACAGGCGCGCTGCTACCATGGGGCCGTGTGGTGGATGGGCAACAGCGGGTGAAGCCGTATGCAGCACTTCCGGACAACATCAAAGAGTTCTTCGACTATGGCTCTAACTGGACCAATACGCTTTCTGTATCGGGCGGCACAGAGAAAGCCACGTACTATACTTCTTATTCCAATACCCACCAGACGGGCGTAGTGCCCAGTACGGAGTATAACCGTAATTCTCTGGCTTTAAAAGCTTCGGTAAACCTGTCCAACAAATTTACCTCTACGGCTTCTATTACCTACACCAAGTCAGGCGGCGACTTTGCCATTACCGGGCAGGGGAACTCCGTGTTCAACCAGCTGATCCAAACGCCACGCGACATTCCGGTGCGGGAGTTGGAAGACATCGACAACCCGTTTAATGATGTAGAAGGCTTTTACTCCCCTTATACTGTAAACCCATACTGGGCAATCAAAAACCAGACGTTTACAAACAACGTTGACCGCATGTTTGGCAACGTAACGCTGGGGTATAAAGCAAATGATAACCTGAACGTGACCTACCGCATTGGTACTGACTTTTATACCGACAGGCGGGAGCAGTTTGCCGCAATCCGCGATGCAGCAGGACCGAACGAGGCGCAGAACGATAACGGCATGTATTCGGAAGAGCAGATCTACTACCGGGAGCTCAACTCGGACCTGATCGTTTCTTACAACAAGGACCTGACCGAAGACCTGAACCTGGAGGCGCTGGTGGGCAACAACATCAACCAACGATCGCTCGATGACCTGTTTGCGATGGCAGATGCCTTGGCTAATAACGAGTACCGGTCGCTGAGTAACATTGTCGGCACGCCGCTGGCTTCTAACTTCCGTAACATAAGACGACTGGTTGGCATTTATGGCTCGGCCAAGCTAGGCTACAAGAATTACCTCTGGCTGGAGCTTACCGGCCGGAATGACTGGTCATCCACCCTGCCGCAGCAAAACAACAGTTTCTTTTATCCATCCGTCAACCTGGCGTTTGATGCAGCCGAAGCTTTTGGGCTGGCTGAAGCCTCTCCTGTTAACTTTATTAAGCTGAGAGCGAACTATGCGAATGTGGGCAACGATGCGCCCGTATACTATACCCGTTCTGTATTTGTATCCGGCAACATCAGCGACGGCTTTCAGGGCACTGATCTGAACTTCCCGTTTGCCGGCACGCCGGGTTTTGAGGTGAGCAATATCATTGGCAACTCTACGCTGCGGCCAGAAAATACAAGCTCCTGGGAAATAGGCGCTGACGTTCGCTTTTTTACTGAGCGCCTGCGCATCGATGCGGCCTACTATAACTCCAAGTCTACCGACCAGATCATCAACGTGCCGATCTCCTATACAACCGGCTTTGGCTTTGCCAACCTGAATGCCGCCACTGTACGCAACAAAGGGGTGGAGCTGTTGGTGAGCGGCATCCCAATTGAGACTAACGACTTCTCCTGGAACATCAGCGTGAACTATACAAAGAACGACAACAACGTGGAGGATGTGTATGGCGGCTCTGAAGTTTCGTTGGGTGGGCTAAACTCGGCTGGTCTGGTAATTGCCGAGGGAATGCCCTACGGTACCTTCCGGGCAGAAACAATTCTGCGCGACCCGCAGGGACGCATTGTGGTGAACCCCACCACCGGCAGGCCCCGCGTAGCGCCGGAGCAAACCTACCAGGGCAGCATTCAGAACGACTGGACAGGAGGCCTGGTGAACACCTTCACCTACAAAGGCGCACGGCTCTCCGTTGTGTTTGATACCAGGCAGGGAGGAAAGATGTATTCCCGCACACGGGGCACCCAGCGTTTTGCCGGCACCGCCCCCGAAACACTCTACAACGACCGCCAGCCCTACATCATTCCTAATTCAGTGGTGCAGGTGGGGTCAACGGATGAGTATGTGGAGAACACCACGCCGCTCACCAACGACAACCTGTATGACTATTGGGGTAACCTGCCCGAAGGCACCAACATCATCGATGCCTCCTTTACCAAGTTGCGCGAAGTCAGCCTGTCGTATAAGCTGCCTGCCTCCATCACCGAGAAGACCTTTTTCGGCAACATAGAAGTAGGGGTATCCGGCCGTAACCTGGTGCTCTGGACACCGGCTGAAAACACCTACATCGACCCGGAAACGAACAACTTCGGTAACGACAACCTGCAGGGATACGAGTATAGCGGCACGCCCACCACACGTTCCTGGGGGGCTAACATCCGGGTAACTTTCTAGGACCTTCTCAACCGATAAATCATGAAAAGCAACTATAAATATATTCTTTCCCTGGTGGTGTTTGCCTGCTCATGGGGCATCTCTGCCTGCGACGACTTCCTGGATGTGAACGTGGATCCCAACAACCCCGCTACGGCTACCCCAGCCCTGACGCTGCCGGCAGCAGAAGGCGAGCTGGCGTATGTGCTGGGCAACCAGTTTCAGTTTCTGGGTAACTTTTTTGCCCAGCACTGGGCGCAATCCGGAGGGGCCAACCAGTACTGCGACCTGGAACTGTACTCCATGACATCCTCCTCTTACGACGCCCGCGTGTGGGGCGAACTTTACGCCGGCGCGCTGGAGGATTTTAAGTATGTAGCCGATCAGGGTGCTGTAACAGGCGATCCTAATTTTACCGCTATCGGCGTAATCATGCAGGCCTATACCTTTCAGTTGATTACGGATGCCTGGGGCGATGTGCCGTTTACGACAGCATTGGAGGGCCTTGATCAGCTGAATCCGGAGTACCAGAGCCAGGAGCAGATCTACGACGGCTTGATCCCCATGCTGGATTCTGCCATCGCCATAATAGATGAGGGAAACAGCGATGTCGGCAGCAGCGACCTGGTTTATGGCGGCGACATGGACCTGTGGCGCCGTTTTGCCAACACCTTGAAACTGCGCATCTACCTTCGCCAGGCCTATGTACGGCCAGATGTAGCGCAGGCGGGTGTGGAGCAGTTGTATGCCAGCGGCGCCAAATTTCTGGAGATGGGCCAAACCGCTGCCGTAGCCTTTGCGGATCAAACACAAAACCGCAATCCCTTTTACCAGACGCAGGTGGTGTTTCGGGGTGGTGTAGACGTGGTAGCCAGTAATACGGCACTCGGCTACCTGAAAGCGACCAGCGATCCGCGCATAAACGAATTCTATGCGCCCGTGGAGACAGGAGCCAATATAGGCAGGTTTGAAGGCGTAGACCAAGGGGTGGAGTGTACCCCGCAGCGGGTAGGCACGCTGGCAAACGCCCTTTCCAAGCCAGGGCCTGCCGTGGCAGGACCCGCTACCGCGGTGCCCTTTATTTCGGCCGCCGAAAGCTACTTTTTGCAGGCCGAAGCCGCTGCCCGCGGCTGGACCAACGGAACAGCAGATGCGGCAGCACTGTACGAGCAGGGCATCCGGGCATCTTTCAACTACCTGGGCATAGACGAAGCGGCCGTACCAGCGCTGTTGCAGAAGCCAGAAGTAGCCTACCCCGCCGGGGCACCGGTAGAGCAGCAGGTAAACCAGATCATCACACAGAAGTGGCTCTCCTTCAGCGGTACCCAAGGGTTTGAAGCGTGGACCGAGTATCGCAGAACCGGCTATCCTGACTTTATCGAGCCATCTGCCGCTTCAACGCTGGGGGGGAGCCAACTACCAAAACGTATCCTCTATCCCAACACCGAGTCTATCCGCAACCAGAACTTTCCGGGACTCAAAGAGATCGATGTGCCCGTTTGGTGGGATGTGCAGGATTAATGTATCACTTATACTTGTATAGAAATGAAAATACAACATAAATTCTTACTGATGGCGCTGGCACTTCTCTCCTTGGGCATGTACAGCTGCGAGAAGGATGATGAAACGGCCCATGTGTCTTTTGTAACTACCTATCCAACGGTAACCCTAAATGGCGAGGAGTGGAATGTAGTGCCACAGGGAGAGGCGTTCACAGATTCTGGTGCAGTGGCTATGGAAGGGGACAAAGAGATAGACGTAACCACAAGCGGCACGGTTGATACCAGCACGCCGGGCGTTTACCTCATCACCTACACCGCCACCAACAGCGATGGTTTTTCTGCGTCAGCTACCCGGAAAATAGGTGTTATCTCGCCGGAAGCGGCTGCCATAGACCTGAGCGGACAGTATCAACGCAACGCAGGTGCCGGCGGCATCTCCACTGTAACCAGGCTGGAACCGGGGTTTTACACGTCAGACAACGTAGGGGGCGTTGCCGATCCGGGCCCTTCCACAACCGTCCGGTTCTATCATTATGATGTGGACGAAATCGCCGCGCCTCCTCAGGATGTGCTGGGCAGCACCTTTGAGACAGTGGACGGATCGGTTATACCTGGCGTTAGTTACAGCTGGGTGGTGCTGAACTCAGGATACGGCGACGCCCTACGCACCTTTGTTAAATTGTAAAGCAGACAGATATGAAAATCAAACCTTTATACTATATATTGGCCATGCTGCCCCTGCTGGGCTTTTTAACGGCCTGCGATGACGACGATGAAACCGACATCGAATACACCGCCACCTATCCGGTGTCCGGCGACTGGACTGTAACCTATAGTGTGGATGATGGCGCTGGCGGGCAGCAGGTACTAGCAGAAGGCCTGGAGCTGCTGATCTATAACACGGCGGCGAACACACCCGATGCGGTTTGGGTAGATGACAACGGCACGTTCTGGCAGTACAAGGTGCGGGCCAACGTGAACATGGCCGACCTGACTTTTTCAGGCCAAGACCTGGAAAACCAGGCCTACGAATCGAAGGTGACCATTGCCAACGGGAAGGTGTTTAAAAACGCGGCTACCGTAAACGGCATACAACGCGACAGCATCTCGATGGATGTGTCGTTTGATGATGATGATCCTTCGTATGGCACTGTTTACCATGTAAACGGTCACCGCAGCACCGGTTTTGAGTAAACCCTGTAGTAGTTTATACATGCTTGTAGAAAAGGCAGGTTCAGCAGAGCCTGCCTCTTTCTTAAGCTCCCCGCCAAGCAGTATACTTTCTTAATAGCTGCCTAATCGTTGTGCGTTTACCCGCAGGAAATCTGCTGTAAGGGTATAGACGTTTTCGCGGCCTGATCGATCCATCCCGCCATACTATTTTATACATGAGGCAAGCCATACCTGGTGCTGCTTTTCTGGTATTAGTGCTGCTCTGGCCGCTACTGCTGGCGGCACAGGCCACCCTTGCTCGTACACGGCAGGCAGGCACAACCATTAAAGTGAGCGGCACCATAACAGATGTGAAAACAGGAGAGCCAATAGCTGGTGCGGCAGTGTATGCTGAGCGCAACGGCAACGGCGCTGTTACAGGCCGGAACGGCACCTTTTCACTCACCGTACCTGCCGGCAACAATACCCTGATTGTTACATACCTGGGGTATGAAAAGGCGACGCATACTTTTACCAGCTCTCAAGACATAATCCTGCGGCTGCCGCTGTCGAAAGCATCTGTGCAATTGTCGCAGGTAGAGGTGCTAGGCGGCAGGCCGGCAGACGACAACATCAGCAATGTGCAAAGCGGAGTGACGAGCCTAAGTATAAACACCATCCGCAAGGTACCGGCTTTTCTGGGCGAGGTGGATGTGGTGAAGAGCCTTAAGCTACTGCCAGGCGTCAGCTCTGTCGGCGAGGCGGCTTCGGGTTTTAATGTGCGTGGCGGAAGTATAGATCAGAACCTGGTGCTGCTGGATGAAGCCCCTATCTTTAACAGCTCCCACTTATTCGGCTTCTTCTCGGTTTTTAATCCAGGTGTTATAGCAGATGTTACGCTTTACCGTAGCGGTATTCCGGCGCAGTATGGCGGGCGTATTTCGTCGGTGCTGGACGTGCGGCAGCGGGAGGGTAGCTTCGAACGGTTCTCCGTAAATGGCGGCATCGGGCTGGTGTCGGGTAGGTTGGCAGTAGAAGGACCAATTGTAAAAGACAAGACCTCCTTCCTAATAGCTGGCCGCCGCTCATACTCCAATTGGCTGCTGCACCAGGTACGCGATGTATCCGTGCGTAACAGCAGCGCGAACTTCTATGATATCTCTGCCAAGCTCAGCCACCGGTTCGGCAGCAGAAACAGGCTGTCCCTCTCAGCTTACCGGAGCAGCGACCGCTTTGGCTTTGCCGCTGATACCCTGTATGGGTGGAGCACCACCACAGGTAACCTGACCTATACGCACCTTTTTACCGATCACCTGGTCCTGCGCCTGTCCGGTATTATGAGCAAGTATGATTTTGAGATGCTGCAGGAGGAGCCGAACAATGCCTCCCGGTACAGCAACGGCATTCTGTATAAAAGTATAAAAGCTGATTTCGCCTATACTTCCGGTAAGCACCAGATCGATTTCGGCGCTTCATCCCATATTTATACTTTCCGGCAGGGCGAACTGGAGCCAAATTCCGGCATTTCGCAGGTCCTACCCGTCCGCTTACAGCAGGAGCATGCCCTGGAGAGCGCCATTTACTGGAACGATGCGGTAAAGCTCTGGCCAAAGCTATCGGTGCAGTATGGTGTGCGCTACTCTTTTTACGGGAACTATGGGGCAGGTGAGGTGTACCAGTACCAGCCAGGCGAGCCGAAGCAGGAGCGAACGATCACGGACACGCTGCACTATAGCACCGGAGAAATGATCAAAGCCTATCATGGTATAGAGCCGCGCTTTTCCTTGAACTATAGCCTGGGTAAGCACAGTGCCGTGAAGCTTGGCTATAACCGCAACCGGCAATACATCCACCTCATCAGCAACACCACCACTGTGTCGCCTACAGACCTCTGGAAGAGCAGCAATACCTACATCAGGCCCCAGATTGGCGACCAGGTGAGCCTCGGCTATTTCCGCAACTTCCTGCAAAACACCATCGAAACGTCTGTGGAAGGCTACTATAAGCACATCCAAAACCTGCCAGATTATAAGAACGGGGCCAATTTATACTTAAACCCGGCGCTTGAAGCTGATTTACTGGCAGGCAAAGGCAGGGCGTACGGTATAGAGGCAAGTATAAACAAGAAAGCCGGCCACCTGACCGGCTGGCTCAGCTATACCTACGCCCGCACCGAAGTAGCAATACAAGGCGCTGGCGAGGAAGAAACCGTAAACAGTGGCGCCTGGTACCCGGCCAGTTATGACAAACCACACACTCTGAACATGGTGAGCAGCTACCAGCCCCGGAAGCGCGTGATCTGGTCGGCAAACTTTACCTACAGCACCGGCCGGCCTATTACAGCGCCGGTAGCACACTACGTGATCGGCGGTTTCGTGGTGCCCGATTATAGCCAGCGGAACCAGTACCGCATTCCTGCTTATCACCGCCTTGATGTGTCGATGACGATACTGCCTAACCCGGACAAAAAACAGAAGTGGCAGGGAAGCTGGAACGTGTCGGTTTACAACCTGTACGGGCGTAAAAATCCGTACGCGGTCTTCTTTAAGCAAGTATACGGCTCGCCGCCCCGCGCTTATCAACTGGCAGTAGTAGGGGTGCCGCTACCGTCTGTATCATATGATTTTACTTTCTAGCAGATGAGGACATTGAATTTAAAGTATCTTTTTCTGTCGGCACTGCTCCTGCTGGTGAGTGGGTGTATCGATCCGTTGGAACTTAACATCGGCAGTGACGCCAAGCGCTTGGTGGTGGATGGCCTGATCACAAACGAACCGGGACCCTATACCGTGAAGCTAAGTATGAGTGAGCCGTATGCTACCTACACCGGAGGCCGGAGCGTGGCTGTACAGGAAGCTGCTGTGGTGATTTCGGATGAGCAGGGCACCCGAGAGGAACTGACAGAAACATCGCCGGGTATTTACCAGACAAGTATAAACGGCATCCGCGGAGAGGTTGGCCATACGTATACGGTAACCATCCGAACCAAAGAAGGCCGCACGTATACCTCAGCTCCCGAAATGCTGCTACCCGTAGCAGAACTGGACAGCCTGTACGCCGAAGTAAAGCCACAGCAGGTGCTTAATTCTGAAAATATAGAAGAGACGGTTTATGTTGTAAACGTGTATGCCGATGCGCAGGACCCGGTGCAGGCAAAGAACTTTTACCGTTGGCAGTGGGAGGGAACGTATCGTGTGAGCACGCAGCCCTGGGATTACTCCGAAAAGGTGCGGGGGGTGCGCGTTCCTATGCCCAAGGATTGCTGCGCTATTTGCTGGATCACCAACCACACCAACAATGTAAACGTGCAGGACGATCGGCTCATAAACGGCGGCGGGATCAAACACCACCTGGTTACGCAGCTACCGGTAACGGCGCAAACCTTTGGCACCAAATACTACCTCGAGGTAAAACAACTGTCTGTGTCGGAGGCCGCCTTCGATTTCTGGAGCACGCTAGGAGAGCAAATCTCCACGGTTGGCAGCATACAGGACCCGCCACCCGCCACCATCATCGGCAACATTTCCAGCATTGACAATCCGGAGGAAAAAGTCCTTGGCTTCTTCGGAGCATCTGCTGTCTCCCGAAAAACCATTTTCGTAAGGCGCGAGGAACTGGGCGTAAATCCCGGCGAGTTGATCCTGCCCGATGACTGCCGTGTACTTGCCGGCAGTACCACGGAGCAACCCTCATTTTGGTAGCGAACTTAATACTGTTGCCGGCAGTGCAGCAAGTATAAACCAGCTGACTTTGTTGCAACAACTACGATGCAGACGCAAGCAATGCCATACATTGCTGCGCGATCTCCAGTTCCTCGTTGGTTGGGATCACAAGCACCTTTACCCGGGAATCTGTCGTGTTGATCTCCCGCAGCTCTTTAGAACGTTGGCTGTTTTTCTCCGCGTCCAGTTGAATACCCAGGAAGTCCATCTCCTGGCACACGTCGGCGCGGACGGTTGCATCGTTTTCGCCCACGCCAGCTGTAAACACGATGGCATCCAGTCCGTTCAGCGCGGCGGCATAGGCCCCGATATACTTTTTGATGCGGTAAGCATACAGGTCATAGGCCAGGGCAGCAGTTTCGTTGCCGGCCGCAATTTCCTGGCTGATGTCGCGCATGTCGCTGTGGCCGGTCAAGCCCAGCATCCCGCTTTGCTTGTTCAGCAAGGTGCTCACCTGTTCCGGGCTGTAGCCTAACTGATTAATCAGGTGGAAAATAATGGAAGGATCGATGTCGCCGGAGCGGGTGCCCATTACCAGACCAGCCAAAGGACCAAAGCCCATGCTGGTATCCACGGAGCGCCCGTTAGCCACGGCGGCCATACTACAGCCGTTGCCCAGGTGAATGGTGATCAGTTTGGCTTCCGGCTTTTGGAGATACAGAATGGCTTGCTCCGTCACATACTTATGGCTGGTGCCATGGAAACCATACACGCGGATGCCATACTCTGTATACATGGAATTCGGAATAGCATAGCGAAAGGCTTTTTCGGGGAGGGTCTGGTGAAAAGCGGTATCGAACACGGCAATCTGGCGCGCGTTGGTAAATATCCGCTCGGCTACCACAATGCCCAGGTAATTAGATGGGTTGTGCAGCGGCGCGAGCGGAAAAAGCTTTTTGATTTCAGCCTTTACTTCTGGCGTGATGAAGGCCGTGGAGGCAAAGGTTTCACCGCCATGCACTACCCGGTGCCCTACCACGTCTATTTCTTTCGGGTCCTGAATCACACCTACTTCAGGCGAAGAGAGCAGTTCGGTTACGGCCAGCAGGCCAGCTTCATGGTCGGGTAGGTCCAGGGTACGGCATATCACTTTTTCTGCTTCGCCGCTGCCTGTTTTATGGGTGATCACGGCATTGGGCAAGCCAATGCGTTCTACCAATCCGCTGCAAACGGGCGTTTCGGAGGGCATACGAAAGAGCTGGTACTTGATAGAACTGCTTCCGGAGTTAACAACTAATATATTCATGTAGCTAAGCTGGTTTAAGGCTCCTGTAAGTATAGGAGGTCGCAAAAGGGGCTCTGCCTTCGCGATTTTTAAATGGAGTTAGGACTGACTTTGAATAGCGGTTATGACCACGGTATTGAAGATGTCTTCTACCGTACAGCCGCGGCTTAAATCATTTACCGGTTTGTTGAGCCCCTGCAGCATTGGGCCGATAGCCAGGGCACCTGTTTCGCGCTGCACAGCTTTGTATGTGTTGTTTCCCGTATTCAGGTCCGGGAAAATGAGCACGCTCGCGCGTCCGGCCACCTCCGAGTTCGGGAGCTTCTGCTTGCCAACGATTGGGTCTACCGCAGCATCATACTGTATCGGGCCTTCTACTTTCAAATCAGGCCGCTTCTGCTTCACGATCTCCGTGGCGGTGCGCACCTTTTCCACATCAATTCCTTCGCCGGACGAGCCGGAAGAGTAGGAGAGCATGGCAATACGGGGCTCAATGCCAAACCGCTGGCTGCTCTCGGCAGACGAAATGGCGATCTCTGCTAGCTGCTCGGCCGTAGGGTTCGGGTTCACGGCACAATCTCCGAAAACCGATACCCGATCGGGTAGGCACATAAAAAAGACCGAGGATACTACCGAAACGCCCGGCTTGGTTTTGATGAACTGGAGAGCCGGCCGGATAGTATGCAGCGTAGTGTGCACCGCTCCCGACACCATCCCGTCAGCATGCCCTTTGTACACCATCATCGTGCCGAAGTAGGAAACATCCGTCATCAGGTCGCGGGCCATTTCGAGCTGCACGTTCTTGCTTTTTCGTAATTCGTAAAGCGTCTCTACATACTCGGGGTAGTAGTCTGATTCCACAGGATTGATAATGCGGATGCGGCTGAGGTCCAGGTCTATGTCCAGTCGTTTCACGGATGCGGTAATTTCCTGCGGGTCGCCGAGCAAGGTCAGGTCCACAATATCCTGGTGAATCAGGCGAGCAGCCGCCCGTAGAATGCGCTCGTCATTTCCTTCCGGCAGCACAATATGCTGCTTGCTGGCCCGGGCCCATTTTACCAGCTGGTACTGAAACATGTGCGGCGTGATGCCTTCGGGTGTAAAAGTGATGATCTTTTCATCCAGCGCCTGTACATTCACATACCGCTTAAAGGTATCAATGGCCAGCAGTATCTTCCGCTGGTTGTCCGGTGTAATCCGCGATTTGATGTTGCCGATGGTAGTGGCAGTTTGAAAAGAGCCGGCGTTCACGGCAATTGTCGGTACTACGGTCTGCAATCCTTCCATCAGCCGGATCACAGGTGCATCGGGTTCAAAGCCACCAGTGAGCACAATGCCGGCCACTTTCGGGTAATTGACAGAAAGGTTGGCTTGCAGCGCACTCAGGATGATATCGGCCCTGTCGCCGGGGGTCACGATCAGCACGTTTTCTTTGATGTGGTTAAGGAAATTGGGCACCTGCATCGCGCCCATTATCGAGAGATCGGCCTGGTTGTAAAGCTGTTGCTCTCCGAAGAGCAGCTTGCCTCCCACAATCTCCAGCACTTCCTTCATGGTAGGGCTCTTGAGGTTCTGCTCTTCCGGAATGGCTGCATAAATCGTCTGACCCTCCTGCTGCGTTCTAAAGTAAGCATTTACCTCCTCCAGCTGCGCCGGATATACTTTGTTGGCAATCACGGCCACCACCTGCACCTCCCGCACCTGGAAGTTGCGCTTGATGGTGCGCACGGCGCTGATAAGCTGCTCACTTGTTTTGCCTTCGCCGGAAACTACAATAATGACCGGTGCACCCAGGTTTTTGGCAATCGTCACGTTCGCGTCGAACTGGAAAGCCGCCGCCTGCCCCAGAAAGTCGCTCCCCTCTATCACTGTAAAATCATAGCTTTCTTCCAGCTTTTTATACTTGCTGATGATCACATCGATCACCTCTCCCTGGTTGCCCGCTTCAATCTGGCGCATGGCCTCCTGCTGGGTGAAGGCAAAGGTGTCGGCATAGGGTATAGAAAGCCCGAAGTGGCTGATCACTGTCCGGATATGCGCATCCTGTTCAACTTCCGGATCAAAATTGATGATCGGTTTGAAGTAGCCGATCTTTTGCGCTTTGCTCAAAAGCATGTTTACAAGGCCCAGCGCCACAATGGATTTGCCGCTGTAAGGTTCTGCCGTGGCAATAAAAATATTTCTGGTCATTCGTTTACTTAAAGTGCAAAGTTAAAGGTACGCATCTTTCCGAAAGATGATAAAGGTCACCCAGCGCAGCATTTAATTAAGCCCGTTTAGCACCAGCATAACAAGTCAACTTTTCTTCTATACTTCGCTCAAAAGCCTCTCCAACTGAAGCGACCTTTGCTTTTTGGAAGCGGGTGCTGAAAGCGTCCAGGTGCCCGTCACAAGTATAAGGAGTAGTATAAAGGCTGCTGATATTTTTGAAATTAAAGACGAAGAAGTAAACTTGCTTTGGGTTAAAATTTGTTAACGCTTTTGAGAAACATATACAAGCTATACGATGCTATTATCTAACCACAGCGGTTATACTTTGGAGGCAGGTATTGACGAGGCAGGCCGGGGCTGCCTGGCAGGGCCGGTAGTGGCCGCGGCGGTTATACTACCGCCCGATTACAAGCACGGCCTGCTGAATGACTCCAAACAGCTAACGAAAAAGCTGCGGGAACAACTGCGCACCGATGTGTTGCGCGACGCGGTGGCTTGGGCCATCGGAGAAGCGTCCCCAGCCGAAATAGATGGCATCAACATTCTGCAGGCTACTTACCTGGCCATGCATCGCGCAGTGGAGGCACTGCAGCAGCAACCCGAATATTTACTGATCGACGGCAACAGGTTTAAACCTTATAAAGAAGTGCCTCACGCCTGCATTGTGAAAGGAGATGGAAAGTACTTGTCGATCGCAGCGGCTTCGGTGCTGGCAAAGACCTACCGCGATGATGTAATGAGTCAATTGGCAGAACTACACGGTGGCTATGGCTGGGAGAAAAATGCCGGTTACCCCACCGTTTTTCACCGGGACGCCATAGCACTGCAGGGCACCACGCCACACCACCGGCAGTCGTTTACGCTGCTGCCGGCACCGCTGGAAATAAGCTAGAAAACAGCACACATAGAAGATTCGCCAAACAGGGTGTGGGGCGGTTATTTCAGTTTGATGAGGTCCAGGAAAAGGCTAAAGCTGTCGAGCGAGGAGTGGCTTTTCTCGAAGCTGTCGAAGGTGAGCGGCTTTACAATATAACCGGACACGTTCAGGCGCTGTGCAGCCAAGCGGTCCGTTTCCTCGTTTGAGGTGGTCATGATAAAAACAGGAATATGGCTGAACTCCGGTTCCCGGCGCAGCTCTGCCAGAAATTCCAGCCCATTCATTTTTGGCATGTTGATATCCAGCAGAATCACGCTGGGTGCCGGCGTAATCTTTTCAGTTCCTTCGCCGCGCAGCATGTTCAGCGCCTCTTTGCCATTCCGGCTAACATGAATCGGATAGGTGATATTTATCTTTTTAAGCTCCCGCTCAACATTCATAATATCCAGGTAGTCATCTTCTACTAAAAGGATATTCACTGTATTCTCGCTCATTGCTATAATATAAAAACGAAGTTTAGATCAAATCTATTAAAAATTATACACTTTCTACATCCTCTTTGGGCCAGGTAAATGTAAACGTAGCCCCTTGGCCCGGCTGCGAAGTAAGCCAGATAGCGCCACCCTGCCATTCCACAATCTTTTTCACGATGGCCAGCCCCACACCAGTACTCTCTACCGCATCGCGTTCCTGCAACGTCTGGAAAATCACAAAAATGCGCTCATGGTATTCCGGGTCAATGCCGGGCCCATCATCAGATACGGAAAAGACATGGGCATGGTCTGCTTCGTGGTGCGCCACAGTAATATACCCGGTATTCTTATCATGGTACTTAATGGCGTTGCTGATCAGGTTCGAAAACACCTGTTGCAGCTGTATCCGTACGGTATGGAGCACAGGCAGGTTATCCTGCACCTCCAGCGTAAAGCCGGCCGGCAGCGACACCATGTCCACCACCTCCGACAGCAGCTGGTTCACATCCACTTCTTCCTTTACCTGGTTGGTGCGGCCGATCCGCGCCAGGGCCAGGATGCCGTTTATCAGGTTTTCCATGCGGTGCACCCGCACCCGCATCATTACCAGGTACTCCTGCACATTATGGGGCAGCTCTTTGCCCATATCCTCCTCTACCCAGCGCGATGCCACTTCGATGCCCCGTAGCGGTGCTTTCAGGTCATGCGACACTACATACGCAAACTGATCGAGCTCCTTGTTTTTCCGGTCCAGCTCCGAGAACGTCTCATCGATGGTGGTTGACATGCGGTTGAGGGAATGCGATAGTTGGCTCAGCTCATCTTTTGAGGTATCGATGATCTGCGTTTTATAGTCACCGCGAGATATCTGCTCGGCCAGTGTCACCATTTTAATGATGCGGCCCGTAATCAGGCGCGTGATGTAGTATGCCCAGCTCAGACCCAGGATAACGGACAGGATGGTGAGCACCGACGATACACGGCGGGTGGTATTTATACTTTGATTAAGGCGCTCGCGGCGGGTGTCCCGCACCTGGTACTCATAGGTGTTGAACTCCCGGAAAGCTGTTCGGATGGAGTCTACGATCAGCTTCTCGTGCATGATCATGCTGTCGAGGCGGGCGTAGTACTGGCGGGTAGAGCTCGTCGAGAGCGAGTCGCTTTGCTTGAGCCGGATCAGGGGTTCGGCAAGATCCTCCTGAAACCTTCTTTGCAGCCGGATGATGTTGTTCAGCTTGCGCGTTTGCTCCGGCGATTTCACCGTAAATTTCTTGATCTCTTTAAACAAGCTGGGAAGCTGCTCCTTTGCCGACAAGTATGGCTGCAGAAACGTAGCGTTGCCGTTTAAAAGGAAGCCCCGCAAGCCTGTTTCCATGTCGATGATATTGCGTTGCAGGGCTGCTGAGTTGCGCACCACGTTCTGCGAACGCGATACCCACTGGCTGTTCTCGATCACGTCTTCTGACAGCTGAAAGTTGACCAGCGCCACAGCTGTAAACAGAACCGAAATAAGCACGAACCCGGCAAAAAGCTTTACTGATAATTTCATGATAAAGTATACCTGCTACATAATAAGGTGCAAAGAGTCAGCATAAGGGTCTGACAGTCGTAAACAACACAGGCTGTACCCGCCCGGCACAGCAAAGAAACTGCAATATACAGCTGTTTTGGCAATTAATAAGGCGGCAGGAGCACTCTTGTAAGTATAAACCGAAGTAAACGTGTGCGTCTTACCATCCGGGTAAAGGATAAAGCCGCCTTAAACAGGTGCTATACTTGTAACGCTGGTGCCACGTTGTGCAGCAGAAGCCGCTTGGAGCCGTAACCAAGGTAAGCTACGGAATGCAGCCGTCAGACAGGTATAAAATTTCGGAAGCGGCTTTAATTTTGTTATTTTTGCCGCTCAATCCCGCTACCGGATAACGAAAACGAATTCATGGAACTGAAGAAAATTGCTCTGAATGACATACACGAGGCTTTAGGCGCCAAAATGGTCCCTTTTGCCGGCTACAACATGCCTGTGCGCTACTCATCGGACATAGAAGAACACAACACGGTGCGCAATGCGGTGGGTATTTTTGATGTGTCGCACATGGGTGAGTTCATGGTGCGCGGCCCACAGGCCCTGGACCTCATTCAGCGCGTGACCTCCAATGATGCTGCCAAGCTAACGGACGGCAAGGTGCAGTACTCCTGCCTGCCCAATGAGGATGGCGGCATTGTAGACGACCTGCTGGTGTACCGTCTGGCTGAGGAGGAATACATGCTGGTGGTAAACGCCTCCAACATCGACAAGGATTGGAACTGGATCAGCAAGTATAACACGCAGAATGCCGAGCTGGAGAACATTTCGGACGAGGTATCACTGTTTGCGGTGCAGGGGCCAAAAGCAGCCGAGGCGCTGCAGTCGCTCACTTCCATCGACCTGGCAAGTATGGCCTACTATTCGTTTGCCAAAACAACTTTCGCCGGCGTGCCCGATGTAATCGTTTCGGCAACAGGCTATACCGGGGCTGGCGGTTTCGAGATTTACGTTAAAAATGAGCATGCCCGCACGGTGTTCGACGCCATTATGGCAGCCGGCAAAGATTTTGGCATTAAGCCCATTGGCCTGGGTGCCCGCGATACGCTGCGCCTGGAAATGGGCTTCTGCCTCTACGGCAACGATATAAACGACAGCACCTCTCCGCTGGAAGCTGGCTTGGGCTGGATCACCAAGTTTGATAAGGACTTTACCAACGCTGCTAACCTGAAAAAACAGAAAGAGACCGGCGTAGAGCGCAAGCTGGTTGGTTTTGAGATGGTGGACAAAGCTATTCCGAGAGCGCACTATGAAATTGTGAACGCAGAAGGAGAGCAGATCGGGGAGGTGACCTCCGGGACTATGGCGCCATCGATGGGCAAAGGCATTGGCCTGGGTTATGTGACCACCGCCTATAGCAAGCCCGGCAGCGAGCTGTTTGTGCGCGTTCGCAACAAAGCCATGAAAGCACAGGTGGTAAAGCTGCCGATCTATAAAAAATAGTTATTCGTTATGCGTTGTTCGTTATCCGGAGTAATTATCCTGATGCGAGCAACGACGAACGATAAACGATAAACAAAACAAGATGGCAAGTATAGATGTGTGTTACAGCCCGGCGCTGTTGCATTTGTATGATCTGGAAGGGAAGGCTGTGGTGGCCGTGGATATCTTACGGGCAACCTCTACCATGACCACGGCGTTTGCAAATGGCGCCGCTGATATCATTCCGGTGATGGACCTGGAGGAGTGCCGCACCTTTGCTGCCAAGGGATATCTGACAGCTGCTGAGCGCGATGGCATCAAAGCCGATGGGTTCGACCTGGGCAACTCTCCTTTCAGCTACGGGCAGGAGGTGGTGAAAGACCGCACCATCGCCATTACTACCACCAATGGTACACGCGCCATCCGCTTATCAGAGGCGGCAGAAGAGATCATTGTAGGCTCTTTCCTGAACCTGCAGGTGGTGGCTGATTACCTGCGCGAGCTGCAGCTGGATGTACTGGTGGTATGTGCCGGCTGGAAAGGCCAGTTTAACCTGGAGGATACCCTCTATGCCGGTGCCCTGGTAGAGCGGCTGCAGGATACGTTTACCTTTGCAAACGACGCCACGCTGGCCTCGCTATACTTGTACCGGCAGGCCAAAGACGATCTGCTTTCTTTCCTGCGCCAATCCTCGCACGTACGCCGCCTCGAAAACCTGGGCATCGAAAAAGACATTGCTTTCTGTCTGCAACACGATGTATTCGATGTGCTCCCTGTGTGGCGCCACGACCGGCTGGTAAACTTGATAGTTCAGAAGTTAGAACTTTAGAGAGTTTAGGAGTTAGAAAGTTGATGAAGTATACTTGTTCATCAACTTTCTAACTCCTAAACTCTTTAACTTATTTCAGTTTTTCGTTCTGCTTGTGCCGTTGGCTGTCGCGGTTGGTTTTCTTGTCCAGGTTTTGGCGCAGTGCCTCGGTTAAGTCTATGCCGGTTTGGTTGGCCAGGCAAATCAGCACAAAGAGCACATCCGCCAGTTCATCGCCCAGCATTTTGCCTTCGTCGCTTTTCTTAAACGATTGTTCGCCATATTGTCGTGCAATGATGCGGGCCACTTCGCCTACCTCTTCGGTGAGAATGGCCATATTGGTGAGCTCGTTAAAGTAGCGCACACCATTCTCTTTTATCCATTTATCAACAGTGGCCTGTGCATCCGCGATGGTCATAGGTTTAGTAATTGGTTACTTGCCAAATTTAATCACAAAATCTACATAAGGCACACCAATCGCAATTTCCTGTGCAATATCGGAGTTGTTTACGAACGCCAGGTCCACGGTTAGTTTCTCGCTCATAAACCGAAGGCCATAAGAAAAGAGGCCGTAGTAGCTACCGTTGGGCACAATCCAGTTTTCGGTCACCAGCCCTACTTTGCGGCTGATACGCGTCATGCCGCTGAGCGTAAAGATCGGTTTGCTCGAAAAGGAGCCGTCCACGTAGCCGTAGCCCAGGCCCAGGGTGGCATTATTGTTGGTGTTGCCGTATGTTACAATGCCATACCCGATGCCTAATCCGCTGAAGTCGTCTTCGAAAGCTGTGGAGTTCAGGTAAAGCACACCTGCGCCCGCGTGTACTTTTTCGCTGATAGGGAAGCTATACTTGGGGGTGATAAAGACGATGGGGTTGCCGGTAAAGGTAGAGATGAGTTCAAAGCCACCGCCAATGGTAAAACGGTCGGTAACGCCATAGTTGAAGGAGTTGACCACCAGGTATGTGTTCTGGTAATAGGCCTCGCCTTTACGCAAACTGAAGCCGGTCGGGGAAAACAGGTAGCGGGTGGCATTGGGGTTGTCAAACCAGTATTCGCCATGCTTGAAATTATGCTCGTCGAGCACCTGAAAGCGTGTGATCTGGCTGCGCAGAATAGTGAGCTCGCCGGAACTCTCCGTCTGTATCCGGATGCTGTTTGCGTCCTGCTCCAGCAGCAGTCCCTGCAGCACAGAACCGTCCTTGGTTTCGACCACACAACGCGGCAGCCCGGTGGTCTGCACCAGCGTAGAATCCGTCTGGGCCATAGCAGCCGCACTGAAAAGCAGCAACGCCGCCAAACACCAATATACCCGGTAGCATACGCAGCACTTGGCTGCCGGTAGGAGGCTGCTTTTCATACTGTTAAAGTTAAATGGAAGTATAAGTATATAGAATATACTTTATACGTACAACAGCCGTGGCAGCAATGTTTTCTATGCTTTATTTTTCGAGTCGATCACGATGGTAACCGGCCCGTCGTTCAGCAGCGAAACTTTCATATCTGCGCCAAACTCGCCGGTTTGTACGGGCTTGCCTAAGGCGGCCGCAAGCAAGGCAATAAACTGCTCGTAAAGCGGAATAGCAACAGGTGGCGGGGCTGCGCTGATGTAAGAGGGGCGATTGCCTTTTTTGGTGCTGGCAAACAGGGTAAACTGGCTGATGACCAGTATATCGCCCTGCACCTCCTGCACGCTCAGGTTCATTTTGCCGTCGGCGTCAGAGAAAATGCGGAGCTGCACAATTTTGGTGGCCATCCACTGCAGGTCCTCGGCCGTATCCTCAGGGCACATGCCGGCGAGCACCAACAGCCCCAAGCCAATTTGTCCTTTTATTTTTTTATTAATTTCCACAGAAGCCTGTGTCACCCGCTGAATTACGACGCGCATAGCCTGTTATACTTTGGTTCAGGGCAAAGGTACGAAATTGGGTGTGATGCGGTGTATGTGGAGAAATCTACTGCTGGGCCAGCTGTCTGTTTAATCTACGTAGCCTTCGTAGCGGATGCGGCTGACTTTGCCCTTTTTGAGATAGAAGCGAAGCGAAGTAGGCGCTCCCTCCATATTGGAAGCAACAATTTCTGTGGGAGTTTGCGTGATGCGCAAGGGCTGTGTTTTCTGAGCCTTCAGGCGGGCCAGCAGTTCTGCCTGGCTCATACCTACCCGCAGGTTGTTGCGCAAGGTAATCGCATTGCTGTTTACATCTGCCACTTGCAGCAGCAGTTCGCCGGTTTGGGTAGGGGCATACAACTCCAGCACCGAGTTGCCGAAACGGATCGTGAACAGCGTGTCGGAAATATCGGGTTGGTGCAGGTTCTCGATCGGAGCAGCGTCGATGGTAAAGTCTGAGTTGATGCGGTCGTAGTAGGCACTCAGGTTTTTGCTCTGGCTCTGGCTAACTACAAACGGATTTGCCAGCAGGTCAAAGGACGCGGCCGTACGCACGTTGCGCCGGAAAGCAGTGGTGTCAGAAGGGACGACTTCGGGCCGGGGCTGTACCAATACCTGCTCCTGCGTTTGCTCCTTATGATCGGCGCTGCAGGCCGGCGAAAAGATACTGACAAATAACAGCAGCGCCAGCAACCGCACCGAAGGGCTGTAGCTGTAACAAGGGCTGTTATAAGGCAGGTAGGGCATATGGCTAGTGAGCAAAAGGTAAGAGAATTTACCTTACATACGAGAGCTGCCTGCTTAAAAGTTATGCCTAAAAAGAAGGTGTTGCTGTGGCTACTACGCCGGATAAAGTATAAATTCGCATCAAATATCAGACAAAAATGCATATCCAACAAATTGCTTTAATTACTTATAAAAGTACCGGCAGCTATAGCGGAATTTCAGAGGAGGAGAACGATCATCTGTTTCATTTTTTGCAGGAAAAAGGCTTGCCGGTTTCTTTTCAGGTATGGGATGATCCGGCCGTGGACTGGAGCCGCTTTGATGCCGTTATCATGAAATCGCCCTGGGATTATTTTGATAAAATTGATGCTTTTTATACCTGGCTGGATACCCTCGAAACCATCGGGATGCCCGTGCTGAACCCGTTGCAGACCATCCGCTGGAATGCCGATAAGCTATACTTCAAAGACCTGGTGGCAAAGGGCATTGAGGTAGTGCCCACCGTGTGGCTAAACCAGGGCGAACCGTTTAGGGCTGCGCAGGTGATTGCCGAGTTGGGTGTAGAGAAGATCATTGTGAAGCCGCGGGTAAGTGGTGGCGCCAAAAATACGCTGGCGCTAACGGCACAGCAGGCGGAAAGCAGAACGGCAGAAATAGATGCGCTGCTGCAGCAGGAACCCTTTATGGCCCAGCCATACCTGCCCGAAATAGCGGAAAAGGGCGAGTGGTCGTTCCTGTTCTTCGGGGGCAAGTATAGCCATACAGTGCTAAAGACTGCTAAAGCCGGCGACTTCCGGGTGCAGCATTTCTTCGGTGGTACTGTGCACACTTTCGCACCACCGGCAGCCCTGCTGGCTACGGCGCAGCACATCATCGATACGTTTGCTGCGGACTGCCTCTATGCCCGTGTGGATGGCGTGGAACTGGACGGCCGTTTCGTGTTGATGGAACTGGAACTGATCGAACCCTACCTGTTTATGGCCACCAGCCCGGGAGCGATAGACCGTTACTATGAGGCGCTGCAGGGTCGGTTACAGGCACTGCGGGTCTGCTAAAGTACAACCTGGCAGCTACTGCCGGTCGTTTGTGCCGCAGGTACGGACGATCGGTACTGCACTGCGGAAGCTCCTGCCATTGGAAAGCTCATAATTCAAAATTTCGGTTAATTTTGTAGCCTGAACCTGCTTGCCATGCCCAAACGTTTCCTTTTATACTTTCTCGGATTTGTTGTGCTTGCCTCGCTGGCCTACTATGGTTTCAGCCGCTGGAAAGACTCGCGCGAGAAGGTGGACCTTTGGACGCTGGTGCCGGACAGCGCCACTTTTGTAGTAGAAACCAATAACCATGCCGAACTGGTGGAGCACCTGAAGAAAACAGGGCTTTGGAACAGCCTGGCTATACTTCCGTTTGCCCAGCGTTTTCAGGAAAACATTACCTGGCTCGACAGCATCTCACCCGGTACCCAGCGCCTGGAGCGCTTCCTGGATAAGAAGAGCATTCTCACCTCGGTGCACGTGGTAGGCAAATCAGACGTGGAAGTGGTGTACTATGTACCAGTTAACTCGGTAGGAGAGCACCGCTTTTTACGTACCCTGATGGAGCACATCGGCCAGAGCGCCGTGTATAAAGAAGATAACCGCGATTACCAGGGCATGCAGCTCACCGATGTTACCAATACCCGCAACGGCAGCAGCTTTACTTACTTTTCGTACCACAACAACGTGATCATGAGCCCCTCGTCGGTATTGGTGGAGGAAGTTGTGCGGCGCATCAACCGCGGCACGCTCACCTCGGTTGCTGCTGATTTCAAGAGCAGCAACTACCTGGGCCAGCCGGAAGTATACGCCAACGTCTTCATCAATTACCGCAACCTGCCCGACCTGCTCGCCCTTTTTCTGCAGCACGACCTGATGCCGGAGGTGCAGTACTTGTCGAGCCTGTGCCAGAGCGGGATGCTGGAGCTAAAATTGGAGCAGAACAAAATCTTTTTGAACGGCTTTTCGACACCTGAGCGGCTGAAAGGTTCGCTGCACGCTAACCTGAAGCCTAAAAAGCCGCAGCCACTTGGGGTAAAGGCTTATCTGCCCAGCCGCACAGCGGTACTGCTGGACTTTGGTATGGAAGGCGTTACTCAACTGCGGGCGCAGGCCAAAGACGCACAGAAAGGCTCAGCCTATGCCGCTACTGTAGATAGCCTGGCACGCACGATCAGCGATGAAGTAGCGTTGGCGTATATGGAATCGTTTAATATTACGGCCAGCCCCGAGAAAGTGGTTTTTGCGCATCTAGGCAACAAAAGACAGGCCGCCAAGCTGCTGGCAAGCCTGTCGCAGCGCGTAGGAGCAGCCCGCAAAGCAAAACCGTATACCGAGGAGTATGGCAGTTATACTATCCGGATGCTGGATGTGCCGGAGTTACCGGCGCAGCTGTTCGGGCGGCTGTTCTCCGGTTTTGAGCAAAGCTATATGGTGGAGGTAGATGATTACCTGCTCTTTGCCTCCGATATCGCCACCTTGCGTAACCTGCTCGACGACATCTCGGCAGAGAATGTATGGGGCAAATCGGTGGCGCAGAAAGCTTTTCTGGAGGAGACGTTGCAGGAGGCTAACTTCAGCCTATACCTCAATACTGTAAACGCCTGGTATATACTGAATCGCTACGTGACGGACGAGGATCGTGAAGACCTGCTGCAGAACGCCTCTCTCATTAAACGCTTTAACCAGATCAGCCTGCAGTTTTCGAAGGTAGACTCGCAGTATTATACCAGCTTTGTTTTCAGGCGGCAAAACAGGGGCAAAGCGGGCGACGATGTGTTCAGTACAGAGCTGACCATGCCTTTTGCCAGCAGGCTGGACACCCGCCCTTTTGCACTTCAGAATGCCGTAGACCGCAGCCGCGAGGTAGTAGTACAGGACTCCGCCAACGTGCTGCACAACATTACCGCCAACGATAAGCCGGGCTGGACCGACAGCGTGGGCACCTCTATCCGGAGCGACATCAAACAGATCGAGTTTGGGCCGGAAAATAAGCTGCGCTACCTGTATGCCACCACCAACCACATCCACGCCATCGACAACCAGGGGCAGGAACTGGAGAATTTTCCGTTTAACTTGGGCGACTCGCTGCGCATCCAGCACCTGTCGGTATTCGATTATGAGAAGAACGGCAACTACCGCCTGCTGGTAGACGATGCACAGGGCAATTTGTACTTGTACGACATGCGCGGCACGGCTATACCTGGCTGGCAACCGCGCCGCATGGATTACCGGTTGGCTGCTGAGCCGCAGCACATCCGGGTAGGAGGGTATGATGTGATACTGGTGCTGCTGGAGAATGGCTATATTTATGCCCTAAACCGGGACGGGGAAACATATCCCGGCTTCCCATTCAGTATTAAATCGCCGCTTACGTCAGGAGCCATCATCAAAGCGGGCTCCGACCTGCGCCATACTGAAGCAACGGTGGTTACGAAGTATGGCGATGTGGTGGTGTTTAACCTGCAGGGCAAGATGCTGCAACGCGAACAACTGCTGCGGCCAAGCAAGCGGGCCATGTTTGAGCTGATACCGGAAAGCAGCAACGGGCGTTCGTTTATACTTGTGCGACAGGACCAAGGCAAAGTGGCGGTATTTGACCAGGACCTGAGGCAGGTGTTTGAAAAGCGGTATGTGACCTCCGCCCCCAAAATAGTGCAGTACTATAATTTTGGCGGTGATAAAAAAGTATACGCCATCACCGAAACCGGTCCGCAGAAAACCTACCTCTACGACGAGAAAGGCAACCTGATCGGCGGCCGGGCGCTGGAGAACAGCCAACCCGTTACCATCTATTACAACGAAGGCACCAACACCTATACCATCTACACGGTGCTGCGCCATGAACTCCGCAAAATCGACTTTAAGGTCGTAAGCTGATGCCACAATTAAGCTGTTCTTCTCCGCTGTTGCGAGCTTGCAGCTCGTGCCTTTATGTATTTTATAAAGTATAATCTGAAAGTCCGCACCAGCAGACACCGGCCAACAGTAAATGTCTTTTTTGCAGCCTAATTAAAAGCTCCGGAACCAGCCTTTGCGATAAAAGAAGTATAGCTGAAGTATGATCAACAGCACCATCAGCCCTACTAGAATAGGGTAGCCGTAGGGCTGGTATAATTCGGGCATGTTGAGCGGGTATACGCGGCCTGTTTCGGGGTTCTCGTGGGCGAAGTTCATGCCATACACCCCTACAATAAAGCTGAGCGGAATAAAGATGCTGGAGATAATGGTGAGCACTTTCATGATCTCGTTCATGCGGTTACTAACCGTCGACATGTATAGCTCCACCAAACTCGAGGTCATTTCCTTTTGGTTGTCGATCAGGTCGATCAGCTGCACGGCATGGTCGTATGCGTCGCGGAAGTAAGCTTTTAAGTCCTCTGGAATAAAGCGCTCGTCCAGACGCAGCAGCTCGTTGATCTTGTCGCGCTCAGGCCACACAATGCGGCGCATCTTCACCAGTTCACTCTTCAAGCTAAGAATGTCGCTGAGCGTTTGCTTAGAAGGCTCCAGCAGCACATGCTGCTCCAAATCATCGGTATAATTGCCTATTTCGCTCATTACCGGAAAGTAGTAATCCAGCACCACGTCGATGATGGCGTAGGCCAGGTACATGGTCGGCCGGTTGCGGATCTGGCCTTTGCCTACGCGGATGCGTTCGCGTAGCGGGTCCAGGCAGTCGGCATAATCGCTTTGCAGGGTGAGCACGTAGTTGGGGCCGGTAAAGATAGAAAGCTGCGCATCGTCCAGGCAGTGCGTGTCGTTAGACCAGCGCATCATGCGCGAAATGATGAAGAGGCGGTTACCTTCAAACTCCTCCACTTTGGGGCGCTGGTAATCGTTGATGACGTCTTCCATCTGCAGCGGGTGCAGTCCGAAGTCGTGCGTCAGGTGCTCCAGTAACTTCAGGTCGCCATAGCCCCTGATATCGATCCAGTGGCGGGCATCCGGCTGCTCCCGTACTTTCTTCAGCAGCAGGGCGTAGCTGCTTAGTTCTTCTTCCAGCAGGTAATCGTCCTTAAACGACATCAGGAAAAACCGCGGCGCATAGGCCTCGGCGGGTACATACAACAGGCCGGGACGGTCGCCGGCTTTCCGGTCCAAGATTTTATTGCGGGCGCTGCGTTTTCTGCGTTTTGACATGCGGCGGGGAAGTTAGGAAGTTAGAAGGGTAGAAAGTTAAAGTTTTAAATTTAAAGAGGTGCTGCGTTTAGGAGAGATACGGCTGTATGATCCATTTCTTCCAGTTTCAGGGTGATTTCCTCCTGCAGCTTACGGCGAACTTCCAACGTCAGGTGGCAGTCCAGCGCAAATTCCTGAGCCTTCATCTCCAGGTCGTACGCTTTCACCAGGCTCATGACCTCGTTCATCTGCGGGTACTGGAAGTGTACCTGCAGCAGCACAGTTTCATACTTCTCCACTACTGTGGCCTGCGCCAGGGCATCGGCTGCAGCGGTTTTGTAGGCGTTGATCAGCCCGCTGACACCCAGCTTGGTACCGCCAAAGTAACGCACCACCACTACCAGCACATTGCTCAGGTCAGCAGAACGGATCTGGCCAAGAATAGGGTCGCCGGCCGAATGATTCGGCTCGCCATCGTCGTTGGCACGGTAGCGGCTCTTGTCGGCACCCAGGCTGTAAGCGTAGCAATGGTGGCGGGCATCATAGTAGGTTTTGCGGAGTTCTGCCAGCTGTTCCTTCACTTCTTCCTCGGAGTATACCGGATAAGCCAGTGCAATAAATTTGCTGCCTTTCTCTTTGTACAGGCCCTCGGCGGGAGCGGCGATGGTATGGTAAATATCTTCCATGGAAGGCATCAGGCCAGATAATTATGGTTGCAAGAGCTATTTAAAGCAAAGCAGCTGCAGGTATAAAATCCGGCACTTTTAAAGCAAATGTAGGTGAAAAGGGGATGCTTTGCCAGCGCGCTTGCTGTAGCCAGTGCTATAATCCCGTAAAATGTGTTTATTTTGTATCAAAATCAATTATCAGACGATTGCCTGCAAGCCCTTATACTTTTCCTTTTCACAGCATCGGCTCTCCGGCAGAGGGCTTCGTTACGACTACCCAATGTGCCGGCAACCTGCCCTTTGCTGTAAAGCGCGTGTTCTGGACGCATGGCACGCCAGCAGCCGTGGTGCGGGGGCGGCATGCCCACAAGGCAACAGAACAGGTGCTGGTAGCCGTGCAGGGGCGCATCAGGGTAGCGGTAGATAATGGCAGCACGCAGCAAACGTTTATACTTGATGCACCCGACCAGGGACTTTACCTGCCTCCGCTGCACTGGGCCAACCTAAACTTTGAGGAAGGGGCGCTGCTGCTATGCCTTACCTCCAGTGATTTCAGCGAAGCAGATTACATTCGCTCCTACGAGGCATTTCAACAGGCCATACAAGCTCTGAAAAGATAAGATGCAGCCTGCCATTCCTTTTTTCCAGTTCCGCGATTTTCCGGATGGCCTGCAGGCGCAGGAGCTGGAGGCGCTGGTGCAGGCGGTGCAGCACAACCAGTTTATACTTGGGCCGGAAGTGCAGGCCTTTGAACAGGAGTTTGGCGCCTTTCTGGGTGCAAATGTGCAGGTTGCAGGCGTGGGGAACGGCTATGATGCGCTGGTAATGGCCCTGCAAGCGGCCGGTGTACGCGCTGGAACCGAGGTGGTGGTGCCCTCCAACAGCTATATGGCCACGGTAAATGCGGTGCTGCAGGTGGGGGCTGCTCCTGTGCTGGCAGAGCCGGATGCTTATACTTATAACCTAACAGTTGCTTCGGTGGAAAAGGTGCTTACTCCCAAAACCAAAGCCATTCTGCCGGTTCACCTCTACGGGCAGGCCTGCATGATGGAGCCGCTGCTGGAGCTCGCGGACAAGTATAACCTGCCGTTGATAGAAGATGCAGCCCAGGCGCACGGCGCTACCTATAAAGGGCAGCAGGCTGGCACCTTTGGCTTTTGCAACGCCTTCAGCTTTTACCCGACCAAAAACCTGGGTGCTCTCGGCGATGCCGGCGCTGTGGTGACTGCTAATGCCGAAGCGGCTGCTTTTGTGCGAAAGTACCGCAATTACGGGCAGGCGCAGAAGTATGTGGGCGAGGTGGTCGGTATCAATTCGCGACTGGATGAGTTGCAGGCAGCGGTGCTACGCGTAAAGCTCCGGCACCTGCACCTGCTCAATGCCGAGCGGCAGCGCCTGGCACAAATCTACCTGCAGGAGTTGGCTGCTTTGGGTGATCTTATACTTCCTGTAACGGCACCCGGCTGCAACCACGTGTACCATATCTTCAACATCCGTACGAAATATAGAGATGCGCTGCAGGCCTGGTTGAAACAGCAGGGCATCGGCACCGCTGTACACTACCCGGTGCCGGTACACCTGCAGCCAGCTTACCGTTTCCTGAACTATAAAGCCGGCGATTTTCCGGTGGCGGAAGCCTTGACACAAACCAGCCTTAGTCTGCCGCTTTTCCCGGGCCTAACGGCAGCAGAGCAACAGGCCGTGGTACAAAGTATAAAACAGTTTTTTACGTAAACTGCCGATGCCTTCTTTGCCGCTTGTTTCCATTATCTGCCTGTGCTACAATCATGCACGTTTTCTGCGCCAGGCGCTGGATTCAGTGCTAGCCCAGACATATCCGAACCTGGAAATCATCATCGTAGATGACTGCAGTACCGACGGCAGTATGGCCATCATAGCGGAGTACCTGGCACAGCATCCGCAACTCACCTTTATCAGCACCAGGCATAACCGGGGCAATTGCGCTGCTTTTAATATGGGCTGGCGCGCCAGCCAGGGCGAGTTCCTGATCGACTTTGCCACCGATGATGTGCTGCTGCCTGACCGGGTAGCCCAACAATTAGCCGCTTTTCAGCAGCTTGATAGCAGTTATGGTGTGGTATATTCCGATGCTGAGTACATCAGCGATAGCGGGGCACATTTATACTTGCATAGCCGAAATTTTGCGCCGGCGCCTTCCGGCAGCGTATTTGCCGAGGTGTTGCGCCGCTACTTTATTTGTTCGCCTACCATGCTGGTGCGCCGCCAGGTATTTGACTACCTGAACGGTTATGACGAAAACTTATACTATGAAGATTTTGATTTCTGGCTCCGCTCCTCCCGCAAGTATAATTACCATTACCTGAACAAAGTGACCACGCAACGGCGCATCCACGGCAGCTCCATGTCGCGGAGATGGTATACCAAAGGTGATCCGCACCTGGCCTCAAACATAAAGATCATGCAAAAGGCCCTGGCGCTGGTGCAAACGCCCGAAGAACAGGACGCTTTGTTGGTCCGGCTGAAGGCTGAGGTGCGGCATGCTTACTTTTCAGGCAACTTTGCTATTGCCCAACAATTGTTCCTTCTGATGCACCAGGCAGCACCGTCGCTGCCGCCAACCTATATACTAATGGAGCGGCTGAACAAGTATAAAGTAGACCTATCGCCGTTACGGAAGCTATACTACCGGCTGCGGTACCGGAATCGGTAAGCTTATTTGCGCCAGAGCCGGATCTCCAGCGAGATGCGCGTCGCATCCGGGTTCAGGTTGGTGGCGCCCCCATGGATTAGGTAGGGCGAGAAGATCAGCACCTGGTTTGCACCGGGATTCGGCCGCACCAGTTTCAGCGGCTTTCTAGTATTCGTCAGTCCCGGCACATTGTACTTTGCCCCGTTCATTACCGCGCCTGCTAAGGTGCGCTCCACATCGGACTCCGGCCAGTAGTGGCTGCCCGGCACCACAAACAACGACGACTGGTCTGTGCTGCCTGCCACGGGCACATACAGGTTTATACTTCCTTTTAACTCTTCCAGCCAGGCATCCCGGTGCAGGGGGTTGTGGTCTGGCCGGTTTGGCCGGATCACGCGCAGGTGGAAAATGTTTTCCCCGGTATTGGGGTTCAGCGTCGTCAGCGGCAGGCCTACTTCTGCTGCAATGCGGTCGGTGAGCAGTTGTGCCGGCAGCGGAAACTGCTCGTACGCAATCGCTTTGGTGTGGTTAATAACCCGCAGGTGCAGCGTTTGGTCGCCATTGATGAGGTGATGGTACTGTGTCAGTTCAAACCCGGCGGGTATGGCAATCCCCTCCTGCGCCAGCGCGTCGAGAAAGAGCTGTTGCAGCCCCTGTAGCAACTTTTGGTGCGCTGTCTCCTCCAGAAAAGGAACGACAGTATAACCGTTGGCTCCCCAGGGTACCTGCGCCACCAGGTCGTCGTGCTCCTGTACCAGTATGCTGGGGCTGCCAAAAGCGCGGGTGCCGTCAATGGTGTAGGATGTGTGAGGCATGTGAGGGTTGATTGTGAACAGCTTATAAATAAGCCTAAAGTTAGGGCGTAAAATGCTACTAACGTCAGAGTTTCCAAAATAATTGCACTCTTTTTGGCCTCAGTGTGTTAAAATGTGTAGATTTATAATCGCCTACCTGTATTTTTGCGTAAGTATAGTTTCCAGTATTCCTTATTTGCACTCTTTTCCGGAGAAAGGATTTTATACAATCTGTTACCATAGTACTTAAAATAGTTTTTGACCTTATCAACCAGAATAACACCATGATTACAGCAGTTGCCCCAAGAATAGAAGTAATGAGATGGATGGAAGATTTCGTGAATGAAAAAATTTCTGAATTTCTCAAAACAGTAGAAGAATCCTGGCAACCAGCTGATCTTTTGCCAGACTCTACAGTAGAGAATTTTTTCGAGGAGATCAAGCACCTGCGCGAGCGGGCCAAAGACTTGAGCTACGACCTGCTGGCCGTGCTCGTTGGCGATACCATTACTGAAGAGGCGCTGCCCACCTACGAAAGCTGGCTGATGACGATTGAAGGAATGCCACAGGACCCTGAAGCGCCTTGGATGAAGTGGAACCGCAGCTGGACTGCCGAGGAAAACCGCCATGGGGATGCGCTGAACCGTTATTTATACTTGTCTGGCCGCATCAACATGCGCGAGATGGAAGCCTCTACCCAGTACCTGATCGCCGATGGCTTTGACCTGCAGACGGACAAAGACCCGTACCGTTCGTTTGTGTATACCAGCTTTCAGGAAACAGCTACTAACATTTCGCACCGCCGGGTGGCGCAGATCGCCAAAAAGCAGGGCGACCTGATGCTGGCTAAGCTTTGCGGCCACGTAGCTGCCGACGAAGCCCGCCATGCCAAAGCATATAAATCGTTTGTGAGTAAGATTTTTGAAGCAGATCCGAACGAAATGATGCTGGCTTTTGAAGACATGATGCGCAAGAAGATCGTAATGCCAGCCCACTACATGCGTGAGCTGGGAGTAGAACTGGGTAAAACCTTTGGTCACTTTACGGATGCAGCACAACGTATTGGTGTGTATACTTCCGCAGATTATACCGATATTCTGGAAGGTCTGATAGAGGAATGGAAGATAGAGGCGTTAACAGGTTTGAACGGAGCTGGTGAGCGTGCCCGCGATTACGTGATGGCGCTGCCGAACAGACTGAAGCGCGTGGCTGAACGCATGAAGGTGCCTTCGCTGGAGTATAAGTTTCGCTGGATAGCCTAAGCTTAAAGTATAATTTACAATAAAAAAAGGCGAACCGTTTACGGTTCGCCTTTTTTATGTGTGTTAGCCCAGATCAGGCAGGCAGCATTTGGCGAATACAATAGGGTGTTGTAGCTCCTGCCCTTGATATTGCTACGAAACAAGGTGTACGCCAAATGCTGCCTGCAGCCGCTTTTAGAAGTTTATACTTGCTGGCTATCCGGGCCAGTTTTACCCTGCAAAGGCTGCAGGCTGTTACTCCTTTACTTCCACGCCTTTCCAGAAAGCCACATATCCTCTTATCTCACTGGCCGCGTCCTTAGGATCAGGATAATACCAGGCGGCGTCGAGGTTTACTTTTCCGTTTACCTGCACATGGTAGTAAGCTGCTTCGCCCTTCCAGGGGCAGGTGGTGTGGGTGCGGCTTTCTTCCAGGTATTCTTTTTTTACGGTGTTCGGCGGAAAATATTGATTTCCTTCAATTTCAATTGTCTGGTCGCTGTCAGCAATTACTATATCATTCCATATCGCTTTCATAGGTTCTCTCGTTTTATAGTAGGTCAGGTATTAAGTTGTACTGCTGTGGCTAGCCAAAAGTTTATACTTGGTTCCTGTACCACTCCACAATAAACTTAATCCGGCACAGGCGAACATTGCACCTGTGCCTTTTGTTACAGCTTATAAATACAGAACTATGGCTTTAGGATATAGATTTACGGATTACGTGCCGCCACAAGACGACAAGCCTGGCTTTGAGTCGCTGCTGAAGATCTTTCTGCAGCTGGTCACCATTTCCTCGGGCGATGTGGGGGAGGCGTTGTCCTGGCTTAGCTCGCTGGACAAGCAGTATAACCTGACCGGAGATGAGTATGGCATCGGCGACTTTATCGAAGACCTCAAAAAGAAAGGCTATCTGGATGAGAACCCGCAGGAAAAGGGCTCCTTTTCATTAACAGCCAAAAGTGAGCAGGGCATCCGTAAAAGCGCGCTGGAGGAGATTTTCGGAAAGCTGAAAAAAGGCGGCAAAGGCACGCACGCTACCCCGCATACCGGTGTTGGCGACGAAGCCAGTACCGACAGCCGCGAGTACCGCTTCGGCGACTCGCTGGAGCAAATTTCCATGACCGAATCGCTGCGCAATGCCCAGATCAACCACGGCATCGGTGACTTGCGTCTGACCGAGCAGGACCTGGAGGTAACCGAAACAGAGCACAAAACGCAGGCGGCCACCGTGCTGATGATCGACATTTCGCACTCCATGATTCTTTATGGCGAAGATCGCATTACGCCCGCTAAAAAGGTCGCCATGGCCCTGGCCGAACTCATCAAGCAGAAGTACCCGAAAGACTCGCTGGATGTGATCGTGTTCGGCAATGATGCCTGGCAGATCGAGATCAAGGACCTGCCATACTTAGAGGTGGGGCCTTACCACACCAACACCGTGGCGGGCCTGGAGCTAGCCATGGACATCCTGCGCAAGCGCAAAACGCCGAACAAGCAGATCTTTATGATTACGGACGGAAAGCCGACCTGCCTGAAAGAGGGAGTGCACTATTATAAGAACAGCTTCGGCCTGGACCGCAAGGTGGTAAATAAAACGCTGAACCTGGCCGCACAGTGCCGCCGCATCAAGATCCCAATCACTACTTTTATGATCGCCTCAGACCCTTACCTGCAGCAGTTTGTAGATGAGTTTACGAAGGTGAACAACGGGCAGGCTTACTATAGCAGCCTTAAGGGCCTGGGCCACCTGGTATTCCGGGATTATAAACAAAACCGTAAAAAGAACTTTTAAACCTACATGAGCAGCCAAAGACTGGAAACAGTTCAGCCGGATACCTTGCCTGGGGGTGCTATGGCTACTTTTCTGCCGCACTTACTGGTGCAGCTTGTGGCCTTGTTCACCGCTTCAGGCGGACTGTTTCTGCTCACTTTTTCAGAGTGGTCGGGGCTGATCTTTGCGGTGCTATTTATATTCTTTCAGGTCTGCCTCCACTTCTTCATTCTTTCGACCAACAGCCTGGTGCCGGCCACGGCAGAGCTGCCTTTGCGTGTGCTGCTGCAGGTGGTGCAGTCGGCTTTTATAGTGCTGGGCCTGGTGGCACTTGGCATTCTGTTCTGGTGGCTGGAAGAGTGGTGCTTTTTTAAAATATACAACGAGCCAACCGGCGGCAGCTTTTACTTTAACATACATGGTGTGCTGCTCTCGCTGGTGCCGCCGCTGGTAGAAGTAGGCGTTTTAGGAGAGGTTATCAGGCAGCTTTACCCTTACTTTAAGCTAGCGAGGAAGCTGCTGCAAAAGTATTTCACCACCTGGAGTTGAGCTTACGTACAAAACATTTCACCCACAAAACGGATTTTATACTTTCAACCGCATCAGTTTACTTTTAACGGATGCATGACAACTGATACATGAACTACAGAGATATTCCGGCCGAGAACTTACATCAGATTAAAACACTGGGCCAACTGAAAGCTGCCGGCTACGAGCCGGAGTCGGTGAAGCAGGAGCTGCGGCGCAACCTGATCCGGAAGCTGCGAAACAAGGAGGAGATCTTTCCGGGCATCTGGGGCTACGAGGAAACCGTGATTCCGGACATGCAGCGGGCTATCCTCTCCATGCACCACATTAACCTGCTTGGCCTGCGCGGACAGGCCAAAACGCGTATTGCCCGCCAGATGGTTGATTTGCTGGATGCATACGTGCCGGTGGTGCAAGGCTCAGAGTTGAACGACGACCCACTGCAGCCGCTCTCGCGGTTTGCCAAAGACCTGGTGTACGAGCACGGCGACGACACCCCCATCACGTGGCTGCACCGCGACGAGCGCTACACCGAAAAACTGGCAACGCCCGACGTATCAGTAGCTGACCTGATCGGTGATGCTGACCCTATTAAAGCGGCCACGTTAAAACTGCCTTATTCTGATGAGCGCGTGATTCACTTTGGCCTGATCCCACGCTCGCACCGTGGCATTTTCGTCATCAACGAGTTACCCGATTTACAGGCGCGCATCCAGGTATCGCTGTTCAACATTCTGCAGGAAGGCGACATCCAGATTCGCGGTTTTAAAGTGCGCATGCCACTCGACATACAGTTCGTGTTCACCGCCAACCCGGAGGATTATACTAACCGCGGCTCTATCGTGACGCCACTCAAAGACCGTATCGATTCTCAGATTATCACGCACTACCCGAAAACCATTGAAACGGGCAAGAAGATTACCCGGCAGGAGGCGCATGTAAAGGAAGAGCAAGGCGAGATTGTACGTACCAACGACCTGATCGGTGACCTGATCGAACAGGTGGCGTTTGAAGCCCGCGAGAGCGAGTACGTGGATGCCAAAAGCGGTGTGTCGGCCCGCCTGACCATTTCGGCTTACGAGAACCTGTTGAGTGCGGCGGAGCGCCGGGCGCTACTTAATGGGGAAAAGTCAACTTACGTGCGTGTAGCTGATTTCCTGAATACCATTCCGGCCGTAACGGGTAAAGTGGAACTGGTATATGAGGGCGAGCAGGAGGGAGCCGGCCACGTAGCGCAGGTGCTGATGGGCAAAGCTATCCGTACGCAGTTTCTCAAGTACTTCCCCGACCCGGACAAAGCCAAAAAGTCGAAGCAGGGCAACCCCTACAAAGCTATTACCAACTGGTTTGGCGATGGCAACACGGTGGATATTTTAAGCGATGCTTCGGCGGCAGACTATAAAAAGGCACTGCAGCAGGTACCGGGCTTGGAGAAACTGGTGGAGCAGCAGCAACCGCACGCGAAAGGAGATGAGAAGTTGTTTATGATGGAGTTCCTGCTGCACGGTTTGGCTGAGCACAGCCAGCTCAGCAAAAACAAGCTCACTACCGGTTTGCAGTTCAAAGACCTGCTCAGCGGCATGTTTTCAATGCCTAAATTTGGCGAAGAGGAGGAAGAAGACTTCTAGGAAGCGCTAAAATAGAGCATAGATACAGCGAAAAGGCAGATGCGCGAGCGTCTGCCTTTTTCTTATACTTCCTCCAGCAACTTTGTAGCGATACTTTCCCATTCTTTCTCTAGGGCCTGCTGTGGCCGCTGCCGGCCGGCACGGCGGTACCAATAGTCCGCGTTCCCGGTATCGCCCTCCTGGCGGTGCAGGTAGGCATGGATCCAGGCGGCTGTGCGGTCGGGTAGCTCTTGAATGATATCATGTGCTTTTTGCCAGTTGCCGTTGGCCTCGTACCACAGTGCCTGCAGGTATACTGAGGTGTTTTGAGGCGGCGTGCTGCGGTGCAGGCTTTCTTGAAAGGTGTGGAAGTCCATGAGGTAGAATATTTTACTTGCGCTTAACCGGAATCAAGAGTTCCTCTTCGGAGCTCGGATCGTCGTGTTTATACCTGTCACCCATCACAGCCAGGTGCGGCCGATTGTCAAGTATAAAACCGGAGTTTGGCAGCCATGTTTCAAAAATATACTGATATGTTTCCGGCCCGCTGCTGGCTGGCCCTTTGTGGATGAAAATCGCATAAAGCCCCTCTGGTATCAGGAGCGTTTCCATGTCCTCCGGAACGGCATCCAGGTGCGCTACTGCCACTGCTGCCCATTTGTTAAACGGTGCCTCTGGGTTATACGTCTCGAAAAAGGAGGGAGGATATACTTCCAGCGAGTAAAGTTCGCTGCCGGTGCGGTGCTGAATTTCCTTTAGCCGCGGCATAAAGCTCCGCCACAGCTCAAACGTTTTGTTCACAGCAAAAGACATCGTCAGCCGCTTGCCAACAAGTTGTTTTTCGGGAAGGGTTTTAATGGAGGGCTCCATGTCAGGAAGGAACGCGTGTATGCATTTTATACTTAGAATTAATTCTTTTAAGCGCGCCTGTTTTCATACCATTAACGGCTGCTACTATCTGGGTACCAGCACTTCTACTCAATAATGCATTTATAATTCACCAATATAGTCAGCTACTGCCAAACCACAAAACCCAAAGTATGATCTTCTTCACGTTCAGCAGCCGACACTAGATGGGACTGCTGTTCTTATCCGTGTCATTGCTGAAAGATAACAGCTTTGTCTCCCCTAAGTACCGTCTCTTTAAGATCATTTGGCTAAGAGCAAAAGGTGCGGGGCTTACATTTGCCGCCAGTTGCGCTTGAGTTTTGGCTGTCTTCTGCAATTTATTTGTTCCGCTCTCCCTAAATATTTCCGAACTTTGGGTTTTACCATAGCCAGAAAACTTTATGCAGAAGCCGCTGAGACTAATCATATTTGCCGGTATTGCGCTGGTGCTCATATATTTTTTCAAAGACACCATTTTCAACGACGATAATTATATAAAGCCGCTGTTGCAGGAGCGCGAGAACAAAGAACTCACCTTCCGTAGCCGCGACAACTCGCCTTTTACCGAAGAGGGCCGCCAGGCTTTTAAGCACCTGTTCTACTACGCGCCTAACCTCGACTACCGCATACAGGCCACAATGCAAGAACTGCCGCAGCAGGACACGGTGCAGATGCAAATGAACAACGGCACTGCAGAACCGTACCTGCGCTATGCCGAAGCGACTTTCGATTTGGCAGGACAGTCGCAGCACCTGATCCTATTCAAGCGCCTGAGCGGTGAAAAGCAGGATGAACTGTTTGTGCCCTTCACCGATAAAACCAACGGCTTTGAAACTTATGGCGGCGGCCGCTTTATGGATGTGCCCTATAATGAGGATGCCAAAACCGTAATGCTGGACTTCAACCGCGCCTACAGCCCCTACTGCAACTATAACCCCGACTACGTTTGCCCCATTCCGCCAAAAGATAACAGACTAGCCGTGGCCATTCCGGCAGGAGAGAAGACGTACGAAGCAGCCCATTAACGGCCATTCCGGTTCCAACTACCCCTGCTCCTCCTTATCCAAGGAGGGGAGTCCGTAACTGCTTTGGAGAAGTATAAGCGTTGTTGTGTTAGATGATGAACCCACCCCTAGCCCCTCCAAGGAGGGGGATTTGGACGTAGGAGGGAGAAGCGAATCAGTTTCATAGCAGAAGCTTCGCTTCGTGTTGCTGAATTGTCTTTGTAAGCCAGTGAAGCCAGAGTCTTCACCTTCATCCTAAGACATGCATCTGAGACTCGCGCGCTAGTACATTATTTATACTTCAGCACAAGTATAAGCTTAAGCTATGAGAATGGATTCCAGTCCTTGGGTTGAGCGCCTCGAGAGTTTCCGGTGACGAGCTTTTGGGCGAGGCAGCCCGAGGCAAGAGGGCAGGAAACGAAAGCAGCGCGATGCCCTCGTCGGGGGCCCCTGCACCCCCAGGACGTGCCCGCGCGGGCTTAGAGCGCACCAAAGCTAAAGATGCAACAAGACAAGTATAAAACTGCGCATAAAGCAGCAGCTAGTAAGTATAGCCTACCTGCTAAAGTATAAACCGCAGCTACTAAGTACAGCTGCCAAGTATAACCAAGCGCAATCCTAAATAGGCAAGCATAACCAAACAAACCATGGGGTTACCTGTCACGAATAAACCTACCATCCCTGCTCCATCACCACAATTTCAGAAGCCTTGCGCCATTAAACAGAATTATGCTTAATTTTGAAGCACCTGTGCCACTTAGCAGAGGCAATCCATCAAAAGTAAGAAAAACAACATGCTGATTTCATTCGACTGGCTGAAACAACTGATTCATATAGATAAACCCGCCGAAGAGGTAGGTGCTTTGCTGACCGGCGCTGGCCTGGAAGTAGAGGGCATCGAGACGTTCGACATGGTGCAGGGCGGCCTGGAAGGCATTGTGTTGGGCGAGGTGCTCACCTGTGAGCGCCATCCTGATGCTGACCGCCTGAATATTACGACTGTCGATATTGGCACCGGCACGCCAAGCCAGATTGTCTGCGGGGCGCCAAACGTTGCTGCCGGGCAGCGCGTGGTAGTAGCCACGGTGAACAGCACGCTTTACCCGACAGGTGGCGAGTCGTTCAAGATCAAGAAATCCAAGATTCGCGGAGCTGTGTCTGAAGGGATGATCTGCGCAGAGGATGAAATTGGCCTGGGTACATCGCATGCCGGCATCATGGTGCTGGATACAGAACTGCCAAATGGCACACCGGCCGCTCAGTTCTTCGGTCTGGGCTCTGATAGCGTATTTGAGATCGGCCTGACACCGAACCGCGCGGATGCGGCCTCGCATTACGGCGTGGCCCGCGACCTGCAGGCGCTGACAGATGCGAAAGCCATACTGCCTTCCGTCGCGGATTTCAACGTAAGCAACACCTCCCGACCGATAAACGTGGAAGTGGAGAATACGGAAGCTTGTCCGCGCTATGCTGGCGTAACAGTTTCGGGGCTAAAGGTAGGGCCGTCACCGGAGTGGATGCAGCGTCGCCTGCGTGCTATTGGGCTGTCGCCGATCAACAATGTGGTGGATGTAACCAACTATGTGCTGCATGAGTTGGGGCAGCCGCTGCACGCTTTCGACGCTGACAAGATCAAAGGCGATAAGATCATTGTAAAGACAGTGGCGGAAGGCACCACGTTTAAAACACTGGATGGCGTGGAGCGCAAGTTGCAGGCAACAGACCTGATGATCTGCAACACGGAAGCGCCGATGGCCATTGGCGGGGTATTCGGAGGGATAGATTCCGGCGTTTCGGCAGAAACAACCAGCATCTTTATCGAAAGCGCTTACTTTTCGCCAGACTGGGTGCGCCGCACGGGTATGGCCCACGGCCTGAAGACCGATGCCTCTTTCCGTTTTGAGCGCGGCACTGATCCAAACATGGTGACCACCGCTCTGAAGCGCGCAGCCCTGCTGGTGCAGGAAGTTGCCGGCGGGGAAGTATCCTCTGAGATCGTAGATGTATACCCGAACCCCATCGCTAACCGCGAGATCGAAGTAAGTATAGATCGTATCCACCGCCTTATTGGCCAGCACATCGGCGCAGCGCGCATCAAAGCTATATTGACTGATCTAAGTATTGAGATAGCCAACGAAACGGAAACGCACCTGACGCTTTCGGTGCCGCCATTTAAGGTAGACGTAACCCGCGAAGCAGACGTAGTGGAGGAAGTGTTGCGCATCTATGGCTTCAATAACATCCAGGTGCAGGAGCACATGTCGTCCACGTTTCTGGCCAATTTCCCGCGGCCGAACCCGGAAGATATCACCGATACCATCATGAGCTTTATCGCTGATAACGGCTTTCATGAGATTATCACCAACTCCATCACCAATTCAAAATATTATGCGCAGTTTGGCGAGGCGGCTGGGCTGGTGCAGGTGGTGAACTATAACTCCGAAGACCTGGACGTACTGCGCAAGAGCATGATTTTCTCGGGCCTGGAGGTGCTGCGCCGTAACATTAACCGCCGCCAGCGCGACCTGAAGTTGTTTGAGCTGGGCAAAATATACGAGCAGCACGAGGGCGAGTACAACGAGCACCGCAAACTGGCCTTCTACATGGCCGGCAACGTTACGGCTGAAAGCTGGAAGCAGCCAAGCACCAAAACCGCGTTCCACGACCTGGCAGGTGTGGTGCAGAATGTATTGCGCAAGCTGAATGCCGGCGACTTTGAAGTGCAGCCGCTGGAGCCGAACAGCTACCTCAAGCAAGGCATCGCCTATACAAAAAATGGCACTGTGATCGCCGAGTTGGGGCTCCTGGATGCTGGCGTCGCCCGCTTTATGGAGGTGAAGGAGCAGGTGTGGTATGCCGAACTGAACTGGGATTACCTGCTGAAGAAGTATAAAGACAAGTTGGTGGCCCAGGAACTGCCGAAGTTCCCGGAAGTGCGCCGTGATCTGTCGCTGGTGTTGGATAAAAATGTTACCTTCGAACAGGTGAAACAAATGGCCTTCCGCACGGAGCGCAAGCTGCTGCAGGATGTGAATGTGTTTGATGTGTATGAGGGCGATAAGATTGCGGCCGGCAAGAAAGCCTACGCCGTTAGCTTTACCTTACTGGACAGGCAGCAGACCCTGACTGACAAGGTAATCGACAGCACCATGAACCGCCTGATGCAGCAATTCGAGAAACAGTTGGGAGCTTTTATCCGCAAATAATGTTATGGCAAAAGAAAAGCAATTACAACAGCTCCAGCATATTGAAGATAAGCTGCGACGCCTTTTAAGTCGCTATGCCGATGTGCAGCAGCGGTTTGCCAAAGCCCAGGAAGAAATTCATTTTCTGGAAGGGCTGGTGGCCGAGAAGGAGCAGCAAATAAAAAATTTTCAAAATCAGGAGAATATCGTTAAAATTGTAGACGCGATAGCAGGAAATCCTGCAAATTCGACAGAGTTAAAGCTCAAACTAAACGAATACATCAGAGAAATCGATAAGTGTATTGCTTACCTACAAGACTAAGGCTGAGCGCATAAGAGCCTGTGAAGGCCTCAAAGATGCAGCAGCTAAAGGTAAGCCGAACCTATAATAACGCAACGGATGAGTGAATTATCTATTAAGATTCGCATCGCGGAACGCGAGTATCCGATGCGGGTGAAGGAAGAAGAGGAGGAAAGACTCCGGGTAGTGGGCAAGCTGCTTAACGAGCGCCTGCGTTTCTTCAAAGACCAGTTCGGCATACAGGAAAAGCAGGACCTGCTGGCCATGGTGGCCTTTGAGACCATGGTAGACAAGCTGCGGCTGGAAGATGAGAAGAATGACCATCAGACCAGCCTGGATCAAAAGCTTCACCTGCTCGACGAGCTGCTTACTTCTGCCGGTAAATAGGTGTCCATGGCCTGTTCCGGGGCCGTTCCGTCGCTTATACTTCGTTTAGGCCCAGAGCCACACTCTGTTTTTGCAGGCACTGCTATGTGTTTTTATAAACCATAAAAGCTATAGTTATGCCCGATATCCTTTATATTTTATTAACGGCCATTGTTGCGCTCGGAGTGGGCGTAATAATTGGGCGCATGCTGCTGCAGAAAGTATACCAGCAGCAGGAAGAAGTTGCCCGGCAGAAGGCAAAAGCCATAATCCGCGAAGCCGAGGTAGAAGGCGAAAGCCTCAAGAAAGACCGCATCCTGGAGGCCAAGGAAAAATACCTGAAGCTTAAGTCTGATTTCGAGGAGGAGATGAACAAGAAGAAAAACATCATCATCCAAAACGAGAACAAAGTAAAGCAGCGTGAGCAGTTGGTGAACAAGCAGATGGAGCAAACCAAGCGCCTGGAAACAGAACTGGAGAAAGAGCGCGAAACCCTGGCGACACAGCTGGATAAGGAAAAAGCCAATTTCAACGCACAGCTGGAGAAAGAAAAAGAGCACCTGCAGGCCCAGGCAGAGAGCTACCGCAAACGCAAGGAAGAAGTAGAGCAGCAGCACAAGGAAATTGTGGGACAGTTGGAGCGTATTGCTGGCCTGACCGCTTCTGAAGCCCGCGAGCAGTTAGTAGAAGCCCTTAAGAGCGAAGCCCAGACACAGGCATCTTCACACATCAAAGACATTGTAGCCCAGGCCAAACTCACCGCTACCAAAGAAGCCAAAAAGATCGTGATTGAAACCATACAGCGCACGGCGGCAGAACATGCCATCGAAAACTGTGTGTCGGTATTTAACATCGAGAGCGACGATATCAAAGGTAAGATCATTGGTCGAGAAGGCCGTAACATCCGCGCCCTGGAGGCTGCTACCGGTGTAGAGATCATTGTGGACGATACCCCAGAAGCCATCATCATTTCCGGTTTCGACCCGGTTCGCCGCGAGATCGCCCGTTTGTCGCTGCACCGCCTGGTAGCTGACGGCCGTATTCACCCGGCCCGTATCGAAGAGGTAGTGGCCAAAACCCGCAAAAATATCGAAGAAGAGATCGTAGAGATTGGCGAGCGTACGGCTATCGACCTCGGTATACATGGCCTGCACCCGGAGCTGATCAAGATGGTGGGCCGCATGCGTTTCCGTTCTTCTTACGGACAAAACCTGCTGCAGCACTCCCGCGAAGTAGCCAACCTTTGCGCCACGATGGCAGCCGAGTTAGGCCTGAACGTGAAACACGCCAAACGCGCCGGTCTGCTGCACGACATTGGCAAGGTAACACCAGACGAGCCGGAACTGCCGCACGCCATCATAGGTATGGAGCTGGCCAAGAAGTATAAGGAGCATCCGGACGTTGTAAACGCTATTGGTGCCCACCACGACGAGGTAGAAATGACAGCGATGGTTTCGCCACTGGTACAAGCCTGCGACGCCATCTCTGGTTCCAGACCAGGTGCCCGCCGCGAGATCATGGAGTCGTACATCAAGCGTCTGAAAGAGCTGGAAGAAACGGCGGTATCCTTCGACGGTGTAAACCAGTGTTATGCCATTCAGGCCGGCCGTGAGCTGCGCGTGATGGTAGATGCAGACAATGTAACCGACGAAAAAGCGGCACAGATTTCCTTCGATATCTCCCAAAAGATCGAGAAAGAAATGCAGTATCCGGGACAAATCAAGATCACGGTTATTCGAGAGATGCGCGCCATCAGCTACGCCAAGTAAGTATTTTGATATAAATTAAGGTGAAACTGCCTGCCGCTTCTGTGGCAGGCAGTTTTGTTTTATACCTATTAATGTAACAGTTGGCTGTTACATTGCTGATTAAGTCATCTGCTGGTGCGAGCTCGTACCTTGAATGGGGAGTAGAGCTACAAGCTCGCATCAGCATGCGTTTTTAAAAAGATCGTATGTAAATGCTTTGACCATTGCTTTTGTTTTAATGAATTTAGCTATAAATTGATATTTGATCAATGGAGCGACACGTGCATGGCCTTAGCTTACAAGAGAATCATCCTTAAGATAGGGTCTAATGTACTGACCCTGGAGAATGGTATGCCCGACCTAACCCGGATCGGGCATTTGGTGGAACAGATAGCGGAAATCAAGCAGCAGGGGAAGGAAGTGATCCTTGTGTCGTCTGGGGCAGTAGCTTCTGGAAGGAGCCTGGTGCAGGTGTCGGAGAAGTATGATGCGGTGGCTACCAGGCAGCTGCTGGCGTCGGTGGGGCAGGTAAAGCTGATCAACACCTATGCAGAGCTCTTCGGCAAGTTCGGTCTTGTTTGTGCCCAGGTGCTGGTAACGAAAGAGGACTTTCGCGACCGGCTGCACTACCTGAACATGAAAAACTGCTTCCAGATACTGCTGCAGCACGACATCATCCCAGTCATCAACGAGAACGATGTGATCTCAATCACAGAGCTCATGTTTACCGACAACGACGAACTGGCCGGGCTGGTCGCCTCTATGCTGAATGCGGATGCCCTGATCATCCTCTCTAACGTGGATGGCATCTATAACGGCAACCCGAAAGATGCCGGTGCAGAAGTGATCCGGGAAATAGACCATACGGCAACCAGCCTGTCCTCATTTATCACCACACAACGCTCGCAGTTTGGCCGGGGCGGTATGCTCACCAAAAGCCACATGGCCCGGAAAGTGGCGCAGCTGGGAATTGCCGTGCACATTGCCAATGGCAAAACGGAGCAGGTACTTCCGCGGCTGCTGGATGAGGCTGTGATTAACACCCGCTTTGTGCCCAGCAAGGCTGCCTCGGGCCGGAAGAAGTGGCTGGCCCACAACGAGAATAACGCTAAGGGAGTCGTTCGGATAAACCAGGGGGCGAAGGAGGCGCTCGTCTCTTCCAAAGCTAGCAGCTTGCTTCCTGTTGGCGTTACGGGCATCAGCGGGGAGTTCTTGAAAGGAGATGTAGTAAAGTTGTTGGATGAAAATGATGCGCTGCTGGGCCTCGGCCTGGCAGAGTATGGCTCCGATAAAGCCCTGGAGCGCATCGGCCAGAAAAAGCAAAAGCCACTAGTGCACTACGATTACCTTTTTTTATACCCTGAACCATCCGACAATGGAGCTAAAGAGCCTGTTTGAACGCACCCGAAAGGCCAGCAGAAGCTTGCCCATGTTGCCATCCGAAACTGTGGATGCAGTCTTGAGAGATGTTGCCGCTGCAGCAGTGGCGAAGACGGCTTACCTGCTTTCAGAAAATGAAAAAGACCTGGCCTTAATGTCGCCCGACGATCCGAAGTATGACCGACTGCAACTAACTGCGAACCGGGTAGAAAGCATTGCTGCGGACATGAGCAACGTGGCCGGTCTGATCTCTCCATTGGGTGAGGTGTTGCTGGAGCGGAAATTGCCAAATGGGCTGCACCTTTCCAAAGTGCGGGTGCCGCTCGGGGTAGTTGGGGTGGTGTATGAGGCAAGGCCCAACGTAACGTTCGATGTGTTCTCCTTGTGTCTGAAAACGGGAAATGCCTGCCTGCTAAAAGGAGGGAGCGACGCACGTTTCTCGAATGCGGCCATTGTGTCGGTCATACACCAGGTGCTCGATGCGTACGGCATCAGCAGAGATGTGGTGGCGTTGCTCCCCGCCGACAGGGCAGCTACGGAAGCGCTTCTGGCTGCCGTGGACTATGTGGATGTGCTCATCCCCCGGGGAAGCCAGCAACTGATCGATTATGTACGGCAAAATGCCAAAGTGCCTGTTATCGAAACCGGAGCCGGGATTGTGCATACTTATTTTGATAAAACCGCTGACCTGGAAAAAGGCCGGGCTATTATCTGTAATGCCAAAACCCGGCGCGTAAGCGTATGCAATGCCCTGGATTGCCTGCTGCTGCACCGTAGCCGGCTGAAGGACCTTGCAGTCCTTACGGCGCCTCTTGCGTCAGCCGGTGTTACGCTTGTCGCCGATCAGCCTTCCTTTGCCATACTGGAGCAAAGTTATCCGCAAAACTTGTTACAGTTAGCTTCGGAAAAAGATTTTGGTACGGAGTTCCTGTCGTTGAAAATGGCTGTGAAAACGGTGGAAAGCCTGGAGGAGGCGCTCGAGCATATTGCTACCCACAGCTCCCGTCACAGCGAGGCCATTATTTCGGAAAGCGAAACGCAAATTGCGCAATTCCTGCAGCGCGTGGATGCGGCAGCCGTTTATGCCAATGCCTCCACAGCCTTTACCGATGGGGCGCAGTTCGGGCTTGGCGCAGAGATCGGCATTAGTACCCAAAAGCTGCACGCCCGCGGCCCGATGGGGCTGGAGGAACTTACCAGCTACAAATGGCTTGTAAAAGGCAATGGCCAGATTCGCCCAGCCTAATACAAGTGCCTGCTCAAATGCGCTAGTTTATGCTATACTTGAAAGCACCGGATTCGCTAAGCTTATACTTGCGGCAAACCATACTTTCTGCTGTTTCGGTGAAGTAGTGATTCAGGTGGTTATACTTTGTTAGAAGTATACTTATTGATTAAACTAATACTTTTCTAGCTTTTATAGTTGCACGTTATACTATACCTTTAGAGCACAAAGCTATGCTGGCACACGTCAGCATCAGCGAAAGGAGAAGCATTGATGACATTGATTCAGTTGGATTACCTGCTTGCTGTGGACACGTACCGCCACTTTTCCACGGCAGCAGCGCACTGTTTTGTAACGCAGCCTACGCTTAGCATGCAGCTGCAAAAGCTGGAAGAGGAGTTGGGCGTGCAGTTGTTCGACCGGAGCCGGGTGCCGGTGCGGCCGACGGAGATCGGCAGGGAGATCATTGAACAGGCCCGCATTGTGGTAACGGAGAGCCGCAAAATACAGGAGATCGTGCACAGCCAGAAGCAGGAACTGGCAGGGGAATTGCGCATCGGCATCATTCCGACGCTAGCGCCTTACCTAATGCCGCTGTTCATCACCCGTTTTCTGGAGAAGCACCCGCAAGTACGGGTGGTAGTGCAGGAGTTACTGACTGATGAGATTGTGCAGAAACTGCAACATGAGCTGCTGGATGTGGGATTATTGGTAACGCCGCTGGAGGATAAAAGCATCAGAGAGCTACCGCTGTTCTACGAGGCATTTGTGACATACATCAACCCGCGTCACCCGCTGGCTGGCTGTCCAAGCATAAGACCCGAGCAACTGGACCTGGATCAACTGTGGGTGCTGAATGAAGGCCACTGTTTCCGAAGCCAGGTGCTGCACATCTGCAACAGCGGCGGCAACGCACAACAGGGCGGCAACTTCGACTATAAAAGTGGCTCGCTCGAAACCCTGAAGCGCCTGGTGGAGACGCAGCATGGCCTGACGCTGCTGCCTGAGCTATCGGTGCTTGGCATGCCGGACGAAAAGCGGCAGTTGGTGCGGGAGTTCAGTGCGCCGCAGCCGCAGCGGGAAGTGAGCTTAGTGGTGCACCGCACCTTTCTGAAAAAGAAGCTGATCGAAGCCTTGCAGCAGGAGATCGTTGCTGCTTTACCTGAAAGTATAAAGCAGCGAAAGAAGGAGCAGGTAATCGGGGTGAAGTAAAAGGCAGCTGCATCAGACACAAAACGGACCGGGCTTATACCTGAAGCAAAAAGGAAATAAACAGCAGCGGCTGCCTTACAAAGGCAGCCGCTGCTGTTTATGTTGTATGTGTTCGGGGGCTTAGGCGTTAATGCCGGCTTCCTGTAAGGCTTTCACCATGGCATCTCCGATTTCAGCAGGAGACTCTACCACATGAATGCCATTCTCACGCATGATTTTCATTTTAGCAGCCGCCGTATCTTCAGCACCACCTACAATGGCTCCGGCATGGCCCATACGGCGGCCTGGAGGCGCTGTCTGGCCGGCAATAAAGCCAACTACCGGCTTTTTGTTACCTGTTTCGCTGATATACTTGGAAGCCATTGCTTCGTAGTTACCGCCAATTTCACCGATCATCACAATAGCGTCTGTTTCCGGGTCGTTCATCAGCAGTTCTACCGCATCTTTGGTGGGGGTGCCAATGATCGGGTCGCCACCAATACCAATCGCCGTGGAAATACCCAGGCCCGCTTTCACGATCTGGTCGGCTGCTTCATAGGTAAGGGTCCCAGACTTCGATACGATGCCAATACGACCTTGCTTAAACACGAAGCCGGGCATAATGCCTACTTTGGCCTCTCCCGGGGTGATAACACCAGGGCAGTTCGGGCCGATCAGGGTCACATCTTTATCTTTCAGGTAGTTTTTGGCTGTTACCATGTCTTTTACAGGAATACCTTCTGTAATGCACACAATCACTTTGATGCCCGAGCCGGCAGCTTCCATAATAGAATCGGCCGCAAAGGCTGGTGGTACGAAAATGATGGATACATCGGCTCCGGTTTTCTCCACCGCTTCGGTTACGGTATTAAACACTGGGCGGTCCAGGTGGGTCTGGCCTCCTTTGCCCGGCGTTACGCCACCAACTACATTGGTGCCGTATTCAATCATCTGCTGCGCATGGAAAGAACCCTCCGAGCCGGTAAAGCCCTGCACGATCACTTTCGAATCTTTATTTACTAAAACACTCATGTGTATCTTATTTAGTTAGTATAATCCACTCGAAACTATATGGTAGTGCAAAAATAGGCTTTTTTATGGCGCCTGCAAAAAATAGTTAATTCTAATACAGGTTGCCCGGCACTCCTCTTAGAGCAGGTTGACCCTGGTATTCTGGTGCTTTGGCGCTTCAAAAATTACTGGAAGATACGCGCAGACAAGCAGGCAAGTATAACGCAGGGCACCCGGCTTATCTGTGCTATACGGCAAGCGACTGGCTGCTGCCAGCATTGGAGCGGCAAAATTATCACTTTAAATACGTACCTTTGCACCAGAATCCAAACACAAAGCAGATGAAGTATCTGAACCATATTACCGAGGCAATCGGACATACGCCTTTGGTAAAACTGAATAATGTAACGAAAGGCATAAAAGCCACCATGCTTGCCAAGGTGGAGTACCTGAACCCGGGCAACTCTGTAAAAGACCGCATGGCGATCCGAATGATTGAGGATGCGGAGAAAGCCGGTATTCTGAAGCCCGGTGGCACGATCATCGAAGGTACATCTGGCAACACCGGAATGGGCCTTGCGCTGGCCGCCAGCGCCAAAGGCTACAAGTGCATCTTTACCATGTCAGACAAGCAGAGCAAGGAAAAGGTGGATGTGCTGAAGGCCATGGGCGCCGAAGTGATCGTGTGTCCCACCAACGTAGCGCCGGAGCACCCGGATTCCTACTATTCGGTGGCTAAACGCCTCAACCGCGAAATTCCGAACTCATTCTACCCGAACCAATACGATAACCTGTCGAATACGGCGGCGCATTACGCAAGCACCGGCCCTGAAATATGGGAGCAGACAGAAGGGAAAGTAACGCACTTTGTAACTGGCGTGGGCACAGGAGGCACTGTTTCGGGCATTTCCAAGTACCTCAAGGAGCAAAACCCGGCAATCATCACTGTGGGAATCGATACGTATGGCTCGGTTTTCAAGAAGTATAAAGAGACGGGTATTTTTGATGAAAAGGAGATCTACCCTTATGCCACCGAAGGAATTGGCGAAGACATTCTGCCCAAGAACGTGGATTTTGACCTGATTGACAGCTTTATTAAAGTAACGGATAAAGATGGCGCTTTAATGACCAGGAGATTAGCCAAAGAAGAAGGCCTGTTTGTAGGCTGGTCTTGCGGTACGGCTGTATACGGTGCGCTGGAGTATGCCCGCGAAAACAACCTGACAGAAGATGACCTGTTGGTCGTGCTGCTGCCCGACCACGGCTCCCGCTACCTGGCTAAGCTGTACAACGACGATTGGATGCGTTCGCAAGGCTACATCGATTAAAACAGAGGCGAGGCCATCGTAATTGTAAACCTATCATAAAGTAGCTTGTTAAAAAGATTATATTTGCTGTGCTGCAGAAGCAGGCAGCAAGTATAATTGCCGAAGTGGTTTTACTATACCCAAACCGGCGCTAACTTATACCGGAAGCCGTACACTAGGGGCGTACAGACGTAAGCTGGGTGATGCGGGTGTAGGAGCGCGCCGGATAAGCTGAGTACTCATTAGAGGAGGTGAAGCAGATGGAGCCGTGGGGAGATTGAAAATTGTCTTCGAATGAATGGGAATTTTACACTTTTTTATATTTTTGTAAAGACAGGCAGACGCTAAAGGATGACAAAAATCCCCCCGGCACTTTGAAACTGTTGCACAACTATACGGAAGCTACGGAGCAGCAACTGTCGCGAGAAAGTTGTTTTGCAATTCGTTTCTGTACGGAAAGTAAAACCTTGGAAAAGTAAAAATGAAAAAGCTTAGCGGTGTATTACTTATTGACGACGACGACACCACCAACTTCCTGAACCAACGGTTGTTGGGCAGGATGGAGGTGACTGATAATATCCGCACCTTTGTGAATGGCAAGCAGGCGTTCGATTACCTATATAACGTAAGCAACAATAACTACGAAGACACGAACCGCGACTACTTTCAACCGCAGTTGATTTTCCTGGATATTAACATGCCTGTGATGGATGGTTTTGAAATGCTGGACCTTTATGAGCGCCTGGATAATGATTTCAGAAAAGGCATCGTAATGGCCGTGCTGACTACCTCCACGCACCCGCACGACACTGCTAATTCAAAAAAGTACAATGCCGAATACCTGACCAAGCCGCTTACCGCCGAAAAAGTAAAAGCTTTGATCGAAAAGCACTTTGATGGGCAGCAGGAGCACGCCTCCTAATTAAGAGCATTGTAAAGCATAAAGCAGCAGGGGCTCCGGTACCAGTACCGGAGCCCCTGCTGCTTTTAACAAGTATAAGCATGCACAGTTTATACTTGTATCTATTCTCCGCCGATGCAGGATGGGCTTTGGTGTGCCTTCTGCAAGCAGGCAAAGTATAAAGATTAAAGCCTATTTTAAGCAATAGGCACAAACTCGAACACCTCCCCGTTAAACAGCCCCTTGTCGCTGAGTTTGAGTGCGGGGATTACCAGCAGCGCCATAAACGACAGCGTCATGAAGGGAGAAGCCAGCGTGCTGCCCATGTCCTTGGCCATGCCGTCGATGGCGGAGTATTGCGCCGCCACTTTATAGCCATCTTCAGCAGACATGATACCCGCTACCGGCAGCGGCAGCAACTGTTCATGTGCGGCATCCACCGCCGCCACGCCGCCCCGGGCACCAATGATCAGGTTCACGGCGCGGGCTATACTTTCATCATCTACGCCTACAGCAATGATATTATGCGAGTCATGGCCGACAGAGGAAGCAATAGCACCCCGCCGCAAGCCCGTATTCTTGATAAAGGCCACCGCCGGAATAGCATCCTCATAGCGGTTCACCACGGTTATCTTCAGCACATCCTGCGCTACGTCAGACACCAGAAAACCGTCTTCCACTCTCGGCTTAGCCCATACTTCATTCGTGATCAGTTGCCCGTCAAATGCTTCGATCACCCGGATCTGCTGCGCGTCGCCGGCAGGCATCCCAAACTGGGCGGCTACTTTGGCACTGGTGTTAAAGTTGTTGATCTCCTCGCTTGGCGTAAAAGGAATGTTCGATTTGCCCTGCGCCGCTACCAAATTCCCGTTAATGTAGGTGGCCGTTACGTTCAATTCCTCCAGGTTATCGACAAGTATAAAATCAGCCGGGTCGCCCTCGCGGAGCAGCCCCACCTCCAGTTTATAGTGCTCCACGGGGTTTACGCAGGCCACCTGCAGCACATGAAACAGGTTGTTGCCTTTGGCCAGCGCCCGCTTTACCAACAAATTGATATGGCCTTCCACCAGGTTGTCGGGGTGCTTGTCATCAGAGCAGAACATCATATTTCGGTAATGCTCCGGCAGCAGCGGAATCAGCGCCTCAAAATTTTTGGCAGCGCTGCCCTCGCGGATCAGGACCTTCATACCTACGGCCAGTTTGTCCAGCGCCTCTTCGGCGGTAAAGCACTCGTGGTCGGTGGTGATGCCCACAGCGGCATACAGCGCCGCCTGTTCGCCCCGTAGGCCGGGCGCGTGGCCATCTACGGCTTTGCCATACTGCTTTGCCAGCGCGATCTTCTCCATCACCACCGGGTCGTGGTTCAGCACGCCGGGCCAGTTCATCATTTCGGCCAAATACTTGATCTCATCGCGCTGAAACAGCTGCGCAATATCGGCGGCAGTGATCTCGGCACCGGCGGTTTCAAAAGGTGTGGCAGGTACGCAGGAAGGCGCGCCGAAGTAAAACTTAAAGGGCACCTTTTTCCCGTTCTCAATCATGTACTCCACGCCCTTTACGCCGAGCACATTGCCGATTTCGTGCGGGTCTGATACTGTGGCTACAGTGCCGTGCGGTACGGCCAGGCGTGCAAACTCGGAGGGTACCAGCATAGAGCTTTCCACGTGCACATGGGCATCCACAAAGCCTGGTAGTATATAATTTTGGCTGTCGGTGGCCTCCCGAACTATTTTAGAAATGCGGCCGTTTGACACATGAACAGTGCCCTCGTAAATGTCCTGCGCGTGCAGGTCTATGATGCGGCCGCTAACGGAAAAGTCTGTTGGCATAGTGTGTGCTTTAGAGTGAAGTGGTTAGGGTTTAAAGTTAAGAGTGCATTTTAACTCTTCTCTCTTAACGCATAACTCTTAACTCAAATGGTCTTATATTTGCAACAAAGTTAGTCGTTTTGAGGAAGATAATTTCATACATCGTTTTAGCGGGTTTTCTGGCTACCGGTTCGCTGGCTGGCTGCACGACAAAAACCCCGCAGCAGAAGAAGACGGCACATCTCAAACGCAAAAGCAAGCACGGTAACCTGCCCTGCCCCTGCGATTCTAATTAGTCCTGTTTACTTGTTTTGATAATGAAGAAGATTGTAATCGCGTTAGACGGCCATTCCTCATGCGGTAAAAGTACCACAGCCAAAAGAGTGGCGGCAGAACTCGGCTACGCCTACATTGATACCGGTGCCATGTACCGGGCAGTTACGTTATACTTTCTTCAGCACCATGTGTCGCTTACCAATCCCAAAGAAATACGTGACGCGCTGGCGAACATTGACGTGTCGTTCCATTACAACCCTAAAACCAAACGCAACGAAACATACCTGAACGGCCTGAATGTTGAGGATCAGATCCGCCAGATGTATATTTCCAACCAGGTAAGCGAGGTAAGCGTAGTACCCGAAGTACGCCATGCCATGGTGGCGCAGCAACAAAAGATGGGCAGAAAACGTGGTATAGTCATGGATGGGCGCGACATTGGCACAGCTGTTTTTCCGGATGCGGAAGTAAAGATATTTATGACAGCCGATGTAGATACCCGCGCCCGCCGGCGGCAGCAGGAACTGCTGGAGAAAAACCAGTTGGTAAACCTGGATGACATCCGGGCAAACCTGCAGAAGCGCGACCACATCGACTCTACCCGCCAGGAGAGCCCGCTGCGCCGCGCCGAAGATGCCGAATTGCTCGACACCTCGCACATGACGGTAGACGAGCAGGTAGATTTTGTACTGCAGAAAGTAGCCTCAAAGATATTAGAGGAGGCGTATGCTGTAAAAAGGGAAGAAGCGTAAGACATGAACATTACCATAGATAAAAATTCCGGCTACTGTTTTGGCGTTGAGTTCGCCATCCAGATGGCCGAGGATGAAATGGCAGAAAGTGGAGAGTTGTATTGCCTCGGCGATATTGTACACAACGGCATGGAGGTGCAGCGCCTCTACGAAAAAGGCCTCCGCATCATCGACCGGGAACAGCTGCAGGAACTGCACGACTGCAAGGTGCTGATACGGGCGCATGGCGAACCGCCGGAAACCTACAAACTGGCCCTGGAAAATAATATTGAGTTGATAGACGCCTCCTGCCCGGTGGTGCTGAAGCTGCAGAACCGCGTAAAGCACGCCTACGACAGTGGCAAAGCCGCCAACGGCCAGATCGTAATTTACGGGCAGGTAGGGCACGCCGAAGTTATTGGCCTGGCCGGACAGACCCGCGACGAAGCCATCATCGTGACCACTGAGGCCGACCTGGAGAAGATCGACTTCAGCCGGCCGGTAACGCTGTTTAGCCAGACAACGAAGAGCACGAAAGGTTTTTACCACATCAAAGCGCTGATCGAAGAACGCATCAAGCAGGCGAATCGCGACAGTACTTCCCCTACCTTTGATGCCAACGACAGCATCTGCCGCCAGGTGTCAAACCGCGAGCCGCAGCTGGCAAAGTTTGCTACCGAGCACGACGTCATTGTATTTGTGAGCGGCAAGAAAAGCTCCAACGGCAAAGCCCTGTATAGCGTATGTAAGCAGCACAATCCGAACAGCTATTTTATCGAGAGCGAAAAAGAACTGGAGCCGGAGTGGTTTGCTGAAGCTGGCAGTGTTGGCATTTGCGGCGCTACTTCCACCCCCATGTGGCTGATGGAGCAGGTAGCGCGCGGAGTGGCGGCAATGAGTACCGCTGCTGTTGAATAAGGATGATGCGTATACTATAAAGCAATATGGCTAATTTAGGCTTTGCTTCGGCAAAGCTTTTTTTTTGAAAGACACCCGATGAAAAAACTCCTGCGCTATTTCCTGAACGGGCTGCTGATTATGGCCCCTATCATTCTCACAGTCTGGATTGTAGTGGCTGTGATCGACTGGCTCGACACCCTCTTTGACCTGGGCATACCCGGGCTGGGCATTCTGCTGATGATGGCGCTGCTGACGCTGGTGGGCTTCATCGGCTCCTCTTTTTTCGTGCGGCCTTTCTTCATCATCATGGAACGGATGTTCGAGCAGGTGCCGCTGGTGAGCATCATCTATTCCAGCATCAAAGACCTGTTCGATGCTTTTGTGGGCGACAACCAGAAGTTTAACAAGCCGGTGCTGGTAAAAATGGCCGAAGACTCGGAGAACATGAAGCTCGGTTTTGTTACGCAGGATACACTGGATGGAATCAATATCGAAGACAAGGTGGCCGTATACTTTCCGCACTCCTACAATTTCTCCGGCGAGCTTTTTATCATACCTGCCCGCAACGTCACCTACCTCGACCTGCCCAGCAGCGAAGTGATGAAATTCATTGTCTCCGGCGGCGTGTCCAGGCTGTGATGAGTTAGAGCGTTTAGGAGTTAGAAAGTTAAAAAGTGATTTTATAGCATGCATAACAATCTCTAACTCCTAAACGCTCTAACTCCCAAATTCAAAACAACTTTCTAGCTCTCTACCTCAAAACAGCTTTCCCATGCCTTACCTGCTCCACGACAAATCGAAACTGCATTACCGCGTGTTCGGACATGGGCACCGGGTACTGCTGGCGTTTCATGGGTACGGGCAAAGCAGTATGTATTACCAGGCCATGGAGAAGGCGCTGGGCAGCGACTACACTATTTACGCTTTCGACCTGTTCTTTCACGGCCGTAGCCAGCTGCATAAAAGCAATATGCCGCTCACCAAAAACTTTCTGGCTGGTTTCATGGCGCACTTCCTGGAGAAAAATGCCCTGGAACGGTTCTCGATAATGGCGTTTAGTATGGGAGGCAAGTTTGCCTTAACACTGGTAGAACTAATGCCGGAGCGAATAGACGAGCTTTTCCTGATTGCGCCCGACGGAATCAAAACCAGTTTCTGGTACAACATTGCCACCTACCCGGGCTGGCTACAGCAGCTTTTTAAACGCACCGTGCTAAAGCCTAAGGCTTTTTTTCGGCTGCTGGGGCTACTGGACAAGTATAACCTGGTGCATAAAAGTATGCTCCGTTTTGCGCATTATCAGATGGACAGCACGCCCAAGCGCCTGCGCATCTACCGCAGCTGGATCGGCTTCCGTGACTTGAACTTTGATATCCGCCTGATTGTGGCGAATCTGAACAAGTATAAAGTGCCGCTAACTATGTTTCTGGGCGAGTTTGATCAGATCATTTCGGCCAGGCAGGTGGGAGCGTTTGTGGAGGCGCTTGACCAGGGCGAACTGGTGCTGCTGAAGGCCGGCCATACTTACCTGTTGCAGGAAGTAGCCGACCTGCTACACCGCAGACGGCAGCAAACATAACTGCCTGCACGTGCCCGAAGCCCGGACGGCGGCAGGCCTCTCAAAACATTGTACTTATGTAGCAGTATATATACCTTGTGCTTTGATAGCTGCACCACATCTTTGTTCACTTTTATCAAAGGTGCAGCCAACGCACTTTATTTATCTTTGACTTATATAAAACAATGAAAAAACACGTAAGCTTTTTCTTCTCCTGCCTGCTGGTGATAGGGCTCAGCGCGGGCTGTACTTCTGAAAATTCCAACAAAGATGATGTCACGAAAACCGGCCCAACCGAAAATCAGCAAGCCGAAGACGAACAGGTGGCCATCGGTTTACCGACAGGCCCTATCGACAAAGACCTGGAGCGTATCAAACTACCCAACGGCTTCCGCATTGATTATTATGCCAAGAACGTGGAGAATGCCCGCCAGATGGCCATGAGCCCGTCCGGTATTCTGTACGTGGGCACACGCAGCAACGACAAGGTGTTTGCCATTATAGACAAAGACAAAGACGGCAAAGCCGACGAAGTCGTAACGGTGGCTTCCGGTCTGAACACGCCTAACGGGGTGGCGCTGCGGAATGGCGATTTGTACGTGGCAGAGGTTAATCGCGTGCTCAAGTTCAAGAACATTGACAGCACTTTCCGCAACAGCCCCAAGTATGAAGTAGTGAACGATCAGTTTCCGAGCGACGAGCACCATGGCTGGAAGTATATTGCTTTTGGCCCTGATGACAAGCTATATGTGCCAGTAGGTGCGCCTTGCAATATATGTGAGCCCGAAAAGCCTATTTATGCCTCCATTACCCGCATGAACCCCGATGGCTCTAACCTGGAAGTATACGTGTCGGGAGTACGCAATAGCGTGGGCATGGACTGGAACCCGCAGACCAAAGCCCTATACTTTACCGATAATGGGCGCGACATGCTGGGCGACAATATTCCGCCGGATGAGCTGAACCGCGCCACTGAAAAAGGCCAGAACTTTGGTTACCCGTACTGCCACGCCGGCACTATCTCAGATCCGGAGTTCGGCAAAAAGCATGATTGCAGCGAGTTTGTGAAGCCAGTAAAAACCCTGAGTCCGCATGGCGCATCGCTGGGACTGAAGTTTTACACCGGTAATATGTTTCCGGCTGAGTATAAAAACCAGATCTTTATTGCCGAGCATGGCTCCTGGAACCGCTCTAAAAAAATGGGCTACCGGGTAATGCTGGCGCGCCAGGACGGCAACGGCAACGTGACCAGCTACGAGCCTTTTGCACAGGGCTGGCTGCAGGGCGAAGAGAACTGGGGCCGCCCCGTGGATGTGCTGGTGATGAAAGATGGTTCGCTGCTCGTATCAGACGACACGAACAATGCCATTTACCGCATCACTGCTACCAAGTAGTTCTGATTGATGAAGTATGATTTGGAGGAACATAAGGTACAAGCTATAAGCTCGTGCCGGCGCGGGGAGCGTTCGCGGAAGTATAAAACTGTGATTGGTGCGGTACTGCAAACCATTTTATACCTATCATTCATACTTTAATGTTCCTGATTCATAATTGAAATATCTGTGAGAGAGGAAAACCTACCTAAGCTTAAACAGGAGAAAAAGACCATCGGCAGGCGCGAGCTTGTTTCTTTTCCAGAGCTCGATATCGAGGATATTGAAGCGAAGGTGGATACGGGTGCTTATACGTCTGCGATCCACTGCTCGGATATTCATGAGGAGGTGCAGGCAGATGGCACCAAAGTGATCAGCCTGGACCTGCTGGACCCGTCGCACCCACAGTATAACCATAAAAAGCTGCGGTTCGCCACCTATGACCTGCGTGAGGTCAAAAGCTCTTTTGGCGAAGTGCAGGAGCGCTACGTGATCCGGACCAAGATCCGACTTTTTGATGAAGTGATAGAGGATGAGTTCTCGCTATCTGACCGCAGCGATATGAAATACCCCGTGCTGATCGGGCGTAAGCTGCTACAGGGGCGTTTTGTAGTGGATGTATCCCGTAAAAACGTAGCCCGCAAGTATAAAATCAAACATAACAAGAAATAAACTGCATTTATGAAGATTGCTATTCTCTCCCGCAACCCCAAGCTTTACTCTACCCGCCGGCTGGTGGAGGCGGCTCAACAGCGGGGGCACGAGGCCATAGTGCTCGACCACCTGCGTTGCGACCTCGTGATAGAGCAAGGTGACCCACACATCCTTTACAAAGGGGAGCGCCTGACCGACATTGATGCCGTTATTCCACGTATCGGAGCTTCAGTTACGTTCTACGGTACGGCCGTGGTGCGCCAGTTTGAGATGATGAAAGTGAAAAGCGCTGTCGATTCGCAGGCCATTGTGCGCTCGCGCGATAAGCTGCGTAGCCTCCAGATTCTGGGACGTGCCGGACTGGGCATGCCTAAAACCGCCTTCACCAACTATAGCAAAAACACTTCGGAACTGGTGAAAGAGGTAGGTGGCGCGCCGCTGGTGATTAAGTTGCTGGAGGGCACCCAGGGCTTAGGCGTAGTGCTGGCAGAAACCAAAAAAGCGGCCGAATCAGTGATTGAAGCATTCCACAACCTGAAAGCGCGCATTATTGTGCAGGAGTTTATTTCAGAGGCGGGCGGTGCTGACATCCGGGCTTTTGTGGTGAACGGAAAGGTGGTAGGTGCCATGAAGCGGCAGGGCAAAGAGGGGGAGTTCCGCTCAAACCTGCATCGTGGCGGCAAAGCCATGCTCATCAAGCTATCGCGCCAGGAAAAAGCTGCGGCCCTGTTGGCTGCCAAGTCGCTGGGCCTGGGCATTGCCGGCGTAGACATGCTGCAGTCCAAGCGCGGCCCGCTGATACTGGAGGTAAACTCTTCGCCAGGATTGGAAGGCATCGAGAAAGCTACCCAAAAAGATATTGCCGGTAAAATAATTGAGTACCTGGAGGGGCATACGCAGAAGAAGCCCAAGAAGAGTATAAAAGAGTAGCATGCCCGAAACCATCGTTATCAATGAGAAGCGGATAGATCGGGGCGAAAAGGTGCTGACCAAACTGGTGCTCAGCAAGCTACCCAGTGGTACGGTTATCGAAATACCGGTATATGTGTTTCGGTCGGTGCATGATGGGCCCGTTGTATTGCTGATGGCCGGCATGCACGGCGATGAGGTAAATGGCACCGAGATTATCCGCCGGATGCTTTCCAAAAAGATGCTCTACCCGCTGAAAGGCACCATCATCGCTATCCCGATCCTGAACATCTATGGTTTTCTAAACTTCTCCAGAGAAGTGCCGGACGGCAAAGACGTGAACCGCAGTTTCCCGGGCAACCGCGATGGTTCGCTTGCCAGCCGCGTGGCGCACCTGTTTATGAAAGAGATCATGCCTTACGTGGATTATGGGCTTGATTTTCATACAGGCGGTTCCAGCCGTGCCAACTATCCGCAGATCAGGTGTGTACTCAACGACTTCCGCAACGAGGAACTTGCCCGTGCGTTCGCGCCGCCTTTTATTCTGGATACGGCCTATCGCCAGGGCTCGCTGCGCAAAGAGGCTGCCAAGCACCACAAGTCTATTCTGGTGTATGAAACCGGCGAGTCGCTGCGGTTTGATGAGAAAGGCATTATGATAGGTATAGAAGGCACTTGCCGGGTGCTGCATCACCTGGGGATGATGCCCAGCTATACACCTGCCGCTGAAGAAACCGTGCTCTGCCTGAAGGATATTTGGGTGCGGGCCAAAAATGCTGGTCTGTGGCGTACCTTTGTCAACATCGGCCTAATGGTGAAAAAGAACCAGCACATCGGCAGCATCACCGACCCCTACGGCGAGATGGAAGTGCGCGTAAATGCACCGGCTACCGGCTACGTGATCGGGCTAAACAACATGCCCGTCGTGAACCAGGGCGATGCGCTGCTGCACATGGCGTTTTGAGTTGTTGAGGTTACTGGAAAAGTCATTTGCTAAAGTATACATACAAGAAAGCGCCCCATTACACCAATAGCGGGGCGCTTTCTTGTATGTTCCTGAATCAATACTACGAATAAGGAGGTAGCGGTTAATCTTTAAAACACATACCGCACATGCAGGGCTGTATCCCAGAAGCCGCCACCAAAAGGAATGTTGATGTAAGGCTTTACGTCAGCACCGATGGTAAACGGAATATCGCGGATATAGTATTCCAGGCCGAGCACGCCATCCACACCTACGCCAAACACATCGTCGTTGTAGTGCTTGTCGCCGCGGTCATAATAATAATGGCCGTTATAGAAGCCTACGTGGCCACCGAGGCCATAATACCACAACAAGCCGGGCACATCAAACGCCTGTGCGTGCTTCTCATACAAAGCCGTGATCACGGTGCCTCTATACTTGAAACTGGTGCTCAGAATACCTTCAATGGCCACATCATTTTGTATGAAGTGCTTGATGGTGAGGCCGGAGGCAGCGCCTCCTCTTAAACCGATACCAGTGGTGTAGCCACTCTGGGCTTGGGCACCAACAGCCACTGAAAGCATTAGCGCCAGCGCGAAAGAAAAGCGGAATAAAGTCTTCATAAAGCGTTAAAGTTAAATGTGCTCTGCCCAGGAACAAGCTCCTGTTTAGCGGCTGCAAAAGTAAAACTTCTAACGCAGTATTGGGCTATAATTGTATCAGTGTTTTTGCGATGATTTGCTCTGCTTGTAGTCCTGCAGGTAAACGCTCTTTTTGGTGCGGCGCCCGATAAGTGTGAAGAAAGTGATGAATCCCTGCTCGTCCTGCTTTAGTGCCCGGGCAAAAGGGTCCGGCTTATCTTTTTCTTCAAAGTCTTGAATGTATTGCTCCCGCACCTGCTGGGCACCGTCCAGTTCGGCAGCCACTTCTACCTGCACCAGTCCTGTTTTCTCCCACAGTTTGCGCCACCAGTTTATGGTATGAATGAAGTACCAGTAGTTTTGATAGTCTTTCTGCAGGAAATCCGGTACCTTGTCCAGCGTTTCTACCTCTTTGGTAAAGCATACATCGGCAATGGCAATATGGCCATCGGGCTTCAGAAACCGGCAAATGTAGGGCAGGTACTTCTCGTCGGTGCCAAAATAAGTATAAGAGTCTACTACAATAATGGCATCAAAATATTCTTCGGCAAAGGGCAGGGCACGGGCATCGGCCTCCAGCGGAATAACAGCCATCTGACAATCTTGCTGGCTAATGCGCTCATAATTGCTGCTGGCCGAAATAGCTTCATCCACAGCCCATACCGTAACACCGAACTCTTTGGACAGGAAAATAGAGCTGATAGCTTTACCGCAGCCCAAGTCCAGCACGCGCATGCCGGGCTTCAGGTGTAGGTTTTTAGTGAGGCTTTCGAGGTTCAAAAGCACATTTTCGCCCATAGAGTTGCGCCGCACCCACTCCGGGTTATACTGCGAGGCTTTGGGAAACAGGTGCTGTAGCTGCGATTCTTGCATAAGGTGTTTGTCTGCTGCTTTTCGGGTATAGCAAAGCTATACGATAAGTTTAGCGCCAAGCGCCGCTACTTGGTCGGAGAAATGTACGAATACACCTTGCTGGTCCTGCATGGCTGCATACAGCATGGCTTTGGCTACCGTTTCGGCCTCGATGGGTTTATACTTCTTTAGCGGGCCAACCAGCAGGCTGCTCAGTGGCTGCATAATTTTTGAGGCGATCTCCTCGCCGGTACGCTCCTCCTCCCGCTCGCCCAGCAGCAACGACGGCCTGAAAACATGCACGCACGTCAGGCCCTGCTGCTGAATATCCCGCTCCATCTCACCCTTTACTTTGTTGTAAAAGAACATAGAACCGGCATCTGCTCCCATCGCGGAGACAACCATGAACTGTGCAGCGCCTTTACTGGCAGTAATATGCGCCAGTTCCACCACATACGTATGATCTACTTTGTAAAAGGCTGGTTTGGAGCCCGCCCGTTTTATGGTAGTGCCCAGGCAGCAGAATACATCATCGGCTACCATGTCGGCGGCATAGGTTTTCATCTCATCAAAATCGATGGACAGCTGCTCTAGTTTAGGATGTATAAGCGGTAAATCGCGCCGGCCAACAGAGATCACCTGGCTATAGCGCTCGCTTTTTAAGAGGAGTTGCAGGCAATGGCTACCTACCAGGCCACTGGCACCTGCAATAAGAGCCGTTCTTACTTTTTGCATAAGGTTTTAACTTACGCAGAGTACGTTTTTAAGCGCTATAGAGTCTATAAGTATACTAGTTTCACCTGAAAATTATTGTGCATAAGGCGTGAAACGCAATTCCGATGCTGCAAATTGTGCGTTATTGTTTAAGGCGGATGCTGTCGTCGTTCAGCTCAATTTTGCCTTCGCGGTAGAGGCCGCCAATGGCGCGCTTAAAGGTTTTTTTGCTCATCTGCAGCAGCTTGTAAATATCTTCCGGCGAGCTGTTGTCGGAGAGGGGGAGCCAGCCGCTGCCCTGCTGCAACAGGTGCAGGATCTTATCACCCGCTTCTGATGATTCGGCCAGAATGGTGGTGCCGGGTTTGCGGAGCGTCACATCAATTTTATTATCAGGGCGAATGGCTTTGATGTAGCCGGTAGGTTTGTCGCCCATTTGCAGGTCCTGGAATACCTCGTTCTTATAGAGAATACCCATGTATTTGTTGTTGATGATAACCTTGATGCCGATCTCCGTAAAGCCGGCTACCAGCAGCTGCACCTCATCGTTTTCTGCCAGGTCAATATCCTGTTCGTTCTGCAGGTACTTGCCCAGCTTAGAGGTGGCTACCACGCGGTCAGAGGTTTCATCCAGGTAAATGTATACGCAGTACTTGCGGCCCTCCTGCATTTTATTTTTCTGGTTATGGAGCGGTACCAGCAGGTCTTTCTCCAGGCCCCAGTCCAGAAACGCACCAAAAGGAGCGGTATCAGTGCAGGTAAGGCAGGCAAACTCGCGCACTGTGGCATAGGGCGTCAGGTTAGTGGCAATTACCCGGTCTTCGGAATCGCGGTACACAAACACTCTTACAAAATCGCCTACTTTGGCGCCTTCAGGCACATACTTGCCTGGCAGCAGGATATCGCCGTCCTCAGAAGTAAGGTAAACGCCAAAGTCCACTTCGCGCGCAATTTCCAGTTCATTATAGTTGCCCAGGTCTACCATGGTGTCGGTGTTAAAAGAATGAGGTGCCTGCAAATTTAGCAAAAAGCGCCTTCCGAAAAAGGTGCCATACTTAAATAGCCGGCGCGCAACAGCCTGGCAAGTATAAAACAAGCAGGCTATACCGCTGCATACGGAGGAAGTATACCTATGGCCAATCTCAAATAACAGGCAAGTTGGCTGACTTCCGATAGCTAGAAATACCCGCCTCACTTTTTAAGTATAAATACTGCACCAAGTATAAGGGGGCTATACTTACCGGAAATCAGCTACACCAGGAGCAGTAAACCGGAAATCGGTGAAGTCATAGTAGGAACGGTTGGAGCCGGAAAGCCGGAAACTACGGTCGTCGTTTACCGGCAGCCGCGGATAGTAGCTGAGCAGGAACTGAATGGTGCTGAAGCCCAGGTATTCGTTGCGCAGCTTAAAACCAATGCCATAGCCGCGATAAGGCGTTTCTTTTAAAGGTGAGCTTCTGTTGCCCATCGAGAGCCAGGCGATATCGGCAAAGGCAACGGCTGCCAACCGGAAGCCAAACAGCGAAAGCGGGGTGTAGAGGTTAGCTTCGTAGTTAAGCGTAATGCGGCGGTTACCCCGTATCAGGTCAGAGCGGAAGCCCCGCAGCCCGTTTTCATTGTCAATGGAAAGCAGTTCCTCCGGGTTGCGGTTGATGCCAAAGGTCGCATGCCCCTGCAGGTAGTGGCGCAGTTTCCAGTTGTTCCACTCATAAAGTTTAGTAAAGTAAAGCGACTGCAACTCCAGCACGCCCTGCTCCCGTTCGCCATTCCGCAGGTAAGTGCCGTAGTTGATGCTGCCATACAGGTAACCGAAGCTCTTGCTATACTTGGCTAGCGAGGTAGATGCGCCAAAGTACCTTCTGTTGGTCTGCGCCCCGTGTTCGTAGCCTGTCGTGACGGTGAGCAGCGCCCCGGCAGGAATATCTTCGGTGCGGCCAAAGCCAAACAAGTAACGGTCTTTGTAGTACTTGCGGATACTATAGCCCAGACTGCCCAGAAACAGGGTGTTGTCCTGAAAGCTGTTGGACGGTTGGGTGCTGTAGTCTGTGTTGATGACGCGCAAAGCTGTGATAATGCGGCCCCTGGACTCGTAGCCCAGGTTATAAGACTTGAACTGAAAAGCCCGTCCCAGCCAGGCATCGCGGCGGTTGTAGCTCAGTTGCCCGAACTGCGGCACCGAATCTTCTGGCGAAGAGGGCAACAGCAGGCGTTGCTCTATGGAGTTCAGGCCTACAGCTCCCGCATACTTGGTATTAGTGGAGTAAAAATCGCGGTGCAGGAAAGCGCTCTTCTCCTTATAATAGTTTTCGTTGATGTAGTTGATATCGGCAGAGATATAGCTTCTGCTGATGTTTTCGATCGAGTAAAAGCCGGAGAATTCCCACGGCCTGGGCCTGTTCATGTTAAAGCGGTAGGAGGTGCGCAACTGGTGCCCCTGCCCCAAAAAGTTCAACTCCCGCAACGAGATGCGCCCCGAGCCCGAAGAAGGCGTGTAAGAGCCGGAGCCGCCTAAGCTGAAGATATCTTTGGTAACGACGAACACATCCACGCTGTCGTTGGTGGTGGTGGCTTCGTTCACGATGATGCGGGCATCCAGCAGGTAATCGGTCTGGCGCAGCAAACGCTCCGATTCGACTAGTGCCAGCGGCTCCAGTGGTTTGTTTTTGCGGAAAAGCAGCTTGTTACGGATCAGCCCACGGCCGGTTTTGACGTGCAGCGAGTTGCCGGCCTTCTCAAAAAAAGATTGGGGCACCCGCGCCGTATCATTGATCGAGTAGCCAAAAGGGTCCAGGTTCAGGATGTCGATGTGGCGTACTATTTTATAGTTATGCTTTTCGTATTCCTGCCGGATCAACTCGGCATCCATGCCATAGTTGCCTTCATCCCGTGGGCCAAGTACCAGCACGGCTTTCAGCAGTTTGCCCATAATGGTTTTGCGCTGCGACATCTGGCGCAGGTTATCTATGATACGGTCGTCAAACTTCTGGGTCGTAGTGTCGGTCTTTTCCTGCAGCAGGGTAGAGTCGCGCCGGAATTTTGGTGTAGGTTGCTCCTGTGCCCGGCACATACCTGCCAGGCACAGGCAGAGCATGCATACAAAAGTACAGCGGGTAAAAAAGGGAAACAGAAGCAGCATGCGATCGGGTTGGTGGCACTTTGGCTGATTTAGCCTACTAATATAACGGATTATGCTAACAGAAGTGATAAGCGCGACAGGCAAAGTCATTTCAGTGCTTCAGGGCAGCTAAAACGGATAAATCAGCCTACATATAATTGCTAATATGTTTAGTGTTATAAGCCATGTTGATAACATTGTGTATAACTAAATGCTAAAAATTTTGGGTGTTTGTTCTTGCCTGACGTATCTTTAGAACATCAAAGGCATTGACTAATAAACAAATGGGTCGCACGATTGAGGATAAACTAACTATTTTAGCAGATGCAGCCAAGTATGATGTTTCCTGCTCCTCAAGCGGTGGCAAACGCAAGAACGAGAACAAAGGTCTTGGCAACAGCGAAGGAATGGGTATCTGCCACAGCTATACCGAAGACGGCCGCTGTGTATCGCTGCTTAAGATCCTGCTGACAAACCATTGCATTTACGACTGTGCCTATTGTGTTACCCGCCGCAGTAACGATGTGCAGCGGGCTGCTTTTACGGTGCAGGAGGTGGTGGACCTGACCATAAATTTTTACCGCCGCAATTACATTGAAGGCTTGTTCCTGAGTTCGGGCATTTTTAAAAATAGTGACTATACAATGGAGCGACTGGTGCGTGTCGCTAAAAAATTGCGGCAGGAGCATCAGTTTAACGGTTACATCCACCTGAAAACCATCCCGGGCGCCAGCGAGGAGTTGATAAAAGAGGCCGGGTTGTACGCCGACCGATTAAGTGTGAACATTGAGCTGCCCTCAGAAGTAAGCTTGCAGCAACTGGCGCCGGAGAAGAATTATACAGAGATTCTGGTGCCGATGGGAAATATCAGCCAGCAGCTGGCGCAGGCCAAAGAAGAGAAAAAGTTATTTAAATCTGCGCCTGCTTTTGCGCCTGCCGGCCAGAGCACGCAGCTGATCGTGGGGGCCAGTGCCGAAAACGACCGCCAGATCCTGCAGCTTTCTGACCAGCTCTACAAGGCGTATAACCTGAAGCGGGTGTATTATTCCGGCTATGTGCCTGTTAGCAGCGACAACCGCTTGCCTATCATCACAGAGCCGCCTATTATCCGGGAGAACCGCATTTACCAGGCCGACTGGCTGATGCGTTTTTATGGGTTTGATGTGCAGGAGCTGCTCGAAGAGAAACATCCGCACCTGGAGCTGGACATTGATCCGAAGCTGGCCTGGGCACTGCGCAACCGCTTTGCCTTTCCGGTGGAAATGAACACGGCAGAATATGAAATGATCCTGCGGGTGCCGGGGATTGGCATAAAATCTGCCCAGAAGATCGTGTCCGCACGCCGTTTTGCCAAGCTTACGTTTGACCACCTGCGCTTGATGGGCGTGGTGTTAAAACGCGCCAGATACTTTATCACATGTCAGGGAAAAAGCACTCTGCGCCACGAGTTCGATTCAGGCCAAATCAGGAACAAAATTCTGTTCGGGGATGGCGCGAAACGAAGTGCGCTTCTGGCCGGGCAACTCGACCTATTCCGCCAGGTAGGCTAGTATGCCGGTAAGTAACAAGCTATGAAAACAATACACGTTGCAGGATAACCCATACCGGCCCCTGTTGTTACCTGAATTTGTATCACTTGTCTCAACATCCTTTATCTGTTAAAGCTATGGGGTCTGCTAAAACTAATTCAAACCTGTCTAATACTGTTTCTACATCCATCCAACCAAAAAAAATAGTTATTATGAGAAAGAACCAGAAAGTTGCCCGCGTATCACTTTGCTGCAAACTGAACATGCTGGTGCCGCAACTGCAGCGCCTCTCCGGTGCCGTGCAGGGTGGCGATAGTGCCGATAAGGGCCGTAGCAGCCGTTCGGCAGCGAAGCAGTAACACCGGCTGCACCGATGCACCTGTACACATATGACGGCTCGTTCGAGGGCCTGCTAACGGTAGTGTTCGAAGCCTTTGAGCGAAAGGCGTGGCCAGCCGGCATTGCGCAGGAGCACCTGGCGCAACCGCTTATCTTTGGCGAAACCATAGCTGTTGTTACAGATGAGCAGAAAGCGGCCCGCGTTTGGCGCGGCCTGCAGAAGAAACTGTCGGTGGCAGCACAGCAAGCTTTATACTATACTTATTTATGGGAACAGGAAGGCGTTGAGTTGCTGCTGTTTGCTTATATCCGGCTGGCGTTTGAGCAGAAAGAGAGTATAGAAGGCAACTATACCGCACCTTGTGTATTGCAGGTGCAGCAGGCAGCCCGGCAGGTGCACCGCGAAAAGCACCGCATGGAAGCCTTCGTGCGTTTCGAGCAAGCAGCCGATGGTTTGTTTTATGCTGTTATCGCACCGGACTTTAATGTGTTGCCCTTGATCATGGCCCACTTTGAGAAGCGTTATGCCGACCAGCGCTGGGCTATTTACGACACTCGCCGCCGCTATGGCGTTTATTATGATCTTACCACCACCACAGTAGTAGAACTGGAGCTGCTGCCCGAGCAGCGCCGCGCCACATTGCAGGGCCAAGCATTGCATGCGGAAGAAGCTAAGTATAAGCAACTGTGGCAGGTATACTTTGACAATGTGACCATACCGGAGCGCCGTAACCCTAAGTTGCACCGGCGCCATATGCCAAAACGGTATTGGAAATACTTGTGTGAAAAGCAACCACACTAATCTTCAAAAGCTTCTTTTTCAGCGTAATGCAAAGTAATTGCATCCATACGGTGAAAAATTGTACATGTTGCGAAACTTTTTCGACAATAAATACGTTAAAAGTAATATATATTATTCCAACAATAAGGCAAAAGACTCACCTGTGATCGGCATATACCGGTTGTGGCAGGCTGTGCTGTTGCGTAAAACATATTTGCACTATGAACACACGCGTACGAAAGAAACTCATCCAAGTAGCCCGTGGGAGAGCGCACCTGATGACGTTTCAGAACCTTATCTTTGAAGCTGAATTAGGTCTCAACCTCGAAAACCCGTATGAAAAATCAAGGCTGAACGAAGTGATCGACGAGATATCGGAGCAGGAACATGCTGCCGGTCGTCCGTTGCTGAGCGCCCTGGTGCGGGTAAAAGGTCAGAAAAATCAAGGCGATAGCTTTTTCAGGCTTTGCGAACGCCTGGGCTATGGCCCCTGGAAAGACCTGAAACGTAATAGCAAGTTTATAGAAGAACAACGTGAAGCCTGTCGCGATTTTTGGCAGGATAGCGAGAACTTTACCTCTTTTCTGTAACAGTAGCCGGAGCGACAGTATATAACCTGCTGTCGCTCCGGCTATTCAGTTCAGATATAGCACAGGTAGCCTCCTGCTGCCGTGCTACGGCCTATTACATTCAATCCTGCAGTGTGCCTCCCTCGCATGGCACCTGTCCTGTATTTCCGCTGGTCTGAAGTATGGCATAAGATTGCAGCTGTGCAAAGTATAGTGGCAGGCTGCTATACCACTATGCCCAAACCGGTACCCCGCTGAATTTCCTCTCCCTGCTGCTGCTGTTTCCCTAACAACACATGTGCAGGGCAAACGCAGGTAAGTAGCGCAACTGCCAAATTTACCTGTGCAAGCTATAAGAATTGCGCGTCAGCAACTGCTGTTGCATCACACCGCCTCCTTGTTTACATACTATACTTCTTCTTGTCTGCTATAGTCTTATTAAATCCATAATTGTGCTGCCGCAACAGGGTTGTAGAATTAAGTATAAGTTTAATGCCAAAAATTTAGTGTAAAATTTGTATATATAGGTAAATACCTTTTTCTTTATACTTTCAGATGTGCGTAATGCCTTGATCAAACGCAACTTTATAATTGTCAGGTATTTATGTTTGTTTGATGATCCGTTTGAGCTTTTAAACCTATATGTATACTATTGCCTATGAGAACATTAACTTCTACTCGTTTAATTTCGCTTGCTATTGTATTAATCTGTGGGGTTGGTACGACTTACGGCCAGGCAACCAAGTTTGGAAAGGTCAGTGAAGAGGAACTGAAAATGAAGGTGTATGACAAAGACACCAGCGCAGTCGCAGTAATTCTGTCTGATAAGGGCTTTTCTCATTTTCAATACGCCAAAGGCTTTCAACTGGTGTTTGAGCATGAGATGCGGATTAAGATTTTGAAAAAGTCTGGCTACGACTGGGCTGATGTGGAGGTGCCATACTTTCAGCGGGGCAGTGATAAAGAAAATGTAGCCAGTATCAAAGGCTATACCTATAACCTCGAAGACGGCAAAGTTGTAAAGGACAAGCTCGAGTCGAAAGCTGTGTTTGAAGAGCAGATGAGTGAGAACTGGTTTGCCAAAAAGTTTACCATGCCCAACGTAAAGGTGGGCTCTGTGCTGGATATCAAGTATACCATCTACTCCGACTTTTTCCAAAACATGCGGGAGTGGGAGTTCCAAAAAACCATTCCGGTGGTATGGAGTGAGTACCACGCGCAGATACCGGAGTACTTCGACTATAAGTTCTTACAGCAGGGGTATCTTGCCTTATACAATGCTGAGCAGAGCAAAGCAAGCGAAAACTTTACCGTTACACAAGAGTCGCACGTGGAGCCGGGTTTGAACGGAGGCAGACAGGCCAGCCAGGCTACCTCTGTAAAAGCCGATGCCAACGGATATGTCTGGATCATGAAAGATGCGCCTGCCCTGCGCCCGGAAAGGTATATTACCACCTTGAGTGACTATCAGTCTAAAATTGAATTTGAGCTGCAGCAGGTAAAGTTTCCGGGCCAGATAGCGGAGACCGTTGTTGGTAACTGGGAGCAGGTGACGCGCGACTTGCTGGATGAAGAGAAGTTCGGCCGGCAGTTGAACCGCAGCAGTTTCTTTAAAAATGAGCTTTCGGCAATCAAGGCGAAGTATAAAACGCCTGAGAGCCAGATGGCCGCGATTCATACTTTGGTGAAGAGTACCGTAAAGTGGGATGGGAAGTATACCATGTATGCGCACTCGCCAATCCGGAAAGTATTCGAAATCAAAAAAGGCAGTTCAGGAGAGATCAATCTGCTCATGACCTCTATGCTGCTGGAGGCCGGACTTGATGCGGCCCCGGTGCTGGTGAGCACCCGCAACAACGGTCGTGTATACAAAGGCTCACCCATGCTTAGTAAGTTCAACTATGTAATTGCGCAGGTACGCATTGGCGATAAAGAATACCTGCTGGATGCCACAGAGCCTTTGCTGGCGGCAGGAGAACTGCCGGTGCGCTGCCTCAACGGCGAAGGCCGCCTGATTAAAAAAGATGATCAGCGGTGGGTGGCGCTTAAGCCTGCTGCCATTTACTCCAGGTTGTTTAATGGCACCATCACCATCAGCAGCAATGGTGAAATGAAAGGAACTGGCAAGGAATCTTTAGGCGGCTATAATGCACTGGTTACCCGCAGAAGTATTCTGGAAGACGGTGAAGCAAAGTTCACCGAAAATTTTGCCAAGGAAACAGGTGATATGAAGGTGTTGAAAGCGAAGGTCGAGAACCTGAACGATGAGAACAGCCCCATCAACATCACCTTCGACATAGCTACCAATGGAAACGGACAGGATAACAGCATTATCTACCTGAACCCCATGATGGGCCACGGAGAGAAGGAGAATCCGTTTAAGCTGAACGAGCGGGCTTACCCCGTAGATTTTGCCGCCCCAGTAGACGAGACCTATATCTGCCGCTTTATACTTCCGGAAGGATACGAAATGGAGGAGGGACCGCAGAATAAAGTGTTAGCGCTGCCTGATAATGGAGGCAAGTTTATGTATGTGGTGCAGCAACAAGGCAACGAGGTGCAGATTATGAGTAAAATTAGCATCAACAAGCCTGTATTTTATGCGCCGGAGTATCCTTACCTTAAAGAGTTTTACAACCAGATCGTAACCAAACAGGCCGAACAGATCGTGCTGAAAAAGGCGACAGCCAGTGTGGGACAGGCCACAACACCTGCTGCCAGCGGCGTAAAATAAACCGGTCGCCATACTTGCCAGTATACGTGTTGCTGCGCTGAGAGGCAGGCAGCAACACGTAGCTGCTTGCCTCTCAGCGGCTTTAGCAGCAGGAAATCCCTTTCTATATTTCATTAATTTACAACGATTTTATGCGTTATTTATACTTGCTTTGTGCCTGTTTGTGCATGAACATGCTTCATCCGGCACAGGCACACACCTCCGAAGATCTTACCAAAGGCGCGCACGTGGTGATTCGCTCTGAGGAAAAGGTGTTTACGGTCAACTCGGTTAGCAACGGCACCTTAGTATACAAAGCTACCATTACCATTCTGGATGAAAATGGAAAAGACAAAGCGCAGTTGTATGTGCTTTATGATAAGCTAACCAAGGTCGACTACCTGAAAGCGACATCGTACGACCGCTTCGGCAAAAAAATAAAAACCCTACGCAAATCCGACATTGTAGATGTAAGTGCTGTTTCTAACGGCACCTTGTTTGAGGACAGCCGCATAAAGGTGGCCGATATGCGGCATACGGTCTATCCGTACACCGTGGAGTATGAATATCAAACCACCACCAGCAACATGTTGTTTTACCCGGTTTGGATGCCGCTGAATGAGGAGAACATGGCTGTGGAGAAGTCTACGTTCCGGGTACTGGTGCCAACCGGTATGCAGCTGCGTTACCTGGAAAAGAACCTGCCTACACCGCTGAAGAAAGAGACAACCGCCACGCAGGAAGTATATACCTGGCAGGCCCAGAACCTGGCCCCGATAGAAACTGAACCTTATGGCGTTGAATTCCGGGAACTGGTACCCCTGGTGCGTACTGCGCCCGTGACGTTTGAAGTGGAAGGATACCAAGGCAACATGCACACCTGGAAAGATTATGGCCTTTGGGTAAATAAGCTTAATAACGGCCGTGACGTGCTGCCGGATGCTACAATGCAGAAGTTGCAGACGCTGGTGGCAGACGCTAAAACGCCGGAAGAGAAAGTACGGAAAATTTACCACTATCTGCAGTCCAACACCCGCTACGTAGCCATTCAGCTGGGTATCGGCGGCTGGCAGCCGTTTGAGGCATCGTTTGTGGATGGCAAAGGCTATGGCGATTGCAAGGCGCTGACCAACTATACCCAAGCAATGTTGAAAGCAGTAGGCATCAATTCTTACCAGGCGCTGATCGAAGCGGGCGAAGACGAGGCTGATATCATCACGGAGTTTCCCAGTCAACAGTTTAATCACGTGGCGCTGTGCGTGCCGCTGCAGCAGGATAGTCTGTGGCTGGAGTGTACTGATCAGAACAAAGCAGCGGGCTATGCCGGCAGCTTCACCGGAAGCCGACATGCTCTGTTGATAACGCCCGAAGGGGGAAAGATCGTGAAAACGCCCGCTTACCGCGCCACCGATAACACCCAGATCCGCCACATTGAAGTGAAGCTGGATGAAAAAGGAAATGGCCTGGCACATGTAACCACCGTTTTCAGAGGAGAGCAGCAGGAGGGAAGGAGCAATGCGATCCATTTAATGGAGCCGGACATGCAAAAGAAATGGCTCTATAGCCAGGTAGAAGTACCATCCTTTGACATCAACAGCTATAAATGGGAGGAGAAGAAAGATAAAATTCCCGCCGTGACCGAAAACCTGGAGCTAAGCTTGCGCCAGTATGCCACATTTAGCGGCAAGCGCCTGTTTCTCACACCTAACCTGATGAACAAGCGCACCTATGCTCCCGGCCGGAAAGAAAAGCGAACATCGGAAGTGGTGCTGAGCAGTATGGCGTATGTAGATGTGGACACGGTATCCTTTGAGCTACCTGAAGGCTATGCCCTGGAGTTTAAGCCGCAGGACCTGAACCTAGCAAATGACTTTGGCAAGTATTCCGCGCAGTTTAAAGTAGATGGCCGGCAGGTTACATATATCCGCCGCATGCAAATGGAGAAAGGCCGCTTTAAACCTGAAACCTACAGTGCTTTGGTGGACTTCCTGAACAAGATCATCGCGGCAGACAGCCAGCAAGTAGTATTCGTGAAAAACATCCCTTAAGCCTCTGCTTTCATCCAATCTCAAGTAGCAGCACTGTTACCTGAGATGTGGGAATTTGGTTACTGCAAGTTTAAAGGCAGATGCTTTATGGCAGTGCCGGGTCCAACCATCCCTGCCCCTCCTTATCTAAGGAGGGGATTTCTGTCGCTGCTTTAGCTGGAGTATATGCGTTGTAGTTCTGGCTAATCAGGAATACCTCCCTTCCACCATGAACCTTTAAAATGACAAACTAGGAGAAGAGAGAAAGAAGCTCAGAGTTATACTTGTATAAAGAAAATTTATACTTGAGCACAAGTATAAGCTGTAGCTATCGAATAGATTCCAGTCCTTGGGTGGAGCGCCTTGGCGGGTTCCGGTGCCCGCAGGGCAGCGCGCCAGCGCAGCTTCACGCCACCGCGCGATGCCCAAGGACGAGCCCTCGCGGGCTTAGAGCGCACCAAAGCTAAAGATGAAACAAGGCAAGTGTAAAACTGCGCATCGAACAGCCACAAGTAAGGATAGCTTACTAGCTAAAGTATAAACCACAACTACCAAGTATAACCGGATTATACATTAAACAACTGCAAAGTATAGCGAAGAAAAGATTAAGCCAGCGTTAGCAAGTATAACTACAAGACAACAATCCACTTCATACTAACCTTAAAACTGATACCGTACCTGCGCCGTCACATCTGAGCGATGTGAGCCTTCGATGGTGTCGAGGCCGGAGCCGATGGTGCGCTGGTGGCGGTAATGTGTCAGGCCATACTTAAGCCATACATCAATGTTTCGGGTGGGGCTTACCTGCAACAGGCCATACACGCGGGTGCCGGTGCGGCTGAAAGCCGGAATCGAGAAGGCGTAGAGTACATCGCGCTCATACACATATTGCCGCGTATCATAACTATCCGTGTCGAAAAGTGCATAACGTGTGCTGAGACGTACTTTCCGGAAAGTAACGTTCACATCCTGGGCAATCAGGTAGCCGGTCGTTTGGGGCGCTTCCTGCGCGTAGCTGCTAAACTGCACCCTTGATTTCAGGCTCAGCGTTTTGGTTGGGGCAAACTCATAGTAAAGCAGGTAATTGCGACGCAGCGCCTGTGCCACATAATTTAGGGCGGTGGTGTTGCCAGCAGCATTCAGGCCTTTGTTCTCGGTGCGGAACTGCACATAAAGCGCCGTTTGCTTGTTAGGTTTAAAGTATAAGCGTGTCAGATACTCGTATCCTTCCGAAGGGGCATCTACACGGTAGCGCAGCCACGGAAACCGGAACCGGTCATAGTAAGCAGTGAACTCCCACTTACGGAATGGCTTTAGTTTGATGCCGGTATACAGGCCGTGCTCGTTGATGTTGCGGGTAGCCTCACCGAAAGCGCTACCGTAAAACGAGTGAAAGTTGCGGGCGTAGGAGCGGTATAGCATCGCCAGTTCCACTTTATTCGACAGGTTGGCAACAAAGCCGTTCACAGTACCCACTCCGCCACTTTTACTAACAGCTGTTTCCCCAAAAACGTACACGTTCTGCCAGGTATAGCTGTAGTTAGTACCCAAGTTATAGTTGCTTGTACCACTAAACTCGAAGCGCTGGTACGGTGCGCCTGCTTTTTGAATGGGCGCATTGTAGGAAATACCCAGTGCTGTTAGGCCAAGTAAAAGTGTCTTCGCTGCGTTCTGGTAAGTAGCGTTGGTGCCGTAAAGTTGTTCCCGCACGCTACCCTTGTGTGCTAGTTCGGATGCCGTGCGGTGAAATCCTGTTGTCTGAATGCCACTGAAATAACTGCGCTCCTGCTCCAGGGTATCTAGCTGTGCTTTCAGGTTGGCATCGACGCGCTTATTGGAGTAAAAGCCAGTTACGGCGATGTTCCCCAAAGTATAAGTGACCGCTGCGCCCCGGAAGTAAGCATACTCCAGCACCGAGCTGTAGGGCCGGATGCCTAGGTCTGGGCGACTGACGGTGGCAATGGTTTCGCTGCCCTTGCCCACGCTGTAGCCCGACGAGAGCAGCAGGCCCTGCCCTAACTGCAGCTGGTAATCACCCAAGGCAATTGTCTTAAAATGCCCCCTGTTGTAAAGTTGAAGGTGCGCCGAGTAGTAATCAAAGCCATAGCGGTGCGTTTGGTTATCCCAGGTGAAAGCTTCTCCGGCGTCTTTTTCGGCAGTAAGGCCCGCGCTATAGTCGTGGGAATGGCTGATGCGGTAGCGCAGGTACAGCTTGTCCGGGGAACCAAGATAGCGGCTGCCAGCAGGATTGTCAGCGGCAGCAGGCGTGTACCCTTTTGCCTGTTGCAGCGTGCGTTGATAGCGTAACACCAGGGCATTGTTGTCTTCGCCAGCCATACGTTGCCACAAAGTGCGCTGGTCGGCCTGCAGGCCCGCATCAGCCACCCGTACAAATGGTACTAACTTGTAAATGGTGGGCAGGTCAAACTCAGGAATGGCCTGCAACTCGTATATGCTCAGCAGCTTTCCGTTCTCCTCTTTATACTTCAGAAAGGAGGCAATCTGCGGGCGCGAGAGCAGGTAAAGCGAAGCAAGTTCTTCTGGTGTCGCCCGGTTCAGGTCTAGCGGGCGCTGATAGTATTGGAAGAGCGTTTCGTAGAAGTCCTCGTAGGGGACCTGCTCGTCTTCCTGCTGGGCGAAAAGCTCCTGCACTAGCAAGTCAAAGTCGATCTGACGGCGTGGAAAATCCTGCGCCTGCAGCGGAGCCAATGCACAAAGTATAAACCAGCAGAGCAGTAAACATCGTACCATAGGCAGTAGCTTAGTTTGTCCGGAAGATAGTTTCTTCCTAAGAGCTACTTTGCACCTACGTATGATGTTGTATTATCGCTTAAAATAATCCTATGGAGCTTTTCCACATCTTCTCTGTCATTCTGGTTATTTCGGCTGCCGTTGCCTACATTAACCACAAGTACATTCGGCTGCCGGCAGCAATCGGGCTCTTGCTGGCGGGGCTGTTTATCTCATTGGCAGTGCAGGCGCTGGGAGCGGTGTGGCCCGACTTCACCGATCTGATGCAGGAGAAACTGGCCTCTGTTGATTTTTCTGAGATCCTGCTGGAGTTCATGCTGAGCTTTCTGCTGTTTGCCGGCGCTTTGCACACCGATCTGAAGAAGCTGGCCGACGCAAAATGGTCTATTATGCTCTTTGCCACCGTGGGGCTGCTGCTCTCCACTTTTTTCATTGGCTCGCTTTTTTTCTGCCTCCTGCACCTTATTGGGCAGCCGTTAGATTACATTTACTGCCTGCTGTTTGGCGCACTGATTTCGCCCACTGATCCTGTGGCGGTGCTTGGCATCTTAAAAAAGGCCAATATCCCGGAAAAGCTGGAGGTAAATATTACGGGAGAGTCTTTGTTTAATGATGGGGTAGGCGTGGTCGTCTTTATTTCCTTATATGAAATAGCTCAGCTTGGATTAGAAAATGTAGATGCCGCATTTGTAGGGAAGCTTTTCTTGGAGGAGGCTGGCGGCGGTATTGCTCTAGGGCTGCTGCTCGGCTATATTGCTTTTTATTTTATGCGCCGGATAGATCATTATCAGACGGAGGTGCTGATCTCGCTGGCAGTGGTGACGGGCGGGTATAGTATAGCCCATTACCTGCATTTCTCAGGCCCGCTGGCCATGGTGGCTGCCGGCCTGCTGATCGGCAACCAGGGCACCAAATTGGCCATGAGCACCCAGACAGCCGATTACCTGCACAAGTTTTGGGAGATGGTGGATGAGATATTTAATGCGGTGCTGTTTGTACTGATCGGTCTGGAACTGCTCATCATTCCATTCAGGCCCGAATACCTGCTCATCGGGTTTGTGACGACAGGCATTGTGCTACTGATGCGATTCCTGTCTATAGCCATTCCTTCGTATGCGCTACGGCTAAACAAAACATTTGCGCCGAATACGCTTCTGATCATGACCTGGGGCAGCTTACGTGGCGGTATTTCGGTTGCGCTGGCGCTGGCATTGGCACCGGAGATGTACCGTAATTTTATTGTGGCGATCACGTACATGGTGGTGCTGCTCTCCCTCACCGTGCAGGGGCTAACCATTGGACCATTGGTGCAAAAGCTTACGAAAAGAATGTCGCATAAGCGCGAAAAAGTAGGATGATATTAGTGTGAATCAGAGCTGTGAATTATCAATGCTGTATAGCCTGGTGCAGACTGTAAGAGAGCGACAGATGATGGCTCTGGCCCAGCAGCGTGGTAGTGCCAAAGGCGTAGTCGACTTGCAGTTGCCGCGCCCGGAAGCCCAGGCCAAAGGTTGCCTGATTAGTCAGCGTGCTGAAACCGGTACGCAGCGCCAGCTTTTCCTGCAGCAGCCGGTATTCCAAACCTGCTTTAAAGTTAGCGGCATAGTCGATGTTCTTTTCTGTTTCGATGGCCAATAGCAACTTTTTATAGGGCTGGTAGGCAAGTCCCGCTTTCATTACGGTCGGGAGGCGCTCATCTTCGAAATCAGCCAGTTTGGCCTGGTTCAGGTTATACGCGTAGGCGCCAAAGAATACGCCCGGCACCACCTGCGCCTGCACCCCCACCGACAAGGCTACCGTTTTGCAGCTGCCATATCCTTTCACTGCTACCTGCCATACTTCTGCTTTTGCTCCCAGGCTTACCTGCCCCAGCGTATGCGCCACGCCTATTCCCACCGATTGCCGGCTGTAAACCGCATCGCCAAACCTGCTGAAGCTTAGCCCATAGGCACCATACTTCGCCGTTGGCAACACAGCCAGCAAAGCCACCGTGGTAAATGCTCGTACGCCAAAGCGGCTCTCTACAAAGGCTCCCGCACTTACCTGCTGCAGCCCAGCCATACCGGCCACATTATTGTGCAATGCCCAGAGGTCGGGCAGCGTTACCGCGGCATTGCCTAAACCAGCAGCCCGGCCACCCATCGGCACATCAGCCTGTGCATGTGCCACATAAGGTAGGAGCAGGCAAACAAAGTATAACGTGTACTGTAAAAGTTGTTTCATAGAGTTGGCGGCGGCTATTGTACTTTAAGAAGTATACTTGTACGCAGTATACTGGTAATTTGTGCAAAACAAGGCCTGCATTATATCCTTCCGTAGAAATGAGCTTAACTCTTGGCTTATTATGTCGTTCTTTCTATATCTGTACCAGTTAAAAACTAAACTATGAAAGTTGATCTAACACAAAAAGTGGCCCTGGTGAGTGGCGGCAGCAAAGGCATTGGCAAAGGTGCCGCGCAGGCACTTTCTGAAGCAGGGGCCACTGTCATCATCTGCGCCCGCGACGAACAGGAACTGCAGCAAACGGCCCAGGAGATCTCCGCTAAAACAGGAAATAAGGTCGTGCCCATACCTGCCGATGTCACCAAGCCGGGGGAAGTGGCGCAGCTGCTCTCGAAAGCGAAAACAGCGGCTGGCCCCATTGACATACTGGTAAACAATGCCGGTGGCATCGGTAAAACCGGCGACTTCGAGGACATTGCCGAAGAAGTATACCTGCAGCTCTACGACCTGAACGTGGTAGCCATGGTGCGCCTTACAAAAGCAGTACTGCCTGGTATGAAAGAGAAGAAGTGGGGCCGCATCATCAACATGTCCTCCGAAAACGGGCTACAGCCTTACCCCGACATGATTCCTTATGACCTCACCAAAGCCGCTATCCTGAACCTGAGCAAAGCGCTTTCCAAGTCGCTGGGGAAATATAACATTCTGGTTAACTCGGTATCACCTGCTTTTATACTTACTCCGCTGGTGGATGGTATGATGCAGGGGCAGGCCGAGCAAAAGGGGATTTCCAAAGAAGAGGCGGAGCAGCAGTTTCTGCAGCAAAACCGCCCCGACATTGTGCTGCAGCGGCCTGGTAGCATTGCCGAAGTTGGTGCTGCGGTGGTATTTCTGGCCTCGGAGCAGGCGTCCTTTATCACCGGAACGAATTTACGGGTTGATGGTGGGTCAGTAGCGTCGATTTAGATGAATTGTTGATCTGCTATTATCTATGAAAGTTTCATCTTTTATCAATGTCAACTGTTGAATTTAAAGCCCTTTCTCTTAGCTAACTTTCGCCTCGCCGGCGGGGCCCTACTTTTCTCATCAAGGAGAAAAGTAGGCAAAAGAAGCAAGAAGATTTTGTTTATCGAGGGCCCCTACCCCCACTCGCTGAACGCTCAAACAAAAAATCGTCATTGGTGCACCTGACAAGGGCTTTATACTTCATCGCCTACATGCAAAGGTGTTACTTCATACAAATGTTTACCCTTATTCGCTCGTTTGGTGGTCGGAGAAAAAAGCCTTCCCAGTTTTTCCGGGAGGCGCCTTGTAGATTTCCGGTGCCACGGTAGTGGCAGCCGTTAGGCAGGAAATGTACACAGCGCCGAGTGGGAAAACGAGTCCCCGCGGACTTGGAGCGCAAATAGGTACTATTGAAAAGGCCGGAAGTGAAGCCGTGGATAAGCCAACCCTACGCTAGCTTAGGAAAGTATAAAAACAAAAAAGGCGCTGAGGAAATCCCAGCGCCTTTGCTATACTTATAGAAGCAGGTTCTTTAGTCTTTCACCTGCAGCTTCACTTTCGCGTCGCCTTTCTTTTTCTCGATCTTGAACTCAGTTTTGCCATTGCGCAGCATCTGGTTCGCTTCCTCTACCGTGGCCTCCAGCAGCTCGCCCTGGGGCGTTTCCGGTTCTGCTTTGGCCGCGTCGCCGGCGCCGGGGTTGCCGTTGTCCACCAGCTTCATCTCCTGGATCAGGTTGGTGGCGCCGGCATACTTGTCGATGATGAAGAGCACGTAGCGGATGTCCACGTTGATGCAGCGCTTGTAGTCGGGGTCGTACACCAGGTCGCCGGTCATGGCCTCCCAGTTGCCGTCGAAGGCCAGGCCCATCAGCTCGCCACGGCCGTTGATGACAGGAGAGCCGGAGTTACCGCCCGTGATGTCGTTGTTGGTGATGAAGTCGGTTACCAGCTCACCTTTCTTGTTAGCATAGCGGCCGTAGTCTTTGGCCTGATAGAGTTGCTTGAGCTTAGCAGGCACCACAAACTCTTCATTTGTCGGGTCTTCTTTGGCCATTACGCCATCCAGGGTGGTGTAGTAGTTGTAGAGCACACCGTCTTGTGGGCTATAGTCCTTCACAGTACCATAGCTCAGGCGCAAGGTAGAGTTCGCATCCGGGTAATATACTTTGTCCGGGTGCATCTGGCGCAGGCCGGCTACGTACAAGCGGTTGGCTTTGTCCAGTTTGGCGTTGCTCTCGGCCATTTTCGGTGCGATGTTCGTCACATAGTTCATCAAAATTGAGTTGACGATCTTAAAGGCTGGATCAGCCTCCAGCTTCTTCTGCGTCGGGTTCAGCAGGAAATCATTCACCTGCTGCTCTGATACCAGAAACGAGTTGCTGTACACGTAATCAGCCAGCTTTCCGAAATCGCCGTTATACTTTTGCACCATGTTCTTGAACTCCTCTGGTTGCTGGTCTTTCGGGATGTCCTCGTAGTAGTTCTTCATCAGCGCTGCAAACACCTTCTTGTCCGTTGGCAGGTTGTAATCCTTAAAATGCGACTCTACACGTGGTTTCAGGTCTTCTACGGCCTTCTGCACAGCAGCGGCATTGCCAGACTTCAGCGCATTATTTAGTGGTATAAAACGGTAGCCCAGCATCATCGACTCTGTGCCCAGCACCGCCTCATTCAGGTAAACGTTGCCCAGGTTATACTTCTCGATGTTGGCGTACGCATCAGCTATATCGCTGAGCACGTTGCCATAGGTGGCTTTGCGTTGCGCATCGCCAGCGTTAGCCCATGCCTGGAACTTGTCTTCGTCGGCAATTTTACCTTCGATGGTGCGCATGCGCTTGATGCCTTCGTTCTGGCCGATGGAGTACTTGTAGTAGTTAGACGTAGAAGCATACTTAGACGCATACTTGATGCGGGTAGCCGGATCTTTTTCCATGTCCTGCTTCCAAAGGCCAAGCTTCTGTGCACGCAGCTTAATGCGCGACTTGTTGAGTTGGTTTACCTCCAGTTTCAGGCCATGCGAAGTCATAAAGCGCTTGGTGCGGCCCGGGAAACCGAATACCATAGAGAAATCGCCCGGGTCTTTGTCGCTCAGCGAGATGGGTAGGAAATGCTTGGGCGTATACGGCACGTTGGTTTTGCTGTAAGGAGCAGGCTTGCCATCCGGCGCCATGTACACGCGGAACATAGAGAAGTCGCCGGTGTGGCGTGGCCACATCCAGTTGTCGGTGTCGCCGCCATACTTGCCGATGGATTGCGGTGGAGCGCCTACTAAACGCACGTCGGTGAAGCGGTTGTACACGAACAGGTAGTACTCGTTGCCGTTATAGAAATCGCGCACATAGGTCACGTACTGGCCGTTGTCGCTGGCTTCTTTAGCGATCGCTTTCATGCGCTGGTCTACCAGTTGGGCACGCTGCTCTTCGGGGGTGCTGCTGTCGATGCCTTCCAGCACCTGGCCCGTCACGTCATCCATGCGCACGAGGATATCTACAAACAAACCTTCGTTTGGCAACTCCTGGTCCTTAGAGGTAGCCCAGAAGCCGTCGGTCAGGTAATCGTGTTCGGGGGAGGAGTGGGACTGAATAGAGCCGAAGCCGCAGTGGTGGTTGGTGATCAGCAAACCCTCAGGTGAGATGAACTCACCGGTACAGAAGCCGCCAAACTGCACGATGGCGTCCTTCAGGCTGGAGTTGTTAACAGAGTAAATTTCTTCGGCCGTGAGCTGCAGGCCTTCTTTCTGCATGTCTGTGTAGTTCAGACGCTTGATGAACATCGGGAGCCACATCCCTTCGTCTGCTTTGGCGGCAAAAGGCACGCACAGCGAGACGAAAAGTAGTAGCGAGAGGATTTTTTTTAACATGAATATTTGTTTAGGTTAGATAAACGGAGGCAAATTTAGCGAAATCTGCCCTATTTGCCCCACAACACGGGATACGTGCAAAAACCAAACCATGACTTGGATCATCAAAAAACTTGTACTTGGCCTGCTGTGGATCTACCAGCACCTGCTCTCGCCGCTGACGCCGGGCGCCTGCCGCTATACACCCACCTGCTCTACTTATGCGGTGCAGGCCGTGAACAAGTATGGCCCTTTTAAAGGCGGCTGGATGGGCCTGAAGCGTATCGGGCGTTGCCACCCCTGGGGCGGGAGCGGCTATGATCCGGTAAAATAGGGGGTGCAGGAGTATATTTGCCAAGCACCTAGCTGGGCGTCTTTGATGGGATAAGTCTGGCAACTTATCCGTTTATTGATTAAGTTGCACATACTTTAGCGCCGGTAGCTATTGCCTAAGTTTTCACGCCACCAAAAACATAGGCCTAATGATTTTCCTTATACCAGGACCAGACGACTGCGCCGCAACAACAATTTTAGTTGCTGACATCATCCGGGTTGAGATGCATACGATGAGCTTCCATGAACAGGAAGTGCATAACCTCTATGTATTTGTGCGGGGAGGAGCTGAAGAATACTTTTTCATGTTCAGTTATCCGCTGCTAAAGGGTATGGAAGTGGCGCACCGGCAGCTTTCGCACTTATTGCAGAAAGAAGCAACCCAAGACCATGCAATCCGGATATGCCATCCTGTGGCTACTCTTGATTAAAGTGCTACTGTAAGCCTGGTTTAAGCCAGCATCCTTCTGCAAAAACTTACCGACTCACATATTGCCTCGTGTCTTGCAGGCAGCGTATTTACCTGAAAAATGATGTTGTGCCAATGGCTAGCTCCTGGTTTAGGCGCTTGAACGAACAAGCCGGATCGTTGCGGGCGGGCATTTGATCGTGTGTTCTTCCCTGTAAGTATAGAATCTTCAGGGTTTGGTATAAAGATTCGCTTCCGAGTTTGAGTATACCGGCTTTTTTAGGCATATTGAGTATGTTATATCCCATCTGACCAGAACAATATGCTGCTAACCTTACTCGCACATCAATGGAAACAGGCCAGGCGCTCTTCCGTTTTTCAAAAAGGCCTGGCGCTCAACATCATCCTTGGTTTCTTTATCCTGTATTTCAGCGTCTGTTTTCTGGCGCTGGGGTTGTTCATGGGTCCTTTGTTACGGGAGCTTTACCCCGGCCAAAACCCTGTCGCAGCGTTTAACGGTTTCCTGCTTTTTTACTTCCTGCTGGATCTGTTTATGCGTTTTATGTTGCAGGAGTTGCCCGTATTGAGCATACAGCCCTATCTGCACCTGCCTGTTCCCAAACAGAAGCTTATTCATTACGTGCTCCTGGCCTCGCTGCCCAGCGTTTTTAACCTCATCATGCTGCTGATCTTTGTACCATTTCTGGTAACTACGGTGGCGCCGATGTATGGGGCAGGAGTGGCGGGCGTGTGGCTGGCAACCCTGCTGCTGCTCACGTTTTTCAATAATTTCCTGCTGCTATACTTTAAAAGGCAACTCAGCAACAACCCCAAGTGGACACTGGCTTTCGGGCTGGTAGTGGTCGGGCTGATGGTGCTGGACTATACTGGCGTGCTTTCGCTGCGCCAGGTGTCAACTGCCATGTTCGGCTATGTGTTGCAGCAACCGTGGCTGGTGGTAGTACCTGTGCTGCTGCTTACGGGCGCTTACCTGCTCAATTACTTCTTCCTGAAAGCCCATACGTACCCGGAGGAGCTGGCGGTGCGAAAAGCCGGCAGTGTAGAAGGAAGTGATATGGCCTTCCTGAACCGGTTTGGAGAAACAGGAAAACTGATTGCCCTGGAGCTAAAGCTGATCTGGCGCCACAAACGCCCAAAATCTGTGCTGATGATGTCGGCTGTATTTCTCTTTTATGGGCTGATTTTTTACACCAAGCCCATGTTCCTGGAGCGTAACGTCATGCTCATTTTTGTAGGGATATTTATGACGGGCATCCCCATGTTCCAGTACGGCCAGTTTGTGCCTGGCTGGCAGAGCAGCCATTTTGATGGCCTGCTGACGACCCGCATCTCACCTTACCAGTTTTACCTGGCCAAGTTCTGGATCTTTGTGCCAACGCTGCTGCTGATGTTCCTGCTAACGCTGCCGTATGGCCTGTTTGGCTACAAGGTCGTGCTCGTTAACCTGGCTGCCTTTCTATTTAACATCGGCGTGAATTCATTTATTGTGCTTTACTTTACTGTGTATAACAAGAGCCGCCTCGACCTGAGTAAAGGCGCTGCTTTTAACTGGCAGGGCGTCGGGGCTTCCAAATTCCTGGTGCAATTGCCCTTGCTGCTGTTGCCGCTCCTGCTCTATGCGCCTTTTGGCTTTATGGATATGCCCTACTTAGGCATTGGCTTGCTGGGCGTTGCCGGTGTAGTTGGTTTTATTTTTCACCGGCAGTTGTTGCAAGTCATTGCCCATCGGTTTTTAAAACACAAGTATACTATGGCCGCCGGCTTCCGGGTAGCTTAAGTATACCTGAAAGATTTGATAGCAGTTCATCACCACCCTATAACAGACATAGCTCATGCTAGACATTACCAACATCGAGAAATCATACAATGGCAAAACCGTGGTGCATATTCCGGCGCTGCATATTGCTGCCGGCGAAACAGTGGGCCTGGTCGGGAACAATGGTGCCGGTAAAACCACGCTGTTCCGGATGGTGCTGGACCTGATCCGGCCCAGCAAAGGCGAAGTGTCCTCCAAAGGCACCAATGTGGCTTTATCTGAAGAATGGAAGGCGTATACCGGCTCGCACCTGGATGAAGGTTTCTTAATCGATTACCTCACCGCTGAAGAGTACTTTAAATTCATCGGCGACCTGCACGGCTTATCCGACGGCGACATTGCCGAGCGCCTGCATCCTTTCCAGGACCTGTTTAACGGCGAAGTGCTGGGCCAACGCAAGTATATCCGCGACTTTTCGAAAGGAAATCAGAAAAAGGTGGGCATTGCGGCAGCGACACTGGGTAATCCGGAGCTGCTTATTTTAGATGAGCCTTTTGCCAACCTCGATCCCAGTTCGCAGATACGCCTGAAAAACCTGCTTAAAGCCATGCGCGACCAGCAGCGCGTAACGATGCTCATCTCCAGCCACGACCTGAGCCATGTGATTGAAGTATGCGAGCGCATCATGATTCTGGAAAAAGGCGAACTGGTGCAGGACATGCAAACCACTCAAAATACGCTGCAGGAGCTAGAGACATATTTCACCGTCTGACCTGTTCTTCAACCTATAAGCAGCGTTGCAGAGAAGTACTTTCATCCATACTACATCCCTCGGCTGCAAGTATAAGCAGCGGCATGTAGTATGATGGAACAGCTGATGAAGCAGTTATTGGCTTATCGGGTTAAATAAGTTTCGGCAAGTATGGAGCCGTGTAAAGTCTTGCTTATTTCAACAGCCCTTTTGCCCAGCTACTGATCGTTTCCAGGGCAAAAGGAGCGAAGGTTTCCTCTATCAGGCTATACTCTGCCGGAGAGCCGGTTGTTGCTGTCTGGAAAAGGTGGTTTAGGCCTTGCAACGCTTTGGTGCTATACTTGCTGTTTCCACTGCTATTATTTCCGGTCCGATGATGCTGCCGCCTGTAACCTGCTGCGCAAGTGCTGTTATACTTGTAGCGAACAGGAAAAGCCAGAAGTGGAGGTGTCGTTTCATACATTAAGTTTGTGGATCATCGAAAAGTAATTACCCCTGTTCTCTTCCCAATTCAGGCGGCAGCGTTGTAATGAGGGCATTCTAAGGTGAAAATTATACTTTGCTAACCTGTAGCTGCATTTGTGGTAACACTTTCATATGTTTATACTTTCCAGCCTTTAAACCTATGAAACAGGAGATACATACCCTTAGTGCGCCCTCGGTGGGCTTGTTGCTGCATGTGCTGCGCCAACAGGGGCAGGACGTGAACGCCATCTGCCGACAGGTAAACCTGGACCCGCTACTGGTGCAGGATGTAAATGCCCGGATCACGGTAGAACTGGTGCAAAAGCTGTGGCAGGCCGCTATTGCCGCCACGCAGGATCCGGACCTGGCGCTGCACGTGGCCGAGTGCATCAACCCGACAGCCATGGGCACAATTGCGTACGTGATGATGAATGCGGCCACATTGCGCGAATCACTGCAGAAGCTATGTAAATACCAGGACATTATTTGCGGTGCTATCCAGACAAGCCTGCACGTGCAGGGGCCGACGGCGCTTGTGAAGCTGCAGGTGGTCAGTGCCTGCCTTACCAACCCGCGCCCTGCCCTGGATTCGGAACTGGTGATCTATAAAAATGCCTTCTCGGCGCTGGTGGGGCAGCCGGTCGCTTTCCGGCAAGTGCTGTTCAGTTATCCGCAACCGGCAAGTATAAAAGAGCACGAGCGGCTGTTTGCCGGGGCCGAGCTCATTTTTGGTGCACCGTATAGTGGGCTAATGCTGGATACGGCTTGCCTGGAACTGCCGGTCGTAACGGCTAACCCGGAGCTGAACCTGCTGTTTGAGCGGTATGCTGAAGAATACCTGCAGAAACTACGGGAGCCAAAAACGGTGCGGGAACGGGTACAACGGGAGATCGCGCAGTTGCTGAAAGGGGAGGAGCCAAGTATAAACACGGTGGCGCGCAGCCTGGCGATGAGCGTCCGCAGCCTGCAGAGCAGGTTAAAGGAGGAAGGCGTAACATACCAGGGGCTGCTGGATGAGGTGCGGAAAACTATTGCGCTGCGCCACCTGCAGGACAACCACAGCACCATCGCTGATATTGCTTACCTGCTGGGCTTTGCCGAAGCAAGCGTATTTTCCCGGTCGTTTAAAAAGTGGACAGGTATGCCGCCTGCCAAATACCGCCGGCACCTGGCTGTGGCATAGGCAGGCTTGCTGCTTAGTTCAGCAGCGCCAGCTTGCTGTTGAGCGCGTCCTGAATAGAGATGCCCTCCAGTATGGCTACTGTGGAGTCACGTACTTTCTTCATCACCAGCCGGATTTCGCAGGTAGCCGGGTCCAGGCACTCTTCGCAGGCTACAAAGCCTACGCGGCGGGTGCAGGTAGTCAGGGCCAGGGGCCCATCCATGATCCGGATCACGTCAGCCAGGTTAATATCTTCCGGGCGCTGCCGCAGTACGTAGCCGCCGCTGCGCCCCCGCTGGCTGTGCAACATGCCGTGTTTCTTCAGGTCCAGCAGAATCGCTTCGGAGAACTTTTTAGGTATGCCGGCCTGTTGTGCTATCTCGTCCGTGGTGGTAGCGCAGTTTGCTTCCTTTTCTGCCAATACAAAAAGCGCTTTAAGCGCATATTTCGCCTTTTTTGAAAGCATCAGATTTGTTGATAAAGTAAGTATGCTGCGGAGAGCATGGAAAACAGTATCTCAAAATTACAAATAAGTAACAGACTTTTAGACTGTACTGTTGTTTTTATGAGCCCTATCGTTTTAAACCATATCCCCGGATTAATAATTCCCAGTAACCTTGTAGGTAATATATAGTTTAATTATATTTGACTAAAGATGCTCCGGAAGAACCCTGCAGCTAGTAAGGTACTAATCGGGCAGCGGTGCTTTGCGGACTTTGACTGCTGTTTGGGAGCCGCAAATGCACCGGAGCATCTGCATCTGTTACACTCTAAACGATTGAAAATGTCCTTGCAATTAAACGACGAAGCTCCAAACTTTACGGCACAGACCACCGAAGGAGAAATAGAATACCATAACTGGCTCGGCGATTCGTGGGGCGTGTTGTTCTCACACCCGGCTGATTTTACACCTGTTTGCACCACAGAACTGGGCGCCACCGCCCGCCTGAAAGAAGAATTTGCGAAGCGAAACGTAAAAGTAGCTGCCCTGAGCGTTGATCCTGTTGACTCACACAAAGAGTGGATCAAGGATATCAACGAGACGCAGCACACGGAAGTAGACTTCCCGATCATTGCGGACGCTGACCGGAAAGTAGCCGAACTCTATGGCATGATCCATCCGAATGCCTCCGGCACCTTAACCGTGCGCTCCCTGTTTGTGATTGGCCCTGATAAAAAGATAAAGCTGATGATTACGTACCCCGCATCTACCGGCCGCAACTTCCAGGAGATTCTGCGGGTGATCGACTCGCTACAACTGACAGCCAAATACAGTGTAGCTACGCCGGCTGATTGGAAAGAAGGCGAGGATGTGGTGATTGCACCAGCCATCAAAGACGAAGATATTCCGGAGAGATTCCCCAAAGGGCACCGCACCCTGAAGCCATACCTGCGCATGACGCCGCAGCCAAATAAGTAAGTTTCGCTATCTGGTAACTATAAAATTCCTGTCCGGTAAAGCCCGCCATGCGGCTGCCCCGGACAGGAATTGCTTTTTATATCTTTCCGTATGAGCTATTCTAAAACGAGCAAACACATGCACCACTTCCCTAAAGTCGTTTCTGTGCTGGCAGGTATGCTACTTCTTCTTGCCTGCCACCGCGAAGGCGAGCAGGCGAAGTATAAATACCTGATCAGGGCCGATGTAAATAACTGCGAAGGGTGCCTGGTAAAGCTATGGACAGATGCTTCGAGGAATATAGATGTGATAGATTCTGCGGTGGTGCAGGATGGCAAATTCAGTTTTAGAGGAGAAGTACCGGATTCGGGCTTCTATGAGGTGAGCCTGATAACACCTAAAGCTTTTATAGATGCAAACGTTTTCCTGCCTGCCGACAGCATTCACATCACCATGGATGCCGAGAAGAAGCTTCGAACAAAGTTCTACACGAGAGAGCATGTGGGCTCATCGCTTAAAAACACCTTGATCTTTTCTACCTCCCCTATACAGGCGGAGCTGGTGAACTATCTTTTGATACGCGATAGCCTCTGGGCGAAGTTCTTTGATGACAAAGACTTGCTGATTGCCAAGTTCCGGCAGACCTATGACTCCGGTGACAAGGCGTTGGTGCAGCAATGGGCAGATTCGGTAGAGAACATGCGGTACCGCTTTTCAAGTTACATGTCGTATGCAGCTGATGTGTTCATTAAGAAAGGCGCAAGCCCCGAAGCTACTATCTTCGCGCTGATCGACAACAGAGATGACGGGATGGCAGCCGCGCGTTTTCGGACTTACCTCGAGGCCTTGCCAGCCGCTTACCGCCATAGCCACGAAGGACGCTACTTAGAGGAATACCTGAAGGAGTATGCGCTGCCTAACAAGGACAATCAGCGCTTTGTGGGGGGCCGCATCCGCCACCTGGATTTTGCTGGCAAAACGCCCCGGGGCGAAGAAATAAATGAAGACAGCATCTTTAAAGCAAACAAGCTCACGCTGGTGGCGTTCTGGGCCAGTTGGTGCGAGCCCTGCCGACTGGCGCTGCCGAAGTACTATGGGCTTTATCAGAAGTATAACCAAAAAGGCATGGGCTTTATTGCCGTTTCAATGGATAACAATGCCGATGCGTGGCGGAAGGCCATCGCCACAGATCGCCTGCAGGTACACCACATTTCCGAGTTGCAAGGGACAATAGGAGAGGACATGCGACGCTTTGAGATCAAAGGCATCCCGGCCAATATGCTGGTTGATCCGACAGGCAAAATCATGGCGGTCGATATTTCGCCCGCAGCACTTAAAAACAAACTTCAACAAAGCCTATAATTTATGCTTGGGCAGCACAAGTAAACCCACTAAAGTGGCCGAAACGTAAATCCTCTTTTAAAGTCTGCGTTGTCTTTATCGGAAAAATGCTGTAACTTCACAACATAAAGAGCAGAGGCAGTGATGTTTTTATGGCCTTTTGCGTGTGTAAATGCCCTTTCTGAGCTTTTCTGCTGACAGATCAGGCTCTTTCCGTAAGAGGGTGTCGTGGTGGAGTTATATTCCTGATTTATACTTCCTGAACCAGTCCAGTGTAGCTGCTATAGCCTGCGGCATGGGCGTGTGAGGCAGGTCGGGGAGTGCCCGTTGCAGTTTGTCATCTTGCAGCAGCAGCGTATTGTCCCACAGGTAGCTCATTTCGTGAATCTCACGCATACCCGGCAGAAACCAGCCAAGCACCTTAAAAAGCCCCTTGGGATAAACTTTATACTTCGGTTTAGTGCCTGCGGCGGCAGCAATCTGCGCCTGCCATTGCTTTATACTTGGCACCACTTCGCCGGCATAGTTATAAAGTGCATAGGGCTCCTGTGGCTGTTGCTGCACAAGAGCATAAAAGGCGCGGGCAGCATCAGTCGTATAAACCAGTTGGTGCGGAATATCATTGCGGCAAAGCCACGGCATCGCTTTCCCTGATAGGGCACCAGTAAAAATAGGAGCAAAGCCCGCATTCAGCACATTGGGGCCCCAGAAGTCCGGCAGCCGCAGGTTAATAACCTGGCACTGGCCCTGCAAGGCGGCTTCCTGTAACATCTGCTCCAGCTTTACGCGGATAGCGCCTTTCCGGCTGCAGGGCTGTTCTGCCGTAGTTTCTGTGATGGGGCTGGTGCAGCCATAGTTGTAAATATTGCCAGGAAACAGGACCGTAGCTTGGTTTACAGCGGCGGCTGATATAACGTTCCGGGTGGCCTGCTCCATGTTGCCAGCCCATTTTTCATACGGGTAATTGACACCATGAAAAATGTATGTGGCTGTAGCACCCAGTTTTTGCAGGAGGGGCAGGTCCTGTACATCGCCTTCTACCAGATGCAGGGCAGGGTGCGGGCCAAATAACCTTTCGGCTTTCAGCCTGTTCCGGACAAGTAGTGTTACCTGCTCTTGCTGCCGCAGCGCCTCTAATACAAAGCTGTAGCCGATGCTACCGGTGCCGCCTAAAATAAGAAAATGCCTTTTTGCTGTCATGTCTGTTACATAAGTACAGCACAAAGGTAAGGGCAGGGCGCACGCTGCCCGATGACGAATGCCGCAATCCGTTTGACCAATTGCGCAAAAAAAGCATCGCAGGAAAAACGGCATTGGGAGTAGCGGCAGGAACTATTTATATGTAGTATTTGTAATATATTATTAAGAGTATTTATAAACTAAATCAACAACTGACGATATGATGGAAACACTGATGACGCAATCCCCCGTTACCCATGAGCAACTGGCCAAAGGCATGTCTTACACAAAGTACCGGGAGTTGATTGACAAACTGTTGGCAGCAAATAAAACAACCGGAGAAAACCACTCGGAAGAGATGGTGGCCTATACCCGTATGAACCTGCACCGCATGCGCCGCGTGGACAAAACAACCGTGCTGGACGACGAACTGGTGCAACTGCTACTAAGTGTACAGACCAAAATGGTGTGGGTGGTGCTGACGGAAGCTTGGTGTGGTGATGCCGCTCAAAGCTTGCCGGCTATCGTTAAAATTGCCGATGCTTCGCCACTGATCGAACTGAAGTTGCTCCTGCGTGATGAAAACCCTGACCTGATGGATCAGTATCTGACCAATGGCGGGCGCTCTATTCCTAAGTTGATTGCCTTAAAAGCAGATACTTTAGAAGTGCTGGGTACCTGGGGACCACGCCCACAGCCGGCGCAGCAACTTTACACAAACCTGAAAGAGAAGCAGGTACCTTATAAGGAGTTTGCCGAGCAGTTGCACAATTGGTATGGCAAAGATCGTAGCAAAACCCTGCAGCAGGAATTCAAGCAGCTGCTGCGCACCTGGTGTGAACTCACAGCACCCGAAGACCAGACGGTGCCCCGTTGCTCTTAAGTATAAAGAACATTAATAAAAAAGGCGACATGCTCACATGTCGCCTTTTTTATTGGCCGATTCCGGAAGAGGGCATCAGTACCAGGCGCCAGCCATCCGGATCTTCGATGGTTACACCGCCTTTTTCGTGCCAGTAGGGGTTTTCCGGCTCCACCACCGGATAGCTTAATTGCACCAGTCGCGCCACGATGCTATTTATACTTGCCTGCACCGGCAAGTATAGCACCAACAGGTTGTCGCGGCTCGGAGCAGGGCAGGGGCTACCTTTTTCGTGCTGCGTAAACTCCAGGTGGTAAGGCAGGCCCGGCAATCCGATCATGATGCCGCTATAGCCCTGGTGCTTTTCAAAGGAGCCGAGCTTCTGCAGCCCGATACCGGCACAGTAAAACTGCTCCACTTCCTGGAGCTTATCTGTAGGACGTGCCAAGCGTACCTGCACCACCGGCAGGTGCTCCGGCCATAAATTGTTGTCTATTTGCATTGCGCTACTTGTCTGAGGCGGAAAGACACACCTGCTAAGCCATTACCGCAGCTCCACCGAAAGGATCTTGTCGCCTACTTCTAACTGGTGCACGATGTCCATTCCTTCTACAACTTTCGCGAAAATAGTGTAGCGGCCATCCAGGTGTGGCGTAGGGGAGTGGGTGATAAACCACTGGTTACTTTCCGTGTCTTTGCCGGCAGAAGCCATGCCCACATAGCCCTCTTTATACTTTAAAGGAGCAAACTCAGAGCGGATAGAGTAGTTAGAACTGCCCCAGCCATCCCCACGCTTATCGCCGCCCTGCACTACAAAGTTGGGCACCACCCGGTGGAAGTATAAGCCGTTGAAAAAGCCTTGTGTGGTCAGGTCTACGAAGTTGGCCACGGTGCCCGGCGCATCTTCTACCAACAACTGCAGCACTACGTCACCCTTTTCGGTATGCACTACGGCCTGCTGGTCTGCCGGAATGATTTTGACCATGGCCCAATTTATAGGGTGGGTAAAAGGGTTCTGCGGCATTTCACCTTCACCTTTGCCACTCATGAAGTTGATGGTTTTCTGCAGCTCCAGGTTGGTCTCCATGTCGCGGGGCAGTTGCAGCTTTTGCTGGGCTGCTGTCAGGAAGTTGATATCGCGGTACTGGCTACGCAGGTTAAACTTGGGGTCGCGGATAGCAGCGGCGGCCATTCCCACCAAAGCGACATCACCAGTGCCTACCGCGCGTTCAAAAATAGCGGCAAACTCATCTTCCAGCCCTTTCGGGAAATCCTTCTGCTGCCGTATCGTAATGAGCGCATCCATCGCTGCGGTAGCAACAGCTGGTTGTTGCGCGGTAAACATGGCATCGGCAATAAACGGGTAGTTCTCATAATCGCCAGCCAGCCCTTTCAGCAGGTGTGCTTTGTCATAAGCCGAGCGGGCATTTTGGTATTGCTGCTTATAGCGGCTGTTCAGGTATGGCCTGTTTTGCGGCTGTGAGTTATGCAGCACCACCCAGATCAGGTTACCACGGACACGGGCATCCTGCACCTTGGTGAGCGCCTGCAGCAAGGCCTCCGGCTCTATGCCGGCAGGATTTGCCTGCAGGTATTCAGCTGTAGCGATTGCTGTGTTGATGTTTTTGTCCTGCAGTGCCGCCAGAATCGCTGGCTTCACTTCGTTAAACTCTAGTCCGCTCATGGCCCGCACAGCACTCAGGCGCACCCGATAGTCCGGGTCGCTTTGGGCAATGTTGGAGAGAATGCGCGCTTTGTCCGGTGCGTTGATCTTATTGAATGCCGCAGCGGCAGCCATGCGTACTTCGGGCGTTTTGTCGTTTGTAGCAGCATTTAGAATAGACTGGCGATAAGGTGTGAGATTTTGTTTGGTGATGCGCATGAGGAACTGGGCAGCTGCCAGGCGGGCCTCGTCAGGAGTGGCGGGTGATAGAAAGCCGATCATTCGTTCTACTGCCTGCTGGTTATATTGCTGGCGCAACCCTGCCCGGTACATTCCCCATGCCTGTCCGATTAGCGCTGCGGGCGAAGCCGCCTGGAAAGTAGCCAGGTAATTGACGCCCGCCGAGGTAGCAACCTTGCCCAAAGCTTCCAGCAACTGGGCCTGCACGGCCGGGCGCTTTTCCTGCTGCAGGTGCTGGATCAATCCGGTTTCTGCTTTGGCGCTGCCTGTCTGGCCCAAGGCATAGGCGGCGGCATCGCGCACGGCTGTTGTGGTGTCGGAGAGTAGTTGCAGCAGGGACGGAATTGCCAGTGTATCCTGTACCGAAGCAAAGGCCAGCGCCGCCTGGCGGCGGTACTGTGGTTTGTTGTTGGTGAGGTAGGGTAGCAGTTCAGCAGTGCGGCGCTCATCCTGCAAAGTATAAATGTGCTGCAGCGTGGTATCTCCAAACTTATTCTTAGCTGTAGGTTTAGGACTTTGCTGTGGTAGTTGCTGGCAGGCGGAAACAGCAAAAGCAGCTACAGCCAGTAAATATCTAATTTTCATTATATTAATACGTTTCAATCTTCAATATAATTAAAAAATTGTGATTGCAGCTACAGGAGCCACACATGCAGGTATATGATTAAAAAATTTTGAAATAAAACAGGTAATACTTACATTGAGCCAGATATGAACCTCTGAAGCAAAAGCAGCCATTTTAGGATAAACTGTAAGATGTAAGCTTTAAGAAATAGGATAAAAATTATTTTTTAAAGCTGTGAATTTAGCACAATAAAACAGCGGCACAATTTTTATAGCCTCATGCAGCTACCCGTAGTTGCAAGATAGCCCAAGGGAAAACAGGAAAGCAAGAAAACAACTAACTTAACGTATTACACATCCGCATGTATCAAACTTTATACGCTCCCGAAAAGCTGAAGCAAACAAAACGGTTTATGCTGTTGGCAGGTTCTTTTTTAATGACAGGCGGCACCTATGCTTTGCTGCGAGAGCTGTTGTGGGAGGAGCAGTTCCGCCTGGGATGGGCAGTTGCGTGCGGGGTGATACTGCTGGCCGGAGCCGTGCTGCTGGCGATGGCTACAGGCATCATCCACTTAAAGGAAACTTATTTTTCGCTGACGCCAGAGCATGTTGCCTTCCGGGTAGCTATTTTCGGGAAGGAGCAACTGCTGCCGTGGCAGGAGGTTGAAAAGCTGTGGATAACGGAGTACTTTGTTGTTTTTGAGCGGGAGAACAGAAAACCTGTTATCATACGTTTAGGCAGCATCCAGCAGCAGGAAGTGGCACAGCAGGTAATTGACAGCCTGCGTGCTGTGGCACATCGCAAAGGTATCCCGATCAACGGCGTGAACCCGCAGTACCAGCAGGCTGCAGCCATGTAAGCAGGCAATAGCGAACCGGTACAGGTGCGGAAAACCGTTCATATTACCAGCGAGCGTAATTTCTTTAGTACATTTCAGAAAGCTTTGGCACCTTTGTAGCTGTAACCAGCAGCTATGGCAAATCAGATTTCACGGGTATACGGGTTACAGTTTGGCTTGCTTTGCCTTAGCTCCTTCATGTTCTTCGCTAGCTTCAACATGATAATCCCGGAGCTGCCCGACTACCTTACCAGCTTGGGCGGCGAAGCATACAAAGGGCTTATTATTTCGCTTTTCACCCTCACGGCCGGGTTGTCCAGGCCCTTCAGCGGCAAACTGGCTGATAAGATCGGGCGGGTACCAGTGATGCTGCTGGGAAGCCTGGTCTGTATAGTGGCAAGTGCCTTATACCCATTTACCGGATCCGTTGTCGCGTTTCTGCTGTTGCGATTTTTGCATGGCTTTTCTACCGGCTTCACACCTACAGGTAAATCGGCGTATGTGGCCGATGTGGTGCCGCTGGAGAAACGAGGCGAAGCGATGGGCTTGATGGGGCTCTCCGGCAGCTTAGGTATGGCGGCAGGGCCAGCAATAGGCAGTGCCGTAGCCAACCACTTCTCCATTGATACCATGTTCTATGCGTCGTCAATAATGGCCTTCCTATCCGTAGCCATTATCGCGCATATGCGGGAAACGGTAAAGCATCCGCAGCCCTTCCGTTTCAGTATGCTGCGCCTCTCACGCCAGGAGATCATCGAGCCGCGGGTACTGGCTCCCTGCTTTGTTACCTTCTTTACCTACTTCCCCTACGGCATCATCCTCACGCTCATACCTGATTTTAGCGAACACCTGGGCATCCAAAACAAAGGCATCTTTTTTACCTGCTTCACACTTGCCTCGCTGGCTATTCGTTTTCTGGCCGGCAGGGCTTCCGACAAGTATGGCCGCGTGCAGGTGTTGGTGTGGAGCACCCTGCTGCTTACCCTGGCGATGGCGTTGCTGGGGATGGTAGAGTCTTTGGCTATGCTGTTAGCGGTGGGCGTGCTGTTTGGTGTTGCTAACGGCATGAACTCGCCTACCCTTTATGCCTGGACGATAGACTTGAGCCACGAAGCACACCGGGGCCGGGCGATGGCGACGATGTACATTGCCCTGGAAGCTGGTATTGGCATTGGAGCACTCTTGTCGGGTTGGCTGTATAACAACAGGCCGGAGAACTTTCCGGTGGTGTTTTGGTCGGGCGCAGCTTTTGCGCTGGTAGCCTTTATTTTTATGCTATTCAAGATAAGGAGTGGCCGGCAACTAGAAGAACTTGCCTAAATTGCCAACAGCTACTGCCCGTATTAACCTGTAAATGGTCGGTGCTTTCAGGCCCGGCAAACAATCGGACGGGTTGGCAGTATAGAAGAAAGGTAGTATGCTCTAACGCATTGGAGCATACTCTAAATGCAACCAGGATGAACAACCAGTTTTTACATGTGCTGTTCGAGCAGCACCAGCGGGCGCAGCACCAGGTGCCCGCCTCTGCTATTTGCCAGCTCATGTCTGGTGTGTTGCAGCTGCTTTTTCCCGTATTATCAGAAAACCGTTTTGAGACGGAAGAGGCCTTACGGGCGTATGCATCAGACCTGGAGCAGCAGTTGATGCATGTGCTGCATAGTATGGAAGCGCGCCTGCCATTGCCGCCCGAGCAACTGGCGCAGGCTATGATGGAGCGCCTGCCGGTGATTCACCGCCTGTTGCTGGACGATGCCGAGGCCATTGCCTCCGGCGATCCGGCGGCGCAAAGTATAGAAGAAGTGATCCGCACTTATCCCGGCTTTCGGGCTGTCGCCATTTACCGGCTGGCACATGAGCTGTATAAATTGCGGGTGCCGCTGCTGCCGCGAGTGCTGTCAGAACAGGCCCACGCCGCTACCGGCATCGACATACATCCGGGGGCGCAGATTGGCACACATTTCTGTATCGACCATGGCACCGGTCTCGTAATAGGAGAAACCTGCGTTATTGGCGATCATGTGAAGGTATACCAGGGTGTAACACTTGGGGCGCTCAGTGTGGATAAGGCCATGGCCAACATCAAGCGCCATCCTACCATTGAGCATCATGTGGTGATCTATGCGGGCGCTACCATTCTGGGAGGAAATACCGTGGTGGGTGCCTACAGCGTAATTGGGGGCAACGTATGGCTTACAGAGAGCGTACCGCCTTATTCGCGGGTATACCACCGGCCACAGATCCATGTGCGCCAGTATGAAGACCCGGCAGAAGTGCTTAACTTTTCCATTTAACAGCAGCTATACATGAAAGCGACATCTATTTTAGAGACAATAGGCCGCACCCCAGTGGTGCGCATCAATAAACTTTTCGACAAGGATGTGGCCGTATGGATGAAGTTGGAGCGCAACAACCCTGGCGGAAGTATAAAAGACCGCATCGCCCTGGCGATGATTGAAGATGCCGAGCGTAGTGGCGTACTGAAAGCAGATAGTATGATCGTGGAGCCTACGTCCGGCAATACGGGGGTGGGGCTAGCTATGGTGGCTGCAGTAAAAGGCTATCCGCTGCTGCTGGTAATGCCTGAGTCAATGTCGATCGAACGCCGCCGCCTGATGACTGCATACGGAGCCAAACTGGAGCTGACGCCACGCGAAAAGGGCATGAAAGGTGCCATAGAGCGGGCGCGGGAAATCGTGCAGGAAAACGCGAATGCCTGGATGCCGATGCAGTTCGACAACGAGGCAGGGGTGGAGGTACACGTACAAAAGACGGCACAGGAAATACTGGACGATTTCCCAAGTGGGGTAGATTACATGATAACGGGCGTAGGCACCGGCGGCCATATTACAGGTGTGGGCAAGGTGCTGAAAAAACGCTTTCCGGACTTGAAGATCTATGCAGTGGAGCCTGCCGCTTCACCGGTGCTCAGTGGCGGCCAGCCGGGGCCGCATTCGCTACAGGGCATCGGCGCCGGTTTTATACCCAGCATTATGGATACCACCCTGTTAGACGGCACCATCCAGATAGAGCAGGCAGATGCTTTTGACTATGCTCGCCGTGCTGCCCGCGAAGAAGGTATTTTTGTCGGTATTTCATCGGGTGCTTCGCTGGCAGCCGTGGCACAGCAACTTGAAACAATACATGAAGGCGCTACAGTGCTGACCTTCTGCTACGATACCGGCGAACGCTACCTTTCGGTAGAAGGCTTGTTTGTGTAGCTATCCAGCTATTCCAAGTATAAATTAAATATAAATAAAGAATTAACAAGAGAAGCCCTGCCCTGATTTTCCATAGGGCAGGGCTTCTCTTGTTAATCGCCGGAAACAAGCGCTGTCATACGCCATTGGCCTTGTTTGTTTTTGTTGAAGAGGGCTCGGTACCCTACCGGGCTATATAGATCGCTTTTGTAAAGATAGCCATGCAACTGCCCGTCCGGCGAGCTGACGTACCACCAGGTTTTCTCCCGCCCATTTTCCTGCAGCGGGTAAGATTTGTTGTAGTCTGTTTGCAGTATAACGCGGCCGAGGGTACAAATAGCCGGTGCGCTGCTGTCTGGTTCTGCACGAAGTATAGCGCCATCCCGCACCACCGCCTGGTAAGCAAAAGCATCCAGCGAGTCTGGCCAGGCGCTATACACATAAGGTAGGGCAAATGTGCTGTTGGTACTGTCCTGGCGCATGTAGGTGCCGCCTAACTGCAGCAGCTGGTGCAGCAATGGCCATATCGCAGCGGTTTGATCTTCAAGCTGCCAACGCTTTTTGAAGCTACTACTGCCACCACTCCCGTCAAAGCCAGTAGCAATGTTCGGGTCCAGGAGTGAGGTGAGTTGCTGTGCATCACGTTGCTGTACAGCCTGCTGCAATTGCTGTAGAAAGTGCTGTAGCGAAGCGTCTTTGATTTCATCTGTTGCTGGAACAAAAACCGGTGCCGTTATCTGGCAGCGATTGTGCGTAGCAGAAGTAATAGTCGAATCGGGAAGTGTGGCTTGCTCCGGCTGCTGCGCAGGTTTAGAAGTATGGTTGCAGGCAGCCAGGCTGAAGGCAAGCAGAATGGCAGTGACGCAAGCTATGTGTCGCATGGTGAGGAAGTATAAATGAAGAACTATCTGTATGAAGATACAACTACTTTATCATTGCTAGCAGCCATAAAATAAAAAAGGCGGCTACATCTGTAACCGCCTTTGTGGAGAATATCGGAGTCGAACCGATGACCTCTTGCATGCCATGCAAGCGCTCTAGCCAGCTGAGCTAATCCCCCTTGTGTGGCACAAAAATAGAACAAATATTTTAGATGCAAAACATCCCGTGGAAAAATGTGCAAAAGAAAAAGGGGCAGCTTTCGCTACCCCTTTTCAGAAAAATTTCTACTGAAGGCAATTAGTTGAAGATGTAGCGGATGCCTACCTGCGCTCTCCAGCGGGAAATGTCGCTGGTGTTGTCGCGGAAGGATTCTGTTAATACTGTTTGCGCAGCTGCGTTCAGGTATGGGAAAGAAATCATCGGCTTGCCATCGGCGGTGTAGCCGTTAAAGTTCAGCAAGCTGGTTCTGTTGGTGGTTTGCACGATGCCCCAGTTCTTGTTCAGCAGGTTACCAAAGTTAAAGATGTCGAAGCTTAGCTGTAGCGTATTCTTCTTGCCACCTACGTTGGTAAACAGGTCCTGCAGCAAACGTACGTCCATACGGGTTGTCCAGGGTGTTTCAGCACCATTACGCTCAGCGTACTGGCCTCTTCTGCTGCTCAGGTAGTCGTCCTGAGAGATGTAGGCATCCAGCTGGTTCCACAAGGTGCCGGCATCGCGGGTGTCGGTGCCGTTAGCGGCTACCAGTACAACCTCGCTGGCGTCTCTTGGCACGTAGATCAGGTCATTAGACGATTGCCCGTCACCATTGATATCGCCGGAGTAAGTATAAGAGAAGCGGTTACCGGAAGCTACTTCAAAGAAAGTAGAAAGCGAGGTAGCCAGGTGGCCGATGTACTCCTTCTTGTACGACAAGGCTAAGATGGCGCGGTGCTTGGTCAGGTAGTTAGAGTAAGAAAGCGCATCTGCATTCGGGTCGCCAGATACTTGTCTGTCTCTCCAGATCGACTGGGCAATAGAGCCTCCGTCGTTTACGGAGCGGGCATCGGAGTAAGTATAGGCAACACTGGCGAACAAGCCGTTGCTGAAGCTCTTCTGCAACTGGCCGGTCAAAGTATAAGAGTAACCTTTGCTGGTGTTATCCATAACAATCGCGTCGCTGATGTTGGAGTAAACACGGTTCTGGTTCACCAATACCAGTTTGCCATCTCTGTTTGGCTCATAAACCGGGTTTCCGTTGGCATCTACCTTATAGTAAATAGGGCGGTTATCAGCGCCTTTAGCAGTGCTGGTGGCATTTGGCAGGTTGGCATTGCGATGGTACACAGAGTTCACGTCTTTGGTGTAAATCGCCTCGAGGGTACCTATAAGACCGAAAGGCAACTGCTGGTCAACAGCCAGGTTGCTGCGGAATACCTGCGGAAACTTGAAGTCTGGGGAAGTAACGGCTAAGTTATAAGAACTTGCTGCTGCGCCTCCTTGCGGAATATTTGCTGTTACATCCGGGTTGAAACGGTAGCTTTGTTTAGTATCAGTGAAGGAACCGAACAGCACACCGTTGTTAGAAGCCTGGTTAGAGATCCACACAAATGGAACACGGCCAGTGAAGATACCTGTACCGCCACGTACCTGGGTGGTAGCGTCGCCTTTTACATCCCAGTTAAAGCCGAAACGCGGAGACCAAAGTACTTTCGTGTCCGGCAGTTTACTTACATCGATCGCCTCCCCGTTACGGAAGCTCATCGCTTCTACAGCCGTATTTGACAACAGCTCTGAATTGAAGATCGGCAGGTCGGCACGCAGGCCGGCAGTTAACTTCAGGTTGTTCAAAACAGCGTACTCATCTTGGGCATAAAAACCAAGCTGCATCGCTTTGATCACCGCGTAAGGGAATGCACCACCTGGCACAGCAGAGTACTGCAGCTGGTATTCAGTGGCTTTAGCTGTTCCGGTGTTTACGTCATCATAAAAGTCCTGCAGGCTGGCGTAGCGGTAACGGCCATAGTAGTTCGGAGCAAAACCGTTCGTGAATTTGTAGGCTTCGTTAGATGTACCCAGTGTTATAACGTGCTTGCCGGCGAAGATCGAGAAGTTATCGCTCAGCTGGTACACGTCAGAGTTGAGCAGGTTGTTTGCTGAGAAAGGCTCGTAACCGAAAGCTGTTAAGCTCGCTTTGCTGCCGTTCTCAATGTCCACCAGCGGGAAAATACCGCCGCGGCTCTCCCGGAAATCACGGAAGCCGGTATAACCCAGGATCAGGTTGTTGGCGAATCTGTCGCCGAAACGGCTGTTTAACTCACCAATAAACGAGTTCAGGTTGTTGTTGATCACGTAGTTGGAAGACTTGAACGGAAGCGACGTAACGCTTGGCTGGCGGTTGCCGGCAGGTGCGCCGGAGTTAGAAGCCGGAATATCTTTCCACGATTTCAGGTAGTTATACTTGAAAGAGAAGGTGTGGTTCTTGCTGATGTTCCAGTCAATCTTCGCGTTCAGCTTGTTGTTGTAAGTATCCATGTTATAGTTCTCGAAAGGACCAGTTTCGTAGTTGAACTTGTCTTTCAAGAATTTGCTGAGTTCCTGTAGCTGGGCAGCATCTGCTGTAGAAACGTTGGAGCCAGACAGTCCCGGGCGGGAAGCCACAAAGCTGGAGCCTGGAGAAGACTGTCGTTCCTGCTCATAGTTAGCGAAGAAGAACAGCTTGTCTTTGATGATCGGACCGCCTAAACGTACGCCACGCTGCGACAGTGAGAACTCCTGCTTTGGCATCTTCGTGTCGCCTACATTGCGGCCTACTAAGCTTTCGTTACGACCAAACCAGTAAACGGAACCGGTAAAGTCGTTGGTGCCTGAGCGGGTAACGGCATTGATGCCGGCACCTGTAAAGCCACCCTGGCGCACGTCGTAAGGGGCCAGGTTCACCTGAATCTGCTCAATGGCATCCAGCGAAATAGGCTGGGCGCTTGTCTGAGAGCCTACGTTGGCCTGCAGGCCAAAAGAGTTGTTGAAGAGGGCTCCGTCAATGGTGGTGTTGTTGTAGCTGCTGCTGCGGCCGGCAAACGAGTTGCCGTTGGCCTGCGGTGTCAGGCGTGTAAAGTCCTGAAGGCTGCGGCTAAGGGTTGGTAACTCCTCGATCTGCGCACGCGATACGTTGGTGGCAGCACCGGTACGGTCGGTGTTAATGATGTTGTCTTTTTTGCTGACAACCTCAACTTCGTTCAGGCTCACATTTCCTGAAGTAAGTTTAAAGTCCAGCGACAGGTTTTGTCCAAGCTTCAGGAAGATGTTATCCACTCGCTGTTCCTGGTAGCCTACATAACTTGTTTTGATGGTGTAAGGCCCACCTACGCGCAAGTTCTGAAAGTTGTAACGACCATCAGCATTCGTGCCAGCCACATACTGGGTGTTCGTAGGGGTGTGTACTGCAATTACAGTTGCCCCCGGTAATCCCTCTCCGCTAGCATCGGTAATTTTACCGTTCATCGCGGATGTGGTACTTCCTTGTGCCCAGGCATGCTGCACCAGCAGCACCATCGCCATGATGAGGCACAACAAACTAATAAACTTTTTCATAAAGGGTTGGTTGATTTGCGCGCAAAAGTAGTGGGATGCTTTCACATTTCAAGCAGGTGATTGTTAAATATTTATTACCATACTTGCTGCTAATTCTGATGTCTAAACACCAGCTAAAAAAAGGCAAAAAAGAAAAGGCGGAGCTGCTGCTCCGCCTTTTCAATACAAAATTCTGAAGGTGTTTTTAGTTGAAGATATAACGAACGCCAAGCTGGCCTCTCCAGCGTGAGAAGAAGTCGCTCACGAAGTATGGCTTGCCATCTGTTAAGCCTCGGCCTGTGTAGTTAAACGATGGGGTAGCTGTTCCGGCTCCGCCAGCGATGTCAATCAACTGGTTGGCGTTGAACGAAGCTTGATACTGTCTGCCCCAGTCTTTGTTGATCAGGTTGCCTACGTTAAGGATGTCCAGCGATACCTGCAGTTTGTGGCTGTTTTCAGCATGCTTCAGAGCAAACTCCTGCATCAAACGCAGGTCTACCTGGTTTTGCCAAGGCAGCCTGTCGCCGTTACGTTCTGCATATTGGCCTCTTCTGCTGCGCAGGTAGTCGTTGCCCTCAATAAAGGAGTTCAAAGCAGTCCACTGGTCAGCGGCAGATGTCACCACATTGCCATTTGAATCTTTAATGTCAACCAGGTTGATTTCGCTTTGCGCGGCTGGAACGTAGATCAGGTCGTTCGTACGGCCTGCGTCTCCGTTGATATCGCCATTATAGATGTAAGAAAGTGGAACGCCAGACTGGCCATTATAGAAGGCGGAAATAGTTGTAGAAGAGTAGTTTCCGAGCTTCAGTACGTAGCTCAAAGCCGCTACTACACGTGAGCGCACATCATTGTCAGAATAAGCTTCCTGTACATTGTTCAGGCCATTTACCTGGTTTACGTTGATCCAGTTAGAGCGTGCCTGGCTGGAGCCGCCCGGATTTACGTCTTTAGCGCGGGAGTAAGTATAGGCTATAGAGCCAAACAGGCCATAGTCAAATGTTTTCTGTACCTGAGCTGTGGCGCTGTAAGAGTAGCCTTTGTTGGTGTTGGTCAGGTAAATAATGTCCTGGAAGTTGTTACCAGCTATGCGGCTGAAGATAGGGCGATTGTCCGTGCCTGCTAAGGTGCCGGTTTGCTCCAAGTTCAGGTTCTGGTAGTAGATGTTGTTCAGGTTGGTAGAGTAAATACCTTCCAGGGTAGCGATAAAGTTGCCCGGCAGGCGCTGGTCAATGGCAGCATTATAGCGCACTAGCTGCGGGAACTTAAAGTTAGGATCTGTGATATTGATCTCCGCTGTTCTGTCCGATAGGCCTACAGAAGTAGCTGTTGGTTGTGTATTCGGATCCGGGTTAAAGCGAAGTGCATCCAGTGTTGGGTTGCCGTTTCTGCCTGGTGTTAGTGAAAGGCTACCCAGCAGCTGGCCTGTGTTGGTGTATTGGTTGGCGATCCAAACAAAAGGAGCTCTGCCGGTAAAAATACCAACACCACCGCGCAGCTGCGTGTTATTGTTCTTAAACACGTCCCAGTTTACGCCCAATCGTGGAGAGATCATAAACTGAGCACCTGGCGTTTTGTTTGTAGCTAAGCCACGGTTTGCAAAAGCCTCGTTAAACTCCTGGTTTACCGCTGGTTCGTCGTTAAAAGTAGGAATATCGAAGCGGATACCGCCTGTTACTTTCAGGTTATCCAGTATGGCATACTCATCCTGAGCATAAAAGCTGAGCTGGTAGGCGCTAAAGTTGGCACCTTCCTGGCGGTTTGATGTACGGGAGTAGTTGCGGAAGAAAGCTGATGGAGCTGTTTCAGCAGGAGTGCCGATGGCTTCAAAGGCTTCGATGGAGTTATACTCGTAGGCACCGAATTCCTGGCGGATAAACAGGTTATACGTTTTGTAGAATTCGTTGCTGGTACCCAGGGTAAAGGTATGCTTGCCCATAAACATGTTGAAGTTGTCTGTTACGGTAAACACATCCTGATCCAGCTGGTTTTGCACAGAGAAGGGCTCACTGCCAAGGGCAATGGTTCTGCCACCGCTAAGGCGAAGCGTAACCGATGGGAACGGGTCGCCTGCAATGCCTCTGTCATCACGCACAGCAGTATAACCTACGATTGCCTCGTTGGCAAATTTGCCTTCACCAAATGAACTGCGCAGTTGCAGAACAGTTGAGTTTGTAGTGCTCGGGAATACCTGCGCATTGTTGGAAAAGCGCAGGGCATTCGGGCTTCTAGAGTTGTCGATGTCTTCGCCATGCACATAGCTGTGGCGAAGCGTTAACTGGTGGTTGTTGTTAATGTTCCAATCCAGACGGGCAAAGATCTTTTCGCTGCTTGTTTGGTCCTGCTGCGATAAAAAGCTGCCTGGGTCATATCCCAGACGGTTCGCTACGGCAAGCACACGGTTTGCTTCGGCTACGCTGATGTTAGAAGAAGAAGTGCCTGGTTCGAAAAGAAGCGGCGCTGTTTTATTTGTTTTTTCACCGTTCAGGAAAAAGAACAGCTTGTTTTTCAGAATTGGGCCACCTACTCTGAAACCAGCCTGGTAATCGGTGTATTCCGGCAGTTTGGTTCTTTCAGCGTCCGGGCTTTTGCCTACCAGCTTTTCGCTGTTGCCAAACCAGTATGCGGAACCAGTAAATTTGTTAGAGCCACTGCGAGTAATGGCGTTGATACCCCCTCCTGTAAAGCCGCTTTGACGTACATCAAACGGAGCAATAACAACCTGAATCGCCTCAATTGCATCCAGCGAGATAGGCTGTACGCCTGTCTGACCACCGTTTGTGCCAGAAGAGGACAAGCCGAATACGTCGTTATTCACCGTACCATCGATAGAGAAGTTATTGAAACGGTTGTTCTGGCCTGCAAAGGAAGTGCCGGAGCCGGCGGTAGAGGCCTGTGGAGTTATTCTGGTAAAGTCCGAAAGGCTTCTGGTAATAGTAGGCAAGGACTCGATCTGCTCGGTAGATACTTGAGTAGAAGCACCCGTTCTGTCGATGCTGATCAGGTCGTCATCTTTGCTAACCACCTGTACCTCACTCAGCGTCTGGCTGCCAGATAACAGCGTAAAGTTCAGGGTAAGGTTCTGGCCTAGGCCAAGGTTGATGTTATTTGTAACTTTATCCTGATACCCTACATACTTGACCGTAATTGTGTAAGGGCCTCCTACGCGCATGTTCTGGAAGTTATAACGTCCTTCTGTGTTGGTAGGGGCAACGTACTGGGTGTTGGTAGGAGTGTGCACTGCAATTACCGTAGCTCCCGGCAATGCTGTTCCGCTTTCATCCTGAACCACGCCGTTCATCGCGGCAGTTGTAGTGCCCTGCGCCCAGGTAAACTGCAGCGGGAGCAGCGTTACCAAGCACAAAATCAGGGCTTTGTAAAAGTTTTTCATAAATACGATTAAGTGGTTTTTGCAAAAATACCGCTTAATCGTGTAAAAGTCTTTCTGTTTCTGTTATTTTAATGTAAAAAGAGCGACTTGTGTCTAACATGCAGCTATTAACAAACTGTATGTTAGTAGGTTAAAAATCCTGCGGCCGCACTGCTTTTATGAAAATCTTCTGAAAATAATCAGACATCAGGTTATTTTCTGTTACGCCCAGCGAACTGGAGGCATGTATAAACCGGATGTCATCTTTGCCGTTCACCTCCGTCACCATGCCTACGTGCGTCACATTGTTACTGAACCTGTTGGCGCCGAAGAATACAAGATCACCCTCGCGTATGCGCTTCAGCTTTACCTTTTTGCCATAATGGCTCTGCTCGTCCGAGGTGCGGGGCAACGTAACGTTTATACTTTGAAAAGAGGTACACAGCAGTCCGGAGCAGTCCATCCCGACGCGGGTAGTGCCTCCCCATTTATACGGTACGCCGGTGTAGGAGCGGGCAGTCTGTATTACGGTGCTCACCTGTTCGTCGAGGTTGCGTGGTATATGGGTGCGGCTGGTGCGGTCTTTGGAGGTGGCAATGCTTTTGCTGCGGCTCGTGCCATTGCGGCGGGCTTTGCGTTCTGCCCGTTTGGCGGCGGCAATCTCCCGGGCTGATTGGTACGTTTCGCCCGGTTTGCTAAAAACAACTTGCGAGGATTGGCAGGAAGCCATCAAGGCCAGGAAAAAGATTAACAGGGCAGAGGTAGTAAATAATGTTTTCAAGGCTTATTTTTAGCGAGAGTGAAACAACGTATTCTGTTTGGCTAAATTAAGGATTAACCTTTCGTATCAAAAATGAAATTTAAAGAAGTAACTCCGGCAGTTGTAGCGGCCCTAACCGACATAGTAGGAGAGCAGCATGTAGTGCTGCCTGACGCTACCGACGACATGCAGCGCTACACGCACGATGAAACCGAAGACTTGTGCTACCATCCGGAGATAGTGCTTAAACCTGCTAACGCCGACGAAATCAGTCGTATTATGCATTACTGCCACGAAAATTTTGTGCCGGTAACGCCACGAGGAGCAGGTACCGGCTTGAGCGGCGGCGCCCTGGCAGTGCATGGCGGTGTGGTGCTTTCTACCGAACGCCTGAATAAAATTATCCACATCGATGAGCGCAACCTGCAGGCAACAGTGGAGCCGGGCGTGATCACACAAGTATTTCAGGAGGCTGTCATCGAGCGGGGCCTCTTCTACCCGCCTGACCCGTCGAGCCGGGGCAGCTGCTTCTTAGGTGGCAACCTAAGCGAGTCGAGCGGCGGCCCGCGGGCAGTAAAGTATGGCGTTACCAAAGATTATGTGCTCAACATGGAGGTGGTGTTGCCAACCGGAGAGAAGACTTGGACAGGCGCCAACGTGCTCAAAAATGCCACGGGTTATAACCTGACGCAGCTGCTGGTAGGCAGTGAGGGCACCCTGGGCATTATTACCAAAATCGTGTTCAAGCTTATTCCATACCCGACGCAAAACCTGGTACTGCTGGTGCCTTTCCGGCAGGAGGAAGAAGCCTGTGCAGCCGTATCAAAGATATTTATGGCAGGCATTGTGCCTTCGGCGCTCGAGTTTATGGAGCGCGAGGCCATTGACTGGGCCGACCGCTACCTGGGCCTGAACCTGCAGCGGCCGGAAGAGGAACGAGCGCACCTGCTTATAGAACTGGACGGGTATGACATGGACCTGCTGTTTAAAGATGCGGAGCGGGTATACGAAGTACTGGAAACCTATGATGTAGGCGAAATACTGGTGGCAGACAACGAAAAGCAGAAAACTGAATTGTGGCAGCTGCGCCGCAACGTGGCCCATGCCGTTAAAGCGAACTCTATCTATAAAGAAGAGGACACGGTAGTGCCCCGCGCAGAGCTGCCGCAGTTGCTGAAAGGTGTAAAGGAGATTGGCCGCAAGTATAACTTCAAGTCTGTTTGCTACGGCCATGCCGGTGATGGCAACCTGCACGTCAACATTGTAAAGGCCGATATGAGCGACGAGGACTGGACGTATAAACTATCTGAAGGGATAGAAGAAATTTTCAGGTTGTGTGTTAGCCTGGGCGGCACCATTTCCGGGGAGCACGGCATTGGCCTGGTGCAGCGGCCCTACATTCATCTTGCGCTCAATGAGGTGCAACTGCGGCTGATGCAGGGCATCAAAGAACTATTCGATCCGCATGGTATCCTGAATCCCGGCAAGATATTCCAGCCAAAGCAAGAGGCCGCCGTAACCCACGACAGACAGTTAATGAATCCGTAAGCACAAAAAAGAGGCGCAGCAAGTATAGCTGCGCCTCTTTTTATAAGTATAAGTGTCTTTGATGCCTGGCTTTATAAGGCAGGATGCGCCTGCTCTGCAAGGCTGCAATCCATTTCGCGTAAGTGCTGCCACGACTGCATCAGGCTTTTATACACCGAATGGCGGGTAATGTTGTTTGTATATTGCTCGGGCTCTGGTTTGCCGTATAGTTCATCTTGTGTCCGGGCGATATTGTTGTTGGTAGCGTCTGTAAGGTTCTGGCTCTGTAGGTTCTCTGCTTTCATGGTGTTTCAAGTTTAGTTAGGTCTGGTAGTGTTCTACTGCATGCTTCTTCTGCTCTTCTTTTATAAAATTCTGCACGTAATGTGCTACTTCGGTTGCGTTGTGCTCCTGCAAAAAGTGGCCTCCATCTTCAAAATGGATCACGTAACACTCATGGAAAAATTTCTTCCAATGCTGTAAGGCTTCGATTTTTATCAGCTTGTCGCGTTCTCCCCAGAGAATGAGCGTCGGGATGTCCTGTATCCGCTTTCGTTGCTGCCAAAGCTCCTCATACCACTTGCTGGCGCCCACCAGTTCACGGGCACAGGCCAGCTTTTTAACACAATCCTCCGGTTGGCCCAGCGCCTGCACATAATGCTGTTTCAAGGGTTCCGGAAAATTCTCAATATCACCAAAAAGCTCGTTTACAAGTGTTCTGGTTGATACGTTTAATTTGGAATGCAGAAACTTGCCCAGAGGCCCCACCAGGTATTTGCTGGCTTTCGTAAAGGTCTGATGCCTGGAGAGGGACCAGGTCCAGGAGTTCAGCATCACAATGTTTTTCACATTGCCGGGATGCCTGATGGCATAAGCCAGGCCAATTGGAGTGCCAAAGTCATGTGTCAGCAGGGTAATGTCTTTGAGCTGCAGGTGCTCCATCAGCTTTTCGAAGTTGGCGGCATGGGCACGCGGCTTGTAGCTCCAGTTCTCCGGCTTGTCCGAAAGGCCGAAGCCAATCATATCCATGGCAATGCAGCGATAATGTTTGCGAAGGATCTTGATCAGGTTACGGTAAAGGAATGACCAGGAAGGCGTGCCATGCAGCATAACGATGGGCATACCCTCTCCCTCATCTATATAGTGCATTTTGCCTGCCTCTACTTGTATATATCTCGACTTAAACGGATATTCCTTCCTATCCAACCAATCCGGCTTCATAAAAATGACTTAGGTGATATGTAAATAGCTATACTTTTTATCCGGAGCCAGGTTGTTGAAACAGGTGAAAATAGGTTGATCCGGTGCAAAAAATTAGGCGCCGTAGGTGTGAACAAAGGGAAGGCTAAAAGATAAAGTATACCTTTACCTAAACCTATGTGCGGACTAACAGGAGTATATGCTTTTTCGGAAGGTGGCCATGCGGCATTGGCCCGGCTGCGGCAGGCGTCGGCAGCGCTGCGGCACCGCGGCCCCGACGCTGACGGGCTGTATCTGCATGGCTCCGTGGGGCTGGCGCACCGCCGCCTCTCTATCATTGATCCTGCCGCAGAAGCAAACCAGCCCTTTTCAGACGAGAGCGGTCGCTACACGATCATCTTTAACGGCGAGATATTTAACTATAAACAGCTGCGGACTGCCTTGCAGCAGCAGGGAGTGCTCTTCCGAACAACCTCAGACACAGAAGTGGTGCTGCAGCTATGCATGCGGGAGGGGCAGAAGTGTCTGCATAAACTGCAGGGCTTCTTCGTGTTTGCAATGTATGATGCCGCCACCGAAAGCCTGTTTATTGCCCGGGACCGCTTCGGCGAAAAGCCGCTGCTCTACTACAGCGATGCCAATCAGTTTCTATTCGGCTCTGAGATGGCCGCGCTGCTGGCGCTGGGTGTTCCACGTGAAGTAGATTGTGTGTCGCTACTCCAGTACCTGCAATTAAGCTACGTGCCGGCTCCTGCTTCTATGTTACGGGGAGTAAGAAAACTGCTGCCTGGCCACGTCCTGCACATACAAAAAGGGCAAGTGCAGGAAGAAGTATGGTATACCTTGCCTTTTAATGCCGCAAAAGCAGCTCGCAACCCGCAACCTTACGAGCAGCAACAGCAGGCACTGGCACAGCTAATGGAACAAGCGGTGGTAGACCGTCAGGTAGCTGATGTGTCGGTCGGCGCTTTCCTGAGTGGCGGCATCGATTCTTCCGTAGTAGTAGCACTAGCTGCGAAACACAATCCGTCACTTCAAACCTTTTCAATTGGTTTTAAAGAGCAGCCATACTTTGATGAAACACACTACGCCCGTCTGGTAGCACAGAAGTATAAAACAGACCATACCGAACTGCTGCTACACACCGGCGACCTGTACGAGCACCTATGTGGCATGCTAAACAACCTCAGTGAACCTTTCGCTGACTCGTCGGCACTGGCCGTGTATGTGCTGAGTAAGTATGCAGGCAAGCGGGTAAAGGCTGTACTTTCCGGCGATGGAGCCGACGAACTGTTTGGAGGCTATAACAAACACCGGGCATTCTATAGCGCTGCAGCGGGAGGTGCAACTACCCGAGCAATAAGGCAGCTTCGGTGGCTGTGGGATGCCTTACCTGCATCCAGAACAGGGGCGAGGGGTAACAAAGTGCGGCAGTTGCAGCGCTTTGCCCAAGGGGCTGCCATGCCGGCGGATGCACGCTACTGGTTTTGGGCCTCTTGGCAGCATGAAACAGCGGCTGCAGCTTTGCTACACCCTCAGAAAAGAGCGTTTGCCCTTGCCGAATCATACTACTCAAGAAAAAAAAGTGTTCTCAACCCCCTTGTTGAAAACCCTGTAGACCTGAATAGCGTACTGTTGGCCGACTGGCAACTGGTGCTGGCAAATGATATGCTCCCTAAAATTGATTTGATGGGGATGGCTAACAGCCTTGAAGTCAGGAGCCCGTTTCTGGATCACCGGCTTGCCGCCTATGTTTTTACATTACCTGCCAGCTCTAAAGTTCAGGCAGGTATCCGGAAAAAGATTTTACAGGAAACATTTCGGGAGGCTTTGCCGCCCGAGTTGTTGAAAAGGCCTAAAAAAGGATTTGAGATCCCGCTGCAAACGCTGTTGAAATCGGAAGGGCGGCATCTGGTGGAAGAATATCTGTCAGATGCATTTGTAGCAGAACAGGGTATGTTTGATGTACAGCAGGTCAGAAACTTACGCCAGCAACTGAACTCAGCTTCATCTTCTTCCGTTGAAACCCCGGTATGGATGCTGTTGGTCTTTCAGTATTGGTGGAAGCACCACCTGCAGGCTCATTAGTTATTTTCTGCGGCAGTTTTACGCAATTAGTGCATCATATTAAAGTATACATAAAAAGAATAATTTTATATTTGTAACCTCAATCTATTAAGTTTATGAGAATAGCCGTAGTTGGTACTGGGTATGTAGGCCTGGTAACAGGAACTTGTTTCGCCGAAGTTGGTATTGATGTGATTTGTATTGATATCGACACTAAGAAAATTGATAATCTTAAAAAAGGCATTCTTCCTATTTATGAGCCGGGGCTGGAAGAAATGGTGGCGCGAAACACGCAGAAAGAACGCCTCACTTTCTCAACAGATCTGGCTGCCAGTATCCAGGGCTGCGATGCGGCCTTTATTGCGGTAGGCACACCTCCGGGTGAAGACGGCAGTGCCGATTTGAAGTATGTGTTGGCAGTTGCTCGTAGCATTGGCCAGAACATGAACGACTACGTGGTAGTAGTAACAAAAAGCACTGTGCCGGTTGGTACTGCTAACAAGGTGCGTAAGGCGATTGAGGAGGAACTGGAGAAGCGTGGCGTTAACATTCCGTTTGATGTGGCCTCGAACCCTGAGTTCCTGAAAGAAGGCGCTGCCATCGAAGACTTCCTGAAGCCGGATCGTATTGTGGTAGGCGTTGCCTCTGACAGAGCAGAGAAGGTGATGAAGAAGCTGTATAAGCCATTCCTGATGAACGGGCATCCGCTTATCTGCATGGACATCCCTTCTGCCGAAATGACCAAGTATGCGGCTAACGCCATGCTGGCCACCAAAATCAGCTTTATGAACGATATCGCCAACCTGTGTGAGATTATGGGCGCTGACGTGAATATGGTGCGCAAAGGTATTGGCTCAGACGCCCGTATTGGTAATAAATTCATCTACCCGGGCATCGGCTACGGCGGCTCCTGCTTCCCGAAAGACGTGAAAGCGTTGATCCGCACTGCTTCCGATAATGGCTATCAGATGCGCGTACTGCAATCAGTGGAAGAAGTGAATGAGAATCAGAAATCAGTATTATATAATAAGATCAGCAAACACTTTAACGGCGATCTGGCTGGTAAAACCTTTGCTATTTGGGGTCTTTCCTTCAAGCCAAAAACTGACGACATGCGTGAAGCACCGTCACTAGTGATCATCCAAAAGTTGCTGGAGCAAGGTGCCAAAGTGCGGGCCTATGATCCGGTGGCTATGAAAGAGGCACAGCACACGCTGGGCGACAGCATCGAGTATGGTCGTGACGAATATGAAGCTTTGATTGATGCCGATGCTTTGCTGCTAGTAACAGAATGGCCTGAATTCCGATCACCGAACTTTAACGTAGTAAGTAAGCTCATGAAGAACAAAGTTGTGTTTGACGGCAGAAATATCTATGATGCTGCTGACATGCGCGATAAAGGCTTCGTTTACTACGGAATTGGCCTGCAGCAGGTCATTCAGGAAGAAAATGCAGCAGTTTAACTAATATATGTCTAAAAAAAGAGTATTGATCACAGGTGGTGCGGGCTTTCTGGGCTCGCACCTTTGTGATAGATTTATTAAGGAAGGGTACCATGTCATTGCCATGGATAACCTGATTACGGGCAACCTGGAAAACATTGAGCACCTGTTTAAATTACAGGACTTCGAGTTTTACCACCACGATGTCTCTAAGTTTGTGCATGTGCCGGGGCACCTGGATTATATCCTGCACTTTGCCTCCCCCGCCAGCCCAATCGATTATCTGAAAATTCCGATTCAGACGCTGAAAGTAGGCTCTTTGGGTACGCATAACCTGTTGGGCCTTGCCAAGGCCAAGAATGCCCGCATGCTAATCGCCTCTACTTCGGAAGTATATGGCGATCCACTGGTACACCCGCAACGCGAGGATTACTGGGGCAACGTGAATCCAGTAGGTCCGCGTGGCTGCTACGACGAAGCAAAGCGCTTTCAGGAAGCCATGACTATGGCCTACCACATGCACCATGGTTTGGAAACCCGCATTGTGCGTATCTTCAATACGTATGGTCCACGCATGCGCCTGGACGATGGTCGCGTACTGCCTGCTTTCCTGAGCCAGGCTTTGCGGGGAGAGCCGTTGAGCATCTTTGGCGATGGCAGCCAGACCCGTTCGTTTTGCTATGTAGATGATTTGGTAGAAGGCATTTACCGCCTGCTGCTCAGCGACTATGCGCTGCCGGTAAATGTGGGCAATCCTTCTGAGATCACCATCAGAGAGTTTGCCGAAGAGATATGTAAGCTGACAGGTGTAGAGT